>JAZQHY010000069.1:0-4086 GCA_045540815.1 Clostridia bacterium | reverse complement strand
AATCTAACATTCAAAACTGCTTTGCATCCAAAATTATTTTGTTTTGGATGCAGGACGAGGAAAAATCATGCAGATATCCTGGCGGATTTCAAATGATTTTGACAATGCAATGCGCCAAAACAATGCATTTTGGACATTTCACCCCTAAGAGAACGCGCCCTATAGTCTGCTTTTTTTATACCTTTGAACTTTTTTTCCATATTCATGTGTAGTAGAACACCACACCTATAAAGAATGGCGTAAATCCTGCCAGTGCATCGCCAAGCCAGAAGCCGTAGTGCTTCATACCGAAGGTTAAGCCGAACAATACCGCCAGACCTATTCGCATTACTATTCCATCGAGTATTGCCGTAACAAAGTTTATACGATAGTTGCCACTGCCATTTAAAAGGGCATTCATTGCATTTGAAACGAGAACGCTTATGCTCGAAATCTTGTTTGCTATTCTGGCGAACGCTGATACAGCAACGCCATACGAGTTTATCCAGGAGTTTACAAATAGCTTTGACACCATTATTGATGCACTTTTTATAGGCATTGGTGTGCCAAGTTTTATAAGGTCTGAAAGCATTTCCATATCCCATTTTGTGAAATACGATTTTTTCATATTAAGTTCAAATTCACTTTTGTTTTTCGCTAAAAACATCACGCAGGATATAAAGCTTACCGCTTGGCTTATTACTGTAGCAAGTGCCGCACCGCCTGCGCCCATTTTAAAACCTATTACAAAAATTATGTCCAATATAAGATTTAAAATAGCAGCAATACTTATAAATATAAACGGATGCTTTGAATCGCCATGCCGCGAAGTATGCGCTTACTACATTGTAACCGTATATAAATACAAGTCCCATCATACTTTTGCAAATTTAACAAGTTCGCCGGATATATTACCCTGTGTAAAATCTTTTATCTGTGTCTGTTCCGTCGTAATCACTTCATTGTAATAGTTTTATAGTAATATTGTAGCTCTGTTTTGTAATTTTTTAAATTTGTTTGTTTTTTTATGCTTTTTTGCACATAATATCAAGGTATAAAAAGTAAAAAAAATCGTATAAAATTAAAATTTTCTATTGAATATTGAAAAAAATAGTGTTATAATATATGTTGTTGAATTTTTTGAAAAAAGAAGGGGTTAAAGTGACAAACGAAAGAAAAGTGGGAACGGTATCACGCGGTATCCGTTGTCCAATCATCCGTGAAGGTGACGACTTGGCAACAATCGTTACAAACAGTGTTATAGAAGCAGCCGAAAGTGAAGGCTTTGGTTTTCACGACCGAGATGTTATATCTATTACAGAATCTATTGTAGCACGTGCGCAAGGAAACTATGCGTCTGTCGATGATATAGCAAATGACGTTCGCGAAAAACTGGGCGGTAAGACTGTGGGAGTTATATTCCCGATTCTTTCGAGAAACCGTTTTGCAATATGCCTTCGTGGTATTGCAAAAGGATGCGAAAAGGTAGTACTTATGCTTAGCTATCCGTCAGACGAGGTTGGTAACGAGCTTGTTAGCCTTGATAAGATAGATGCAGCAGGTATTAACCCTTATTCAGACGTTCTTTCACTAGAAGATTATAGAAAATATTTCGGTGTGAACCTACACGAATTTACAGGCGTTGATTATGTTGAATACTATTGCAACTTAGTTCGTGAGTGCGGAGCAGAGGTTGAGATTATATTTGCAAATCAGGCGAAAGCAATACTTGATTATACAGACTGCATTATAAATTGTGATATTCATACAAGAGCGCGTACAAAGAGAATTCTTAAAGAAGCAGGCGCAAAGGTTGTATGCGGACTTGATGATATATTAAATGCACCGGTTAACGGCAGTGGTTGTAATGAAAAATACGGATTACTCGGTTCAAATAAATCTACCGAAGACAAGGTAAAACTTTTCCCAAGAGAATGTACTGACCTTGTATACGATATTCAGAAAAAGATGCTTGATAAAACAGGTAAGCATATCGAGGTTATGGTGTACGGCGACGGAGCATTTAAAGACCCTAAGGGTAAAATCTGGGAGCTTGCAGACCCTGTTGTGTCACCTGCATTTACTGACGGCTTAGTAGGTACTCCAAATGAGCTAAAACTTAAATACCTTGCAGATAACGACTTTAAGGATTTGTCGGGCGAAGAGCTTAAAAAGGCTATTTCCGACAGTATTCGTTCTAAAGATGGCGACCTTGTAGGTAATATGGCTTCTCAGGGTACTACACCTCGTCAGCTTACTGACCTTATTGGGTCACTTTGTGACCTTACAAGCGGTTCAGGTGATAAAGGTACACCTGTAGTACTTGTTCAGGGTTACTTCGATAATTATACAAACTAGGAGGCAGCTATGGATACTAATAAACGTCCCGAAACAATGGAAAGAATAACTACCAAAGCACTTGCCGATGCGTTTATCGCAGAGCAGGTTGAAGCGGTTAGAAATCAGGTAGGCGATAAGAAGGTACTTCTTGCACTTTCAGGTGGTGTAGACTCATCAGTTGTTGCCGCACTACTTATAAAAGCTATCGGCAAACAGCTAGTGTGCGTACACGTTAACCACGGCTTAATGCGTAAAGGCGAGAGCGAAAACGTTATCGAAGTTTTCAAAAATCAGCTTGATGCCAACCTTATATATATCGATGCTACCGACAGATTTTTAGACCTTCTTGCAGGAGTATCAGAGCCTGAAAAGAAAAGAAAAATCATTGGCGGTGAATTCATAAAAGTATTTGACGAAGAAGCTGCAAAGCTTACAGATATTAAGTTTCTTGCACAGGGTACAATATATCCTGATATATTGGAAAGCGACGGTGTAAAAGCTCACCATAACGTTGGCGGACTTCCTGAAGATATGGAAATGGAACTTGTAGAGCCTGTTAAACTTCTTTATAAAGACGAAGTAAGAGTAGTAGGCTCTGCACTTGGTCTTCCTGATGAAATGGTATATCGTCAGCCGTTCCCTGGTCCCGGTCTTGGCGTTAGATGTCTTGGCGCTATCACTCGTGACAGACTTCATGCACTTAGAGAAGCTGATGCAATACTTCGTGAAGAGTTTGATAAAAATGGACTTGCGGGTAAAGTATGGCAGTACTTTATTGCTGTACCTGATATGAAGAGCGTTGGCGTAAAAGACGGCAAACGCTACGAGGGTTGGCCTGCAATTATCCGTGCGGTAAATACCGTAGATGCTATGACTGCTACTATTGAGGAAATTCCTTATGCGGTTCTTCATCATATTACAGACAGAATTACACACGAGGTTGATGGTATAAACAGAGTACTTCTTGACCTTACTCCAAAGCCAATCGGTACGATAGAGTGGGAATAATCACCGAGCGCTGCCTGTGGCAGATGAAGCGAGGGTACAACTATATTTAATAAAACTTTTTACTGACAAAAGATATCGAAACAGGACTTAAGCAAAATTTGCTTTGAGTCCTGTCGTGCTAAATGACAAAAAGGAGAAAGAAAATGGAAGAAAAGAAATTTACTCCGTATGTTCCTGCGGATAAAACTATGCCTGAATTTACGGTAGTATCTATACTGCTCGGTATAATTCTCGCAGTAGTATTTGGCGCTGCTAATGCATACTTGGGACTTAGAGTAGGAATGACAGTATCGGCTTCAATTCCTGCAGCGGTAATATCCATGGGCATTATCAGAAAAATACTTAGAAGGAATTCAATACTTGAAAACAATATAGTTCAGACTATAGCGTCATCGGGGGAATCTCTTGCAGCGGGTGCTATATTTACACTTCCCGCACTGTTTATGTGGGCTCAGGAAGGTCTTTGTGAAATGCCAAATCTTATTGAGATTGGCCTAATCGCCCTTTGTGGTGGTGTGCTTGGTGTACTTTTAATGATACCGCTTAGAAGCGCACTTATCGTAAAGGAGCACGGTGTACTTACTTACCCTGAAGGTCAGGCGTGTGCAGAGGTTCTTATGGCAGGCGAAGAGGGCGGTTCCAAATCTTCGGTTGTTTTTGCAGGTCTTGGCATTTCCGGTCTTTATAAGTTTATAGCAGACGGCCTTAAGATTTTTCCGAGTGAAATCAACTGGACTATTCCTGCATATAAAGGTGCAG
>JAZQHY010000068.1:0-32878 GCA_045540815.1 Clostridia bacterium | reverse complement strand
CGCCAGGATATCTGCATGATTTTTCCTCGTCCTGCATCCAAAACAAAATAATTTTGGATGCAAAGCAGTTTTGAATGTTAGATTTTCATATTTAGACAAAGAACAAAAAGTCCGCAATACTGACGTATTGTGGACTTTTTTATGCAGTATAAATTGAAAATATAGTTTCAAAACCAATTAATCCCTAAGAGAACGCGCCCTAAACGTGTCCTTTAATTTTTAAATATTTATTTCCAGCTATGAGGTGTATCCTCTACAGCTTTTTCAATCTGTGCAACAAAATTATTGTGCAACAATACATTTATAATATATTCCTTAACCGATACATCATTAAGTGTAAGGTACGGAACCTCCTCTTCAAGCTTTATGATGTGGTATCCATACGGGCTTTTTACAGGTTTTGATATTTCACCAGCTTTAAGCTCGTATGCCGCTTTTTCAAATTCCTCAACCATATCGCCCTTTGTAAATGTATATCCGTCAGGGTAGTACTCTGCGCCTGCGTCCTCGTTGTACTGCTTTATAAGCTTGTCAAAATCTTCGCCCTTTTTCGCCTTTTTGTACACCTCGTCAGCAAGTTTTTCCGCTTTTTTAAGGTCTGCTTTCGAAAGCTCTTTTCCTTCACCGTCAATAGTCTTTATAAGCACGTGTTTTGCACGAAGTCCGTCATATTTATACGATTCTTTGTGAGCATCGTAATACTCCTGCAACTGTGCATCTGACGGATAATACGCTGCGTTTATAGACTCCATAACCTTAGTTCTTAAAAGGTACAAATAATAGAAATATCTGTATGTATCCTTGGTATAACCCGATTCAGCAAATATTTTTTGTACACCTTCTTCACCATACTGCCCTACCACGTTTTCATACCATTTATCAAACTCCGCTGCATACATATCCTCTGCGGCAAAGCCTGTTTTTTTAGCAAAATTTTCAAGTGCTCTGTTATCAAGAAGATTTTTCTTTGCGGTAGCAACTATATCATCATTAGCATATGTTTCGTCAGCACTAAGTGTATTTATGTACGCACCAAGTTCGTCTTCATATATAGGCTCTCCGTCAAAATCTCCTATAACCTCACCTGAAAATATATTACTTCTTGTAACAGAAGGTGTTTCGCTTATAACTATACCTTCGGGAATTTTCCCTATATAAACAGAATTGGTGTTTGCATCCCAGTTAACAGCAAATCCAAGTTTCTCAGCCATTTCTCTAAGCGGCGCAAAGGTTCTGCCGTTGTATAAGAAATTGCTCTCCTCAACCTTCTGTCCGTCTACATATACAGTAACAAGGTTTTCTTCTACATTAATTGATTTCATTACAGTATCTGCTAATACAGGCGCAGAAACCAGAAGCACTCCCGTGATAACGCCTATTAAAAATGTTTTAAATTTTTTCATTATATATCCTCCTACTTTTCTTCAAGTGTTCCAAGGCTTGATTTTTTAAGGTATTCATTTATAAATCCGTCAATATCCCCGTCCATTACAGCGCCGATGTTACCCATTTCAAAGCCTGTGCGATGGTCTTTTACAAGGTTGTACGGATGAAATACATATGAACGAATCTGGCTTCCCCAGGCGATGTCCTTTTGCACGCCCTTTAAATCCTCGATTTTTTCTTTGTGTTCTCGCTCTTTTATCTCAACAAGCTTTGATTTAAGCATCTTCATAGCGGTGTCACGATTTTTATGCTGGCTTCGCTCTGTCTGACACGCTACAACCACGCCCGTCGGGATATGTGTAATACGTATAGCTGAGTCGGTCTTATTGATATGCTGACCGCCTGCGCCCGATGCTCTGAATGTGTCAACCTTTAAATCGTCAGGGTTTATGTCTATCTCGATGTCATCGTCTATTTCAGGCATAATTTCAGCCGATGCAAATGAAGTATGACGTCTGCCAGACGCATCAAACGGCGAAATACGCACAAGTCTGTGCACGCCTTTTTCACTGCGAAGGTATCCGTACGCATTAAGTCCTGATATAAGTATGGTAACACTCTTTACACCAGCCTCATCACCAGGTAAGTAGTCAAGAGTTTCAACTGTAAAGTTTCTTCTTTCTGCCCAACGTGTGAACATTCTAAGAAGCATTTCTGCCCAGTCTTGCGCCTCTGTACCACCAGCACCTGCGTGAAGGGTAAGAATGGCGTTGTTTTTGTCGTACGGACCTGAAAGAAGTGTTTCAAGTGTCATAGTGTCTACGGTTTCGCGAATGTTTTTTACCGCGTCTTTTATCTCAGGAAGGTAATCCATATCCTCCGCATCGTTTGCCATATCGATAAGTACCATCGTGTCTTCATAAGACTCGTTTAGCTTTTCATAGCTTTCAATTTTTGATTTGTACATCTTTGACTGCTGAAGGATTTTCTGACTGTTTTCCATATCGTCCCAAAATCCGTCTGCAAGTGTAAGCTTTTCTAATTCCTCGGCCTTTTCCATTGCACCTTTTATGTCAAGCGCATCTTTAAGCTCAGATATAGCGTCGTGCATACCGGTAAGCTCGAGTTTCAATTCATCATATTCTAGCATTTATGTCATCCTTTCTGTAGGTGATTTGTTGTATGTCGAAAAGACATAGTGTGTTTCCGTGTAAAAACGGACAGGCGGACGATAGACATACAATCCCTCCACCGCTAAAGCGGTCCCCCTCCCTTTACACAAGGGAGGCTTAGGTGTGATGTTACTCGGCGTATGCCATTACGCAAAATTGTCAACATCCACTGTTGTAGCTTTGTTAGTTTTTATCACGGGAATACACGATGGCTTTATATAATTAACGTTTATCCATTCGGAAGGAGCAAGCCCCTTCCCTACAAGTATCCAATTCTACTCATTAAAGCCGCAACATTTTTTGTACTTTTTACCGCTACCGCAAGGGCAAGGGTCATTTCTGCCCACTTTTGCCTCTTTTCGAACTGTTGCAGTTTTCTTTTTTTGCTCCCCGTTTCCTTCTACCATAGTAACATTCGACTCTTTTCGTTCGGTGTCGGTATTCACTCTCACGCGGAACATCAGTTTCACAACGTCCTCACCTATAGCGCCGAGCATTTCCTCATACATCTCGTAGCCTTCTTCTTTGTACTCTATAACAGGGTCACGTTGACCATATGCACGAAGGTTTATACCCTGTTTAAGTCTATCCATATTGTCGATGTGATCCATCCATTTTGCATCAACCACTTTAAGAAGAATATACCTTTCAAGCTTTCTCATTACGTCCGCGCCAACCTCTTGCTCTTTGGCATCGTACATCTTGTGTGCAAGGGTTAGTAGCTCATCTTTAAGACCTTCTTTTGTAAGAGTTTCCATTCTGTCTTTTGTAAATATAAGCTCTCCCTTCGGCACAAACACGCCTTCGAGGTATTCCACAAGCCCCTTTAAATTCCAGTCATCAGGAATGTCGGTGTTGCCTGTGTACGAATCTACTGTTGTTTCAATAAACTCATCAAGCATACGCATTATAGATGCGCTTATATCCTCTCCGTCAAGTACCTTCTTACGCTGTGAATATATAGTGTTTCGCTGGATATTCATTACATCGTCATACTCAAGTACGTGCTTTCTTATCTGGAAGTTTCTGCCTTCTACCTTCTTTTGTGCGCTTTCAATAGCTCCCGAAAGCATCTTGTGTTCAATAGGCTCGTCGTCCTTAAGACCAAGAGTTTCAACAACCCCGCGAATTCTGTCCGAACCGAAAAGGCGCATAAGCTCATCTTCAAGCGATATGAAAAATCTCGACTCACCCGCATCACCCTGACGTCCTGCACGTCCGCGAAGCTGATTGTCTATACGTCTTGATTCGTGACGTTCTGTGCCTATTATATATAGTCCGCCAAGTGATGCCACCTCGTCGTGCTCTTTTGCAATTTCCTCTTTAAACTTATCGCAAAGGTCTAAATATGTCTTCCTTGCACCGAGTATCTCTGCATCGTCTGTTTCGAAAAATCCCGTTGCATCGTTTATTTGCTCATCGGTATAGCCTTGTTTTTTCATTTCCTTTTTAGCAAGGTAGTCGGCATTACCTCCAAGCATAATATCAGTACCACGGCCTGCCATATTTGTAGCAATAGTAACAGCGCCTTTCTTACCTGCCTGTGCGATAATTTCCGCCTCTTTTTCGTGATATTTTGCATTTAGCACCTCGTGAGGAATACCGCGTTTTTTAAGCATTTTTGAAAGTATTTCAGAATTATCTATGGTAATAGTACCAACAAGAGTCGGCTGACCTTTTTTATGACATTCTTCTATAAGGTCGCACACTGCGTTAAACTTTGCAAGTGTGGACTTGTAAACAACATCTGAGTGGTCTTTTCTTATCATTTCCTTATTTGTAGGAATAACCACAACGTCCAGCTTGTATATCGACTGAAACTCTACTTCCTCTGTCTCGGCAGTACCTGTCATACCCGAAAGCTTGTTGTAAAGTCTGAAGAAGTTCTGGAATGTGATGGTAGCAAGAGTTTTGCTCTCGTGTGCAACCTCAACTCCTTCCTTTGCCTCGATAGCCTGATGAAGTCCGTCCGAGTAGCGTCTGCCTATCATAAGACGGCCTGTAAATTCGTCAACTATTAAAACTTCGCCGTCTTTCACCACGTAGTCTTTATCGCGGTGCATTATGCCATATGCTTTTATAGCCTGATTGATATGGTGCGAAATGGTCATATTTTCAGGGTCGGATAAGTTTTCAAGTCCGAACGCAGCTTCTGCCTTTTTCACACCTGATGCAGTAAGAGTAGCACTCTTTGCTTTTTCGTCCACAATATAGTCTGCGTCTATGTCATCGTCAAGTGTTTTATTGTCATTTTCCTTTATACGAAGGCACTTTAAGCTCTTTGCAAATCGGTCTGCCGTTTTGTAAAGTTCGGTTGATTTGTCGCCCACGCCCGATATGATAAGCGGTGTTCTCGCCTCGTCGATTAGAATTGAGTCCACCTCGTCCACTACCACGAAATTGTGCCCTTTTGCCTGCGTAACAAATTCCTTTTGTATAGCCATATTGTCACGAAGGTAGTCAAAGCCAAACTCGTTGTTTGTGCCGTATGTGATGTCGGCCATATACTGACTTCTTCGTATCTCGTTTGGTACATCGTGGGTGATAAGACCCACAGTAAGTCCTAAGAATTTATATACTTTTCCCATCTGGTCCGAGTCACGCTTTGCAAGGTAATCGTTTACCGTTACCACGTGAACGCCCTTTCCTGTAAGTGCGTTTAAGTAGCAAGGAAGTGTAGCAACAAGTGTCTTACCTTCACCTGTTTTCATTTCGGCAATTCTGCCCTGATGAAGCACTATACCACCGATAAGCTGAACATCAAAATGACGCATACCAAGAACTCTCTTTGACGCCTCTCTCACTACCGCAAATGCTTCGGGTAAGATATCGTCGAGTGTTTCGCCGTTATTCAATCTTTCCTTAAACTCACTTGTCTTGCCCTTTAGTTCTGCATCCGAAAGCGCAGAAATCTTTTCTTCAAAGGCATTTATCTCATCGACAATCGGCATAATCCTCTTAAGCTCTCTGTCGGAATACGTACCGAATATCTTTTCAAAAAATCCCATTTAGTGTTCACCTCGTAAACATAATTATCTCATTATATAATTTAACCATTATATTATACCTTAAAAATATAAATTAAACAATATTATTTTATAAAATTTACACATTCGTAATATTTGCAGTTGCAAAAGGACAAAAAAACGTATATAATTGACGTTATAAGGAGTGATAAAATGAAAAAGAAACCATTGATTATTATAATTACAGTAGTGCTTGTGATAGCCATTATCGTAGGTATAGCTATCGCACTTAGCAAAAATGGCAGAGATGAGAACGGCCTAATCTTACCCGAGGCTAAAAACGATAAAATAGAAACTAAACTTCCTGACGATGCAAATGATAAAAACGGCGAAATAGAGAAAAAGGCAAACGCATCGTATGACGAATTTATGGAGATATACGATGCATATGAAAATGAAACAGACGAAAAAAAGAAAAGAGAACACCTTGATAAAATTCAGGAGATATTAGATTCAGTAAGTAAATAAAAACAGAAAAAACCACACGAAAAGTGTGGTTTTAATTTTTTGCAAATATTTTTCAAAGACAGAGTGTGTTTCCTTGCAAAAACGCACATCGGACAGTAGACTATATTTTTATTATTCACTTTTTAACTGTTCTAATATCTCCTTAAGCTTTGACAGATACTTAACGTCCATTCTGCCCACATTTTCAAGGATAGATATCCCCTCGTTCGCTATGTAAAACCCTATCACAAGTTCGCGGATACTTTCCGCACCCGTAAGCTTTCCTATGATGTGACCAAGTGCAACAGTCACAAGTATACCCACTTTTTTAAGTATTCCCATATACCCTGTGTGACTGTTAAGTTTTCTTAAATATACTGCCGACATAATACCTGTTATATAGTCGGCTATTATGCAAAACACGAGTGCCTTCATAAGAAGGTCTGCACCGCCGTACAGATATGTAAACACCGAGGACATAATGCCACAACATATCTTTATCCCTTTAATTACATTTTCCACATTCACTCCTCCTCACCTTCATTTTCTGCCTTTGGAATTATACAAATGTCACCCTTGTAAAGAGCTGCACTGTTGTAATCGCCTTTGTATAATTTAGCTTCACATTCACCTATGTAAATCGCCATATTATCACCGCCTTAATATACAAGATAATATGTGTTCGGGTCTTTGACCGCTTTTGCAAAATCTGCTTCACTCATTTCTACAACCCTGTGACCGTTTATAGTGTTTGCATTTTTGGCATTCTCTGCATAAGCCGAATTTCCGCTGTATTCCACATATGAAATGCCTATCTTAACCCAAGAATCAAGATTTGTAGGGTCATCTCCCGAAAGTATATATGTATCTCTTAATCTTGTAGCAATAGTTGCTCCGTATTCCTCGTGTTTCACTATCTTAAGCGAGTAGAACGACGTCTTTTTTGCATATGACGGCGCAACGATAAACAGCCCTTCCTTAATTGTTTCTCCGTATAACTTTCCGTCATCGATAATTTCATACGAACATTTTGCGTGCGAGGAAACATTATCTGCAGATGTGAGAGTTATCCTAAGACCGCCACCCGACTGATGTTCAACATTAATCTCAGAATTACACGCTCGCGAATGATAATTAACTGTGCCTGCATTTCCTACAGCATCAAGCGTATATGTAATGCCATTTATCTTTTTAGTAACCACAAGTTCACCGTTATAGTTTAAGCTTAATCGGTAATAATTGCTTGAATCAACATAATTGATGTAGTAATAAATTCTGTTTATATCAATTTTTGTTGACACATTTATAGTGTAGTCACCCGATAGCATATTAGTGTAGGTAGTCTTTGGACTTGTAGAACCTGTCCAGTACACACCGTCTTCCGTATTTCCAGCTAAATCTTTGCCGGTTGGTGCGACAATCTCCGTAGGCGTTACAGAAAATGATATCCCTTCATCACGAAGACTCTCTACAGTTTCGCTGCCGTCTATCAACTGATTTACCAGAATAGTGTTTTTAACCATAGATTCAGGTTTTTCTGTTGATACAGAATCTGACTCATATGTAAATATCGCTACGTCGCCTCTCTCGGCATCAAGTGCTGTCATCTCCTCAGCACTTGTCACCGTAAAAATATCGTTTATCGAAAGTGACGGGATCTGTGATGGCATTAGTTTTCCGTCTATGAGCGTTGCAACCTTATCCGCCTCGGGATATCTCGCAAAGGTTTCGTCTACCCTCTTAATCAGTGAATCAAGCACAGGAAGTCTGTCATCGTCCTTCACATTGCCGTCTGTTGAAATGTCATTTAACACCTCGTACGTAAATGTAGCCGACGTTATACGAGTGTTGCCAGTATATGCTGAAAGCTCCGCATTTACAATTCCTGCACACGACACATCAAATGCACCGAGTGTGTATAAAGGTGTATCAAGTATGTCGCTTTCATTACACTCTCCGTTTGCATTTTTAATTCTGATACGATAGTTATCCGCGCCTATATCATCAAAAATAAAGTTAAGGGTATGTGTTTCATAATCTCCCCTTTTAACTTGTAACCCTGTATTTTGCAACACAAGATTATCAAAAGATAAGTGTATATCGTGAGTCATAGTTTTTACCTCCTATAAATATTTCTTGACCTACGACAAAGCTACCACTTATCACTCGGGAATACAGGGAAATAAAAAAAGAATGCATCTTACGATACATCCTTTTTAAAATTAATATAAATTTTATAATAAAATTTCATTTATCTCTTCCGCGTATCTTACCGCTTCCATAGCATCTTTTGCGTATTTATTCGCACCAATGGTATTTGCATATTCCTTAGTTAAGACTGCTCCTCCTACTATCACCTTGCACCAAGGTGCTTCTTTTCTAAGCAATTTTATAGTTTCTTCCATAGCAGGAACTGTTGTAGTCATAAGTGCACTAAGTCCAACTAGTGGCGCGTGTGTTTCCACCGCTTTTTTTACGATTACATCTGACGGTACATCTTTTCCAAGGTCTATTACTTTAAATCCATAGTTTTCAAGGAGTAATTTTACTATGTTCTTGCCTATGTCGTGTATGTCGCCGTGAACAGTTGCTATGACAAACGTGCATTTGCCTTCGCTCTTTTCGACAGGCATAGCCTCCTTTATGCACTCAAATGCACTTTTGGCAGCCTCAGCACTCATAAGTAATTGTGGAAGGTACACCTTCTTTTCTTCAAACCCTTTTCCAACCAAATCAAGAGCAGGGATAATGTCGTTATTTACTATGTCAAGCGGTGCATTTCCCTTTAAAAGTTCGCGTGTTACCTCACCCGCTTTATCCTTAAGTCCTTTTATAATAGCGTTTTTAAGAGTTTCGTGTGCGTCACTTATCACAATAGTTTCTGCCTGTTTCTTATCGTCTGCAAATCCTTCCATAAACGCAATGTAATCCGCGCAGTTTTCGTCAAGTCCGTTTAGCGCACAGTATGCATGGTAGGTTTTCATCATCGAATCGGAATGAGGGTTCATTATAGCCGCCGAAAGTCCTCGTTCAAGCGCCGATGCAAAATACACGCTGTTTATCTCGTCGCGGTTTGGAAGTCCGAACGATACGTTTGACACACCAAGAGAGGTGTGGCATCCAAGCTCGTTTTTTATTATATCAAGCGCGCCGAGGGTTACTTTCGCCGCGTCCTTGTCCGCACTAACCGCCATCGCAAGTGTGTCAAATATTATGTCTTTTTTGTCTATGCCGTATTCTTTGGCAGTTGAGAGAATTTTCTTTGCTATACTAACTCTTCCTTCGATTGTATCAGGTATGCCGTTTTCATCAAGAGTAAGCGCCACCACTACACCGCCGTATTTTTTCACAAGCGGAAATATAGAATGCATACTCTCTTCCTTGCCGTTTACCGAGTTTATCATAGCCTTACCATTGTAAAGTCTTAGCGCCTTTTCCATAGCGGAAATGTTTGACGTATCTATCTGCAGTGGCAAATCAGACACCGCTTGCAGATTAAACACAGTATCCGAAAGAACTTTTTCTTCGTCTATGTCAGGTATGCCCACGTTTACATCAAGGATGTGCACACCCTTTTCCTGCTGGCGTATGCCTTCACCGAGCACATAATCCATATCACCTTCTATAAGCGCCTGTTTAAATCGTTTCTTGCCTGTCGGATTTATTCTCTCGCCGATAAGAACAGGGGATTTGTCAAACACCACCGCGTGCGTATAAGACGATACTGCGGTTATGTCTTTTTGTATTATATCTTTTGGAGAAATACCGATTGTCCTATCTACAAGAGCTTTTATATATTCAGGCGTAGTTCCACAGCAACCGCCGGAAATCCTGACGCCTGCATCTATCATTTCCTTAAGCTCGGTTGCAAACTCATCGGCATCAACGTCGTACAATGTTTTTCCGTCTACCGACTTTGGTAATCCTGCGTTTGGTTTCATTATAACGGGAACTGATGCATATGCAAGCATCTTCTCTGCAATACTCGAAAGCTCTCTTGGTCCGAGTGAACAGTTAAGTCCTATCGCATCTGCACCCATACCTTCGAGCATACACACCATCGCCTCAGGCGATGCGCCTGTCATAAGCTTTCCGTCCTCGCCGTACGCGTTTGACACAAACACAGGTAAATCGCACGTTTCCTTAACAGCTAAAAGTGCCGCCTTTGTTTCGTACGAGTCGTTCATAGTTTCGATAAATACTAAATCTACGCCGTAATATACGCCGATAGATACAGTCTTTTTAAATACATTTACCGCATCTTCAAAGTCGAAATCGCCATATGGTTTAAGTAGCTTTCCTGTAGGTCCAATATCAAGCGCGATAAACTTTTTCTGTGAGCCTTTTGATGTATCGCGTGAAATTTTAGCATTTTCGATAGCTGATTTTATAATGTTTTCAAGCTCATCATCGGTAAATTTAAGTGAGTTTGCGCCAAATGTGTTGGTATTTACCACGTTTGAGCCTGCGTCGAAATAATCGCGATGGATTTTTTGCATCACATCAGCGTGGGTAATGTTCCACATTTCAGGATGCTCGCCTGGTTTAAGACCGCTTTTCTGCAGCAGCGTACCCATCCCTCCGTCAAGGTATAGTATATTATTTTTTAAATAATCAAGTATGTTCATATCATAATTCCTTCTTCTGTTGATAAAGCCAATGTGTATTACCAAGATAAAAACTCCCAATACTACCATATATAATATCGATAGTTTTTTGTATTGGCAGACGCCTTACATCACCATATTGTATAGGACGGCGCTTATCGCCTTCCCGAAAGCAAAAACAATATTTCTCTCTTGTCTGCCGTCCGCTGTCCGTTTTTACTTGCAAACACACATTGTCTTTACCCAGTATTATCCTTCTCTATATTCACAGTCCTTTTTATCGCACGATGCACATTTATGCCCTTCGCAATGCGGTGTATCCGATATGCCGACTATCGCGGTAACCGACTTTGACGGCGACATTATAAGGCTGTCGGTAAGGGTTAGTCCTATCTTTCTGGATGCGTCAAGCACAGAGAATATCCCCTTTTGCGCATCTAACGGAAAATCACCGTACCCTGCCGAAAACCTTGGGTGAATGTACTTTCCATCCTTTTTAAGTCCATTTTCAATCTCATCGCAAAACGCATCGCAAAGGCTCTCTATCCTCTCTGCGCCAATGCCCTGAAGTATATACGCCTTTGCAGGAGACAGACGCGTATACCTTTGCATAAGCCTGTCAAATTCGATGCCTATCGTCGCACCAAAGAGGACCAACTCATCGCATCCGTCAAGGTTTTTTAAAAGGCTTTTGCTATCAGTTTTCATAAAACCAAGGTCAAGTATATCCCCTTCCCGCCCAGCAGGAAAACGCATATAGCACACCTTATACGTCAGCTTTGGCAAGCACTCGGATAAAAGCTCGTCTATAACGCCTTCGTCCGCACCTTTTGCATAGCGTATTATCTCATTTTTATTCACTTTAATTTCGGGGTAAGTTTTTACAAATACTGTGTTCATATGCCAAGAATATGCGACAGATTTGTCTGAATTTTCTCCGCCACGTCAGGCTTATTCATAGAGTATACGTGCACGTTCTCTATGCCGTTTGCAAATAAATCTATTATCTGGTCGGTCGCGTACGCAATTCCTGCCTGTTTCATAGCATCTGCGTTATCGCCAAACCTGTCCACAATGCTCTTAAATCTCTGTGGCATAAACGACCCCGAAAGCTTTATTGCACGCTCCACCTGATTTGCATTGGTTATGGGCATTATACCTGCCACAACGGGCACAGTTATACCTGCCTCGCGTATTTTATATAGGAAATTGTATAAAAGATTATTGTCAAAAAACATCTGTGTAGTTAGAAACTGACACCCTGCATCCACCTTTTCCTTAAGATGCTTAATATCTTCCTTCTGCGTTGTGCTTTCAGGATGAACCTCAGGGTAACACGCACCGCCGATGCAAAAATCCGCACCCGACTCCTTTAGCTCGCACACAAGGTCTATGGCGTTTTTGTAATGCCACCTGTCGCGCGGTTTTCCTTCCATTTCAGGCGGAATATCCCCTCGAAGTGCAAGTACGTTCTGTATACCTGCGTCCTTCATAGCCTGTATTCTCTCAGCAACCGTTTCCTTGGTCGACGATACACAGGTAAGGTGCGCAAGACTAGTTACGCCATATTCTTTTTTTATATTTTTCGCCATATCGAGAGTGTACTTGCTTGTACCACCGCCCGCTCCGTATGTAACACTCATAAATGCAGGCTTTAGCTTTGCAATCTCTTTAGTCGCATTTTTCACGCTCTCAAATACGCTGTCCGTCTTTGGCGGAAATACCTCAAATGATATGGACGGCTTGTCACCTTTTAATATGTCGATAATTTTCATAAATGCACCTTCTTAAAAATTAAATAAACTACGCAAAAGACATGGTGTGTTTCCATAATTAAAAAACGGAAGGAGCAAAGCCCCTTCCCTACAATGATAAATATATTATATGCACCCGCACAATCACAATTTTGTGTTTAGGGGTCCGGGGTGTCCCCGGACGTGAGGGGGTCGGGGGGCTACGGAACCCCCCGACGCTTTTCGTGCATTTTGGCGTTCAAAATGCACCCGTCGGAGACATAAAAATTAAAAAGTTAAATTAATCAACCACTTAACAAATTCGGGACGTCGGGGACGCCGTCCCCACATCACAAATGTAATTTGTATTACAACTTATTTCTCTGTATCTTACCGCTTACAGTTTTAGGCAGACTATCCCTAAATTCAACTATTCTAGGATATTTGTAAGGAGCGGTTTTTTCCTTAACATAAGTCTGTATCTCTTTCTTAAGCTCGTCAGATGGAGTAGTGCCGTCAACAAGTACGATACTTGCCTTAACTATCTGTCCTCTTACCTCGTCGGGAACGGCAGAAACACCGCACTCAAGTACATACGGAAGCTCCATAATAACGCTTTCTATCTCAAATGGTCCGATTCTATATCCTGACGACTTGATAACGTCGTCAGCTCTGCCCACATACCAGTAGTAGCCGTCCTCGTCGCACCACGCAACGTCGCCTGTGTGGTAATATCCGTCGTACCAAACCTCGTCGGTCTTTTCCTTGTCACCATAGTAGCCTGTAAATAGTCCGCAAGGAGCTCCGTCGGATACTTTTATACAAATTTCGCCCGATTCACTTGTCTTAACCTCTTCGCCGTCAGAGTTTAGAAGCTTAACATCGTATATCGGAGCAGGCTTACCCATCGAGCCGATTTTGTGCGGTTTACCTACAAGGTTACCTATAATCATAGTGCTTTCTGTCTGTCCAAAGCCTTCAAGTATCTGAAGTCCTGTTACCTTTTCAAACTGCTTGTACACCTCAGGATTTAGCGCCTCACCTGCTGTAGACATATGCGTAACAGATGACAAATCATACTTTGAAATATCCTGTTTTACAAGCATTCTGAGCATAGTCGGAGGTGCACAGAATGTAGTTATACCATATTTTGCAAACATAGGAAGAATATCTGCCGCATCAAATCTGTCAAAGTCATATACAAATGTAGCCGCTTCGCATATCCACTGACCGTATAGCTTACCCCACATAGCCTTAGCCCAGCCTGTGTCTGAAATAGTAAAGTGAAGTCCGTCAGGGTTTACATCGTGCCAGTATTTAGCAGTGTGGAAATGTCCAAGCGGATATTTGTGGTTGTGAGTTGCAATCTTAGGATATCCCGATGTACCTGATGTAAAGTACATAAGAAGTGTATCATCACCGCAAGGTGACTCTTCTGTGCGGAAATAGTGAGTGGAAAATCTCGCATATTCCTCGTCAAAATTTCTCCATCCATCGCGCTCGCCGTTAACAATTAATTTATTTACAAGCTGAGGGCATTTCTCGGCAGCAATATCTATCTGATGCGCAGTGTCGCCGTCAGCAGTACATACTACTGTGTTTACGCCTGCAGAGTTAAATCTGTATTCAAAATCGTGTTCCTGAAGCTGATTTACTGCAGGAATAGCTATAGCACCAAGCTTATTAAGTCCAAGCATACAGAACCAGAACTGATAATGACGTTTTAGTACAAGCATTACCCTGTCGCCTTTCTTAATGCCAAGCGATGCAAAGTAGTTTGCACACTGGTTTGACGCCTTTTTCATATCGGTAAAAGTAAATCTTCTTTCAGTCTTATCCTGTGAAATGTGAAGCATAGCCAGCTTTTCAGGCTCACGCTCGGCAAGGGCATCAACAAGGTCAAATGCAAAGTTAAACTTGTCCTCGTTTTTGAACTTAATGCTTGTAGGTGTGCCGTCTGCATCCTCTACTACATCAATGAATTTTTTGTAAATTCTTTCTTTTTCATCGCGGTGAACCTTACCAACGATGTTTTTCTTTATCATTTCCTTAGATGAAAGGTCTGCTGACTCTGAGCCGTCACCCTTTAATACTATCGCGTAGAAACGACAGTCCTTGCCGTTTACCGCTATCATACCGTGCGGTGTGTCAGAATTATAATAAATACTGTCGCCAGGGCCAAGCACCTCTTTATGCTCGCCAACCTGCACCATTAGGTGACCCTCTATAACGATATCGCACTCCTGACCTTCGTGGGTAGTAAGCTCGATGTCTCTATTCTGCGCAGCTTCATCGTATATGCTATGTACGAATAACGGCTCTGCAATACGGTTTTTGAACGCATACGCAAGGTTGTAGTATGTCATACCGTGCGCATTTGCTATCTGCTGACCGTTTCCTGCACGAGTCACTGTGTATGATTTAAGGTTAGGGCTATAGCCCTCTATAATATCAGTAACGTTTACGCCAAGCGCCGATGCACAACGATAAATAAATGCAAAGTTCAAATCGCTCTCGCCGTTTTCGCACTTTCTGTATTCTTCTGATGTAACGCCCGTATACTTTGCCATAGTTTCGTAAGAATAGTTTTGAATCTCACGAAGCTCCTTTATACGAGCAGCCATTTCTTTGATTTTGATGTCTAAACCCATCATTTTGTCCATAGTATATTTCTCCTTTTGTTCGAAACGTTCATACTACGACGTTTCATACTTTTTTCGGGACAAAAAAATCGTCCCAAAGATTTTAACCTTTGAGACGAGTGAAAATTCTTTTTATAACACCCGCGGTACCACTCAAATTGCGAAAATATATCCGCCTCTCTCAAGGTCCATCAACCCCTATGCCTTAACGCAGCAATCACGGGAAGGTTCTACTTGTGAAAAAACACTTTCTTCCTTCCGGCTCGGAAGCTACAAACACTAAAGCTCTCCCCATGGCTCGCACCAACCGCCACTTCTCTCGCGGGTCAAATCGATAGCGCCCTCTTCGTCAACGCCTTTTATATTAAATTCGGTATTATTTTAACACAGCTTACGCCCTATGTCAAGCATAAACAGCAAATTTTCTGTTATTCACAAACGTTTATATTAAGCCAGTGTGTCTTTCGTTATTTACGCTGCCGCCGACCTTTCTATACCGAAATGCGAAAGGAACGTTGTTAAATTCCCCTGAAATTTTAAATCAAGCCCCGGTATCTTCTTTAAATGATGCGGTAGGTAAAGTGAGCTTTTCTTTTTGAGATAAGCCGACTCGGAAAGCTTAAGCATTTCCGCTACAAACTGCGAACAGAAATACTTATATTTTCTCTTGTAGCCTATTCGAAGGAGGCTCATAAGAACGCCCAAACGCGAATATTCCATCTGATATTTGTTTTCCTCGAAAATGGATATAATTTTCTTAAGCCTGTCATATGCCTTATCCGACACATTTAGCTCATATACCTGACAAGGAAGGGAAAATCTTTTTTCATAGCGGGTAATTTTCTCAACTATAAATCCCTTTAATACAAAGCTGTAAAAGGTGTTCATATCCTCTTCAAGCCCGATAGAAGCGTGATTGTATTTAGACAGTGTAAGTGCCGAGACAGTCCTCGCGCCTGTGTCTGAAAATCTTGTCAAAAGTATATATACCTTTCGGCTCATAAATATATCCTCCTTATAGGATTCTATTTATATTATATACGTTAATTGTGAATAAATTGTTAAAATTACCTTACAAATTGTTAAATATTATATTATTTAGTTTTTGATACTAGATGAACCGCGAAAAATAAATTGACTAACTTAAATAAATATGATATATTTAAGATGCGATGTGTTTTTCAGTGCGTGGCTTCGGCTACGCACTTTTTTGTATAAAGAAAACGGGAGGGCACATATGCCCTCCCCTACATTATTATTTTACAAAATCACGTTCCTAAAAACGAAAAATGCATATAATCCTTTGGGTTTGACCACGCGTCACCGCCCCAGGTAAAACCATATTTTTCAAATGCCCTCATCACATCGCCGTATGGTGTGATAGAATACGCATCCTCATAAGGCTTCCAATACTCTCCGACAGTTGTACCATCTTTGTATAGACAATAATTCTCATTGTAGTTTATATCTATCGCAGTACCCGAGTTGTGCTCGGTAGTGCCACCGCGCCAATCGTACGCACCCATATCTTTTATAGGAAATTTTTCATCGCCTGCATATATTTCTTCAAACACCGCCTTTACCCTGTCTGCTATAAGATTATGCACAGTAAGCACCATACTCGACGAATACTTTTCGCCGTTTGCCTTCATTCTCCACACAGGCACTTCCACTTCACACATAAGCGCATCCGCCTCTTCCTTTGTGGTCGGATAACTTTCCTTTATCTTTTTCTGAATATCCGATACATCAACCCTTGGTATGATAATCTCCTGCACATCTTCGTATCCCTTACCCGATATCTCTATAGTATATTTTCTATTTGGATTAGGATAAAATGCTATGCTATTACCCGAGGTTTCGTACACCACAGGCTCATTCGGAGCAATGTCGCCCTCATAGTGTGACATTCTTGATTCGGTAATCTTCACCGTGTATTTGTCTACCCCGTTTTTTCCCTTCCACGTTACCTCAATTGCACCGCTTTTGTCGTTTAGCTTAACGCATCTTACCACAAGCGCTATCGCCTGTTCCCACGTAACAGGAAGAAGCGCACCGAATGTTCCATCATCGTATCCTTTTATAATGCCGTCTGAAACCGCCTTTGCCACATACGGCTTTGCCCATTCACTTATGGCATCGACATCGGCAAAGTTAAGGCTATTGTTTTTGGAAATATTTATTACTTCACCACTAGCCACCGCCCCAAACGACAATATAATTTTCGCCATTTCCTGACGTGTTGTCACGCTGTCAGGGTCAAATATTCCATCACCCCTGCCGTTCATTATTCCAAGCTCGTACACAAGTGCTATGTGCGGATTGTCAATCGCATCTTCAAACGGCGAATTACTGTACATATTTTCTTTCTCAGCCACATTTGTGTATGCATTTGCAATAAGCTGTGCTATTTGTCCTCTTGTAATCGGCACATTAAATGCTTGTAAATTTATGTCAGACGGAATAATCCCCGCCCTGTTTGCCATTTCCACACTTTCCCTCGCCCAGTCGCTTACATATCCAATGCTCTTCGCATATGCAAAAGACACAAAAAGCGACATCGCAGTCACAACACAAACAATCATTTTATATATTTTTTTCATCTGTCTTAACGCCTTTCGTTTATATACATATATTATAGATTATTTTGTCGCACCCTGTCAAATAAACTCATACACAAATTTTTGCCAAAACATCTTGAAATCGCAAACTTAATATGTTAAAATATAGAAAAATAAGGGAGTAGTCGGTGCGTTAAACGCGCGATGATGTCAACAATCATGGTTAATATAACCTGGCTTCATCTTACATGTGATTTATTATCTCAGTAAATGACGAGACTTATCTGTAAGGCAGGTAAGGTTTCGTCTTTTTTGATTTTCGGGAATTTTACCTGATACAAAAATTAAAGGCAGGTGTATAATATAATAGTAAAATCAAAAAATATTACATAATCATAAGGAGGAATATTTGTTGGTATTTTATAGTAATTCAAAAGAAGAAGTGCTAAACGCACTTGGCACAGACGCAGTAAACGGTCTGTCATCAAACGAAGCTAAAACTCGCCACGAAAAATACGGCGATAATAAACTTAAAGAAAAGAAAAAGAAAACTACACTTGAAAGATTTTTTGACCAGTTTAAAGATGCAATGATACTTATTCTTCTTGCAGCTGCGGCTATTTCATTTGTAATAGCAATAGCCGAAAGGAATCCAAAGGAATTTTTTGAGCCTATCCTTATCCTTTTAATAGTCGTGTTAAATGCAGTAATGGGCGTTATGCAGGAAAGCAAAGCGGAGAAAGCACTTGAGGCGCTCAAGAATATGTCTGCACCGCACGCAAGAGTTATCCGTAACGGTAAGGAGGAGATTATCGATGCAGCGTTACTAGTACCTGGCGATATTATACATCTTGAAGCAGGCGACTTTATCCCCGCCGATGCATACCTTCTATCAAGCGCAAGCTTAAAAAGCGAAGAATCTGCACTTACAGGCGAGTCTGTCCCTTCCGAAAAGGACGCAAACGCCCAAATAGCTGAAGGCGCACCGCTTGGAGATAGAAGTAATATGGTATTTTCAGGCTGTAGCATTACCTATGGCACAGCTACTGCAGTGGTTACCGCTACAGGTATGGATACTGAAATGGGCAAGATTGCAAACCTTTTAGATTCAGAATCAGAAGGTCAGACCCCGCTTCAGGAAAAGCTTGCACAGCTCGGAAAATATCTTGGCGTGCTTGCTCTTGTAGCATGCGGAGTTATATTTGTAGTGGGCATTTCAAATAATATTCCTGCAATGGAAATATTTATGACCTCTGTATCACTTGCCGTATCTGCTATTCCGGAAGGACTTCCTGCCATTGTAACAATAGTCCTTTCAATAGGTGTGCAGAGAATGGTAAAGAAAAACGCTCTTATCCGTCGCCTTCCTGCAGTTGAAACACTTGGAAGCGCATCAATTATATGTTCGGATAAAACGGGTACTCTTACCCAAAACCGTATGACACTTGTTAAAGCTTATACCGACGGCGCAGATGCCGAATGCGATATAAACGAAAACATTTCAGACGATATAAAAAAACTGCTATCATATGGCACACTATGCTGTGACGGTTCGGTAGTGTTCGAAGAGAATGAAGAAAAACATCTTGGTGACCCAACTGAAACTGCTATAGTTCTTGCCGCACACAACGCAGGATTTACAAAAGATGAGCTAAATGAAAAATATCCTCGCAAGGCCGAAATTCCGTTTGACTCAGACAGGAAGCTTATGAGTACTGTAAACGTAATAGATGGCAAAAACATAGTTATCGTAAAAGGTGCATTTGATGTTATGGCAGAAAAATGCATTTCAGGTGACATCGAAAAAGCTAAAGCTATCACAGAAAAAATGAGCGAGAACGCCCTTCGAGTACTTGCAGTTGGTTATAAAGAAATAGATACAGTATCTGAAAATCCAACCACAGACGAGCTTGAATCAAACCTTACATTTATGGGACTTGTAGGTATGATAGACCCTCCACGTCCTGAAGCAAAAGAAGCGGTAAAACTTTGCAGGAAAGCAGGTATTAAACCTATTATGATAACAGGCGACCACGTTGTAACAGCTACAGCAATAGCACGTGAGCTTGGAATATTTACAGACGGAGATAAAGCAATCACAGGTGCCCAACTTGATGCTATGACAGATACAGAGCTTGACAAGGAAGTTGAAAAAATTTCTGTTTACGCCAGAGTTTCGCCTGAAAATAAAATACGCATAGTAAAGGCTTGGCAGAGAAAAGGTCAGGTAGTTTCTATGACAGGCGACGGTGTAAATGACGCTCCAGCCTTAAAAGCTGCGGACATTGGTTGTGCAATGGGTATTACAGGCACAGATGTTGCAAAAGGTGCTGCTGATATGACACTTACCGACGATAATTTCGCTACTATTGTCGATGCCGTAAGAGAAGGACGAGGAATATACGCAAACATCAAAAAGGTTGTAGGATTCCTTTTAGGAACAAACATCGGCGAGGTTATCACAGTATTTGCAGCTATGCTTTTGTGGCACAAAACTCCTCTACTCTCTATGCAGTTATTATGGATAAACCTTGTAACAGACAGCCTTCCTGCCATTGCACTTGGTATGGAAGAAGTAGAGTCAGACGTAATGAACCGAAAACCAAAACCAAAGGACGAAGGAATATTTGCAGGCGGTCTTGGTGTAAGAGTGGTGCTACAGGGTCTTATGTTTGCAATACTTACACTAATCGGATTTAAACTTGGGGAAAATGCCTTTGGCATTGAAGGCGGACAGACAATGGCATTTATGGTATTGGCGCTTTCACAGGTAGTACAAAGCTTTAATATGCGAAGCGAACATTCACTGTTTAAAATTGGTGCGTTTACAAATAAAACACTAAATAAAGCAGCATTTATATCGCTCCTATTGATGCTTATCGTACTATTCACACCGCTTATGACAATATTCGGTCTTGTTAAACTTAATATAGAGCTTTACCTTATAGGATTTGGTCTTATCCTAGTTCCATTCGTGGTAATGGAGCTATCAAAAGCTCTTGGACTTATAAAGCATCACAATCATAAATAAAAAAAGGGTTCTTCAAATGAAGAACCCTTTTTATTGCATATTTTCAATTTGCAGTAAATGAATAATCACCATCGTCACCGTTCAAAACAATTGAATTTGTAGTAGAAAGCGATATTCCCTCGCCTGTAATCTCATCACCATTTCTAAGGAAAGCAGTTACACTCCACGCTCCGTCCTCTACTGGATATGAAATAGTCGCGTTTTGACCTGTGGCAATTTCACCTGAAAAAGCTTCAACCTGTTCTTTGCCGTCTGCTGAAAGAATTATTTTTTCTACAATACTTTCAGTATTATTCATAAATTCAAAAGTTAGCTCAGGTATGTAGTTATCCATTCCGCTTGAAAGTATCTTAATGCTTCCAAGCTCCTTTTCAAGACGTAAAAGCACAGCAAGTGAAAGTTCAATGTCATCTTTCGAAGGATTGTCTGAAAGAATATCTCTGTGTTCGGAAGCACTCTTCATAATATTTTCAAACACATTCGTAGTATATTCATCATCCAGCATTTTAACATCGTCTGAAATTTCATTGCATACCTTTTCAACTCTTTCAAGAGCATCTATCGCTGAATTGTAAACTTGACTTTTAGGTGTGCACCCTGAATTTATAAGTACCAACACAAGACACATTATGCATAATTTTTTCACCTTACCACTACCTTTCGTAAGTAGATAATTACATTATATACCACAAAATAGAAAAAATCAATCACAATTCTTTAAATACAGGCTCGCTTCCGTACACACTTGCATCATACCAGATGTTCACACCGTAAATATACACGTCGCAAAGTTTTTCAAACCCCGCACACGATTTTCGTATTTTGACCTTGTCGCCAAGCTTAAATTTTTCAGGATAATCAAAATCCCTCGTCATAGCACGGCTCTCCGTCGTACGTTGTTTCTTTGAAAGCTCGTCTTTTGCTTCGTATTCTGTTTCTTTGTCAATATAGCATACCCACCTGTAAATGCCTGTCTTGTCAGACGTAACATCGTGCGATACATCGCTTTTGTCATCGTACACACAGTCGGTAAAAAGATTTTGCATATCATCGACGTATTCCACATTATACACATTTTTAATGTCCTCGCTCATCACGATAGCGGTGTCGGATTTTGTAAGTATTTTAAATACCCACTTTTTGTTTGAAACATCTGCAAAAACGCAGTGTCCTGCGCCAAGCGGATCCAAACATCTTTTCACTGCTTCGAGTGCAGAAATATTATTTTTCACCTGAACTTCGACTGTTCCAATGTTTTCAGAATCTTCCGTTTCAAAGTTTTCCACGTCAGAGAATGCATTATCTATAATTATTTTAACAGCCTCAGCAC
The DNA here is from genome assembly GCA_045540815.1 of Clostridia bacterium. GTDB lineage: Bacteria > Bacillota > Clostridia > UMGS1810 > UMGS1810 > JAZQHR01. Next base: position 10,943 of record JAZQHY010000068.1, on the reverse strand, counting down.
CATCTGAGTTAAGGCTTCTAGTTGGCGCAAGACGTTTTGTAAGTATCCAGTTAAGCGTCTTTCCGTATATTGTACCTTTTTGGGAAATTATCTTTCCGGTCACAATCGCCTGATTTGCGCCCTGTACTGCTATAACGTAGTCATTATTAAGCACGCATCTTATACCGTCCGACTCCACCGGAAATACCGCCTCAAACGTGCCTACATCATCGTATTTTATTGACCACATAGAAGAAATGCAGTTTTTTTCTATACACAGAAGGTTAAAATCAAAATCATAAAAATATATGTCGTTCATTACTCTGCCTCCTTAATATATAGCTGAGCCGTATTTGTTGCGATATTTCATAGTAACATTTACATTATAAAAATTATCCTTAAGACAAATAGTATTATCACCATACATAAGATAAAACTCTGAAAGACGCGTTTCAGGCGCAAGATAGTGTAAAATATCCCCTGCCACACTTCCCGTTACACTTCTTTTATCTATGTCAATCTCAACTACTTCGTATTTTTCGGGGAAGTAATTAAGAGAAATACTTTTTCCTGTAGACTCATTTAGCAAAGCAATAGAATCGTGCACCTCGTCACCAAGATTTGTTATGTAAATAACTGGTGCAGTTTTTTCCTCACCCTTTACATCCACCTGACCGCGAGTTGTTATAGTAGAAAATGCCATCGGTAATATAAAGTCCTCTGCCAGATAGTCGTTTACATCAAGCACAGGCACACATATCTCGTCTTTTTCTCCGAAATACGGCTGGTCGCATACAAACTGAATGGTGAATTTAGCAATCCTTCCCAATCTTTTTGGGTCAGGAAAACTTATGCTTTCGCAGTGAATAAGTCTGTAGCCGTTTATCACTATGTCGCCTTCTCTTGAAAGAATGCTCACAGCCCTCGTTATCTCGCCTGTTAGGTCGTCCGATATAATGTCACCCGATATGGTGATTGTTCTTTCTTTAAGCACAGAATCTGTTGTAAGCCTGCCATGCTCGCGTGAAAAGGTGACAGACGTTACGTTTTTATCCACCAAGCCAAGACCCGTTACATCGGTTGCATTCCATACTGCGTTTTTTCCACCGCCGATTGTAAGCGAGCCAATGGAATTTTTATATTCAAAAGTAAACATTCTATTCACCTCTCATCTTTGTAATCTCGTTAAATCTCATCACATCGTACAGCCTTTCGCCGTCGGTTTTATCACTTCCGTAAAAATTGTACGTGTTGTTTGTGTCACCCGACTCCACGCCTGTATCACCGCCATCGGAATTTGTTTTTACAAAGGCGCCTCCACTGCTTACAAACGCAGAAACAGTGTTCACCCTTGACGCAAACCCTTTTCCAAATTCCTCGGCAGACAGCTTACCATATTCGTAAAACGTTTCAGGAATAGTGCCAAATGCATCTGTCATACTTTGTTTTAAATCTTCACCCAGAGTTCCATACTCGTTTATTATTTCCTCCCTGTCCGGCTCGGTAAGCTTGTACGCAGCAGTATCTGCCATATCCTGAAACCTCTGCCACGATGTGTAGAAATTGTTAAAATCCTTTTCACTCATAGATAAAAGTGCATTTGCAGTGCCCAGCATATCGTCTGCGGACATATTTGTAAACTGACTTAAAAATTCGTTTGAAACACCCTTGCTTTTAATTGCATCAAATAAATTGTACAGCCTTTCAAGCTTTTCGGTTTCCTCTTTAAAATCAGCTGCCCTGTACTCTTCAACTATATAGTCCTCGTAATTTCGCCATGCACCATTCTCAAGCACTAAACCTGCACCTTGGCCGACAAAAGTTGCAGTATACTTAGTTGCAAGAGGCGTGCCTTGCGAAAGCTTATTATATAGCTTTTCGTACTTTTTCTCCGCTGCATTTATAGCCTTTTCGGCTTCTTTGGAAATCTCATCGTAAAGACTTATGATATCTTTCTTCTGTTTTTCTATAAGCTCCACTTGGTATTTGTTTATCTTAAGAGTGTATTTCTGCCAGTCTTCTGAGCCACTTTCAAAATACTTATCACGAAGACTAGCAAGCTTTGAGTAATATTGTTCATCAGATATATATCCCATTTGATGCGAAAAATTCAAATCACGAAATTCCTTTTCACGTTGCTCCTTGTAAGCCTTTTCAATTTCTTTCAAGTATTTCTTTGTGGAGGCAGCTTTTTGCTGTGAAGTCTGCTCTACAGTATCTGCGGTGCTTTTTGCAGACTTTTCTTCTTCTGAATACTGCTCAATTATTTTTTGATGATAAAGTTCATCATTTTCAGGATTAGATTGTTTGCCCATAAGTCCTCCTTTCTAAAAAGCATCTGATATATCAGCATCTTCGTCAGGCGATAAAGCATACAAATGTTTCATACGCCTTAAGTATGCCTTTAATTTTTTATCTTTTATTTTAGATAAATCAGCACCTCTGTAACTAATTATCTTTTTAAATGCGCTCTCGTCGCTCATAGACCTTAATAAGTATATGAATTTATGCCAATGAAGGTCAGTGTCAAAAAGGTCAATCCCATACTCCGACATAAAAGATGCATATAAATATTCAAAGTCCTTCTCAAAGTCGAATAACGGCTTGGATTTTGTTTTGGATTTTTTTCTATCTCCAGCCAGATAAAAATCCATAAGAGCCTCCGCCGCCTTGTCAAGCCTTGGCGGAAGCTCTATATAACATAGCTTAATGGTACTAACGCATTTTTCTATATACGAAACATTCGAAGCCATTATGCGGTCATACCCTATCCACGTACGGAAATCAGTATGTATTTTGAAAAACTCACCGTCAATGTAGACTTCATCACTTAAGCAAAATGGATTGTTCATAATTATCTTACAACAGGTACGCAGGTTTCAAAATCATCTTCCGAAGTAGCATAACCTGTTTTAACATCGCCTTTGGCTTTGAATGTTCCAGAATACTGATAAAATTCAGTGCCTTTACCTTCAGTGTCAGGTATAAGTGCAAAATCACGCATAAGTATCTCATATGCACCCTCCACATCTTCAGACGGCTTTGTAAAGTCAACTATAACAATACTCTTTACCGCATCTGAACCAATAAGTTCCGAGTTAAATACCTTTTCGATGTCTAAATGCACATCATTTTCAGTAAACATATCAAACGAAAAATCAATAGTAGGCGAGTAGCTTATTACATCTGTTGTTTCGGTAATTTCATCTATATACTGACGCTGATATTCCTTCGGATTTTTTGAAACAGAAATATCGGTAAACCCCTTCATCTTGTGATAAGTTACATTGCCATCAGTATCTTTTATGCCATAATAGGCAAGCTTTTGATTTCTTTTTACAATTTTTCCGTTCATCACTTTTTTCCTTTCTTAAATTTATTATAACTACATAGCGTAGGTTACAGTCATTCTGAGCCTGTATTTAGCCAGCGACACAGACTCCGACACCAAAACAGGCGGCGTTTCCACCTCTGCAGCAAAAAACGAAAACGACTCTTCCTCGTGACTTTCAATCTTTCTTGCAAGAGAATTCATTTTTTCTATGGTACTCATATTAACATTTGAATCATCACCATAAAAAGTAATGTACCAAAGGTCAAATGTAAACTTTCTGAGTTCTGCATCATCAAGATATTTTCTAACCGCCACATCGCTTACAGGTCTTATAGCATAAGACGGCTCAGATTCATTTAAATAATTTATATTTAGCCTCTCGCCACCTGTAAATTTTGAGATAATTTCATATATTTTACCAAGCAAATCAATCACCGCCTTACTTTATAACCAGCTTTGTATGCTTTATATATCTTGAACCAAATAAGTTTTTACTGCATTTTATTACAGTGTAATACTTGTAACCATAAGGCGATGTGCCGTCGCAGTACGACAGCACAACCTTATCACCAACATAAGCCTCGCCATTAAAATTTTTAATTCTAACGCACATAAGGTCGCCGTTTACAGAGTTTCTGTTTGAAAATGTAACCTTTTTTTCACCCGTAAGAAAAGCATTCCTAACATAGGTCTTTTTGTAAGTCTTACCGCAGTCATCAGTGTGAAATACAGTAACATCGCAGTTTGGTTTCATATCCTATATCCCCCTGTAAAGAAGATTTGACGAGGCAAGATAAATTTCAATAGTTTCACAAAGCTCGGCATACAGTGAAGTATCCGAAATATACGTCACATCGTAACCATCCATGCTTTCGCGTGAAATTTTCCCAAACTCATCATAATTGCAGTACACTTCTGCCACAGCACACGCCGCCATTTTAACTGAGTCAGGCACATTTTCGCCAATTTTACCCATGGTGGCGTAATTAATAAAATACCCTGCCTTTGACATATAAAAAGCGAAATTGTCAGAAGTAAGCGTTCTTCCCGAGTAGCAGTCCGTGTAATAATTGTAATCAGCGAAAATCATACCCTGTCATCCTCCCTTTTAAGCAGATTTATGAAGGTAAATACCACATTTTTTGTTGTCAAGCACGAATGCATCGTGATACATTCTGAACTGGAATTTCCACATATCCTTATCCTGGTTTTCGTCAGGTGAGAATATTTTAGGCATAGCAAATTTCTTTGCCTGAACAACTGCATTTGGATATACAATCATAAAGTTAATGTTCTTTGCATCTTCTGCCTTAGCATAACCCCAAGATGCTGTTCCGTCATTTAGATCAATATCAGTGTAGAAACGAGATTTAGGAACGTAGATTACAGGCATATTGTTGTAGCCTGCAAGAACGCTGTTTACAACCTCGTCACTGCCCCACTGTCTTGATAGAGCGCCGTTAAGCGCAGGTTTTAGGTCCGAATTTATAAATAGCTTTCTTCCCTCAACAGGCACTTCTGCTTCGTCCATCGCCTTAACCGCAGCATCTATCGCAGATAAGATGTTTTCCGAGTTAAGCTCAGCACCATCAGTAGTAAGTACACCCTCTGTGCTTGCGTATTTTGCAAATCTGTAAGCATCAAGCTCAGGAATTACCTGTTCATTTAAAAAGTTTCCTGTTACAGTGCCAAATACCATTCCAAGAGTTTCTTCATTGTCCATACGGTCAATGTTAAGTTCCTTACCTCTTTCCTGAGAAAGCTTAAGTGTTTCCCAGCTCGCAGTAATGTCACCTTTCGGATAACCATCAGTACGAGAATAGTCACCAAGACCTGTAGTAGCTACCTTAAGGATTTTAACCTCGTTAGTACCTGTAAAATCCATGCTGGAATTTGTATCCAGACATGCAGTTATAGACTGACTTTTGTAAATGTCGTCCACAACAGGCAGAAATTTTTCTGCAAGTGTAATAGTGTTTGCCATAATAAAACAACTCCTTTTTATTTTTTACCTCAGGGCGTCCCCATCGGCTTATGTGAGCATACTACCACACATATTTCGGGAATACAGGGAATACGTCTCAGGCTTTGGCATTTTGGTGTTCAAAATGCTCGAAAACCACTTTAATCCGCAAAAGACATGGTGTGTTTCCGTGTAAAAACGGACAAGCGGACGGCAGACAAAGAGAATACTATGTTCATCATTCAAAATGACGTCGTGGACGCCGTCCCCTACACTGTGGATTAACATATTGTCTGCCAAAACAAAAAACTACCAACGCTAAACCTAATTAGCATTGGTAGTTTTTATCACGGGAATACACCATGGCTTTCCTACGCCACACCTACATTCCTGCACTTTTTCTCGCACTCTCCGAAAACGCGTCAAATGTAGCACTTGCTCCACCGCTTATTCTCATTCCTGAGCTCCCTTTCGCGCTTTCAAAAAGATAAGGATTGTCCTCAATAATCTTATCAAGCTGAGCATCTAGCCCACCTATCACACCATTTTCTTCCGTCAATCCTTCTATATCGACAAGCGCCTTTACCGCCTTTAGATTTTTCGGGTTTTTAGCCATTATAGCATTATCGAGCGCAAACGAGAACTTCACATTTTCAATGTCCTTCATAAGCTTTTTAGTATCCGTTTCGTATTTTTCATTGGCAACCGATAACTCACCTTCAAGAGAATTTCTTCTCTCCTCTGCTTCGTTTAGTCTTTCAAGCACATCGTCGTGTACGTCTTTTGCAACATACTTTCCGCCCGAAATGTCTGCTATCTCAATTTCTCCGCCCGATTTTTTGTATGCCCTTATTTTCTTTGCAAAATCGGCATACATATCGCCAAGTATATCTTTTAAAAATTCCATAATTATTCCTCCTTAATCTTCATAAGTGATTTTGTACCTGTTGTATATATGAGGCCAAAGTGGTTCTACCGTTTTTATGAGCGCTTCATGAAAGACCTCGTATGTTTTTTTGAGTTCAGTCGGTAGTTTATTTACTCCTCTTATGTGAATATCTGCAGGATATTCTATGTTTCTACTGATTGCACCAAACAATTCTTTATAATTGTCAGGAGTATATTTAAGTATAATATTCTCTATGTTATTATCTATTATATTTTTAAAATCACTCATCGTTTTTACATTACTGAAATCAAAGATATATGTCTTTGTTGGCTCACTGCTATTTACAAATTTTACCTTGAATTCATCTGAATGTTCAACACTTAATTCCTGTAATATAACATAAAAATATCTGTAATCATAAGTAACATCATCATTTAAAACATCAGCATTAATCACATTTATCTCAGCCGGTGTTTCTATATATCCTGTGAGCAAATCCCATATAGCATCCGGATTTCTCCCAAACCAGCTTGGAAAGTTAAAACTATCACTAATAACATCGTAAAAATCAATATAGTTTTTTACATTTGTAAAATCTATTGTGTACTTTTTCATAATTTTTCTCCTACTTAATTTCATAAAAAGTATAATAATGGTCATAAGTTGCAAACACCAAGCCATCATCGGAATATAATATTCTGCTTCCGTTTCGATATCCACCTGTATAGTTTATATCTGCTTCATACCATATTCTTCCACCTGGTAATTTTTCATAACTATTTTTATAAATATTACCACCAATAGATTTCCCGGGCACAACCTTATCCAGATTACCTTTAATACTTGACCATCCCTTTTGCTTGGCTTCTTCCTTTGTTATATATTTGTCAGGAAGCTTGTTAAACATTTTTATGTAATAATCTGCCCCTGAATATCCATCAATTGTGGCTGTTCCTGCTAGTATAGACAAAATTGGCTGAATGAGACACTCACATCTCATATGAAGCGGTGGCGGCTCGTCAACTTTTTCATTCTTATCATAAAGTGTTCCGTGTAGCTCCTTGCATTTTATACAAGTCGTTGGTGACAGCATAGCCTTCCACTCACGCCACCTATCACTTTTCGAAACAGTTGGTTTAAATCCCTCTATTTTAAGAAAATCCAACCAAGCCGATGTTAATTGCAATACAAAATCTAAATCTCCCATATTTCCAACTCCATTATACCATAATCTTTTTCAAAATTCCATATCATTTCTTTTCACAGCGTTTTTCTATCTTTCTTGCCATATCAACCGCCTGCTTTTCTGTAAACTTGTACACCCTTACAAAATACTCCGCAGAATCGATTATTCCAAGCTTAAATTCCTCCATAGCCCTTTTTGCTATTGCATCGGTGTCCTCTATAATGCTGTCGTCAAAGCATACGCTTACCTCTGCATCACCGCATCCAAGAAGCTCCATAACAGCTTTTACTACACCGAGAATAGCACCTTCAATTATCATCTCATTTTTCTTAAGATTCTGGTATAGCTCACTTTTCTCACTTATCACCTCAGTAGCCGTCTTAAGAGTAGATTTCTCATATGAATACCTATCTGACCCAAGACCACATTTTGCAGATAATAGGCTTAAATTTCTCGCCAGTGCCTTCTCGTGCTCATCTGAGCGAAGGTTCATATTTATTTCCTTTATGTCTGTAAAATGGTCAGTTTCTTTCAGCGCATAAAATTCTGTATCATTGTCGTCAAACACAGGTCTTATACCGTTTTCATCGTCCAAAAATTGCGCCATACCCGTAGGAATGATAATCCTCTTTTTGCCCAGTCTGAACTCGTTTTCATAGCTGTCATATACAAGGTCGATGCCCTTTAATACGTCCAGTGAATTCGCAAATACCGAAATACCCATCGGTGAATCAAGATCCGCATTGTTTACAATGTTTGGCTTTATTATCTGAAACATCGGCACGTTTGAATTTGTGTAATATACCCCATCTATACCGTCAGGAAGTTCAATCTCCCTCGGAACGTAGTTTGTCATATCAAAAAGATGATTTTCTATCTTGTACTTACCATCCTCAAGAAGATGCATATTAAGGTAAATGCATTTTCTGCCATTTATCATCTTTTCTCCTACAAATGCACACTCTTTCACATCGCCATTTTCCCACGAAAGCGGATAAATCATATCAGCACGTATGTAGTCTATACAAACCTTTCCGTTTTCTATGTACTCAACAAACGCACCCGTTCCAAGAGCAAATGCAATTTCTGTAAGTGCATTTGCTCTCTCGCGGAATTTATTTTCAGATAATACCCTCATTATCTCCGCCTGAATTTTCTCGTCGCTTATCCTTATTTCCATCTTCTCATTTATAAGAAGATTTGCCCAGTCCTCGCATACCTTCTTAGCAAGTGACAATGAAAATCTTTCACGCATCACGTGTTTTTTTCCGTTGTATTGACTGTATGAGTGAAAAGACTTAACCTTTCCCCTGTACCATTCCAGCCAGTTTTGTACGTTTTGATAATTTTCCTCTTTAGGTAATATGTACCCTCTTCCTTTAAGATAATTTTTCATAATTATTCCTCCTTGTTTAAAATAATTTAATACGCCATACAGCTAGCGTACATTTGTAATAACGTGTCTGTACGATTTTTAGCAAAAGCCAGGGTGTGTTTCCGTGTAAAAACGGACAGGCGGACGGCAGACGTACAATCACTCAGTCACCTTCGGTACCAACTCCCTTTACACAAGGGAAGCCTCGGCATGCTGACGCTCAACGTCTGCCAATACGCAAAACTATCCATTCCAGCTTTTATAGCTTTGGTAGTTTTTATCACGGGAATACACGATGGCTTTACATTCTATACCATCAAATCCCTCGCATAGCTCTCCGTCGTGTACTCGAGAGCATCTAAACTGTCTACATTCATATTTCCATCATCAAGCCTTACATCGCTTACCGACTTGTCTTTCCATACCGCGCTTTCAAGCGCCTCAATAAGATGCACGCATTTTTCCAACACAAAATACCTGCCATATGACATAAGCTTGTTGTATAGCCTTATGCGGTCAGTTATCGCACCTTTTTTTGCAAGACGTATGTCTACACCCAGCCTTTGTGTGTACGCTACTGACTTAAGCCCCTCTATAAGTGTAGTTTCCGCGCTATCACAATACACATCATATACCTTGTACTTTTCCTTTGCGCGCCTTACAAAATCTGCAAATCTCATATCAAGCTCGCTTGGTGAAATCTTTTCTTTTACATAACATTCGTCCAGCGTCACCACTTCTTTAAATCCTCTTGTAAATCCGTTTAGCACAAATGCGTGCGCTGAATTATTTCCTCCAAAATCCACACCGATAACGGCAAACATAATGTCATCAGGGTTTATATCTTTTATAATAAACCTCGACTTGTCATCGGCAAAAAGCGGATACACACACCCTTCGGCATTTTTCCACTTGCCTAGTATAAACCTGTCATAAAATGCTCCCACATATTCTTTTTTTACACTTTCGACGTAATCACGTGCAAGAAAAGTGTTATCATCAAGCGTAAATTTCATATCCAGCATATCAAGTTCATCGGCACGATCAATAAAATTTGTCTTTAACCAGTGATGAGGACAATCAGGATTTGTGGTAGCAATAAGCTTTGCGCCTGGCACTCTAAGCCTGGACAACAGCATAACAAAAAAATCCTCCGTCATAAGAGTTGCCTCATCTACATAAGCACCAATGAGCGTTAAACCCCTGATTTTACTCTCTGCCCTTGCATCATTTACACCCTCAAGGTAAATACGTTTGCCAAAAAGCACACCTTCCTTGCTGGACATTGAATAGGTAAAGTTTTCTTCACCGACCATCTTTTCTAATAGGTCGAGAACATTTCGCTTTAATGATTTTAAAGTTTTGCCTACCATCAAAAACCCACTGGATTCCTCGCACGTCGCTACATACAAATACCATAGTATAACGCTTATGTACGTCTTTCCGCTTGAAACGCTTCCTTCCAAAAGGTTTATTCTTTTAAGCCCTCCCTTTTTAAACAAACGTATTAATTCCGTTTGTTTTGCGGTAAATACACTACTCAATGTCCCTCACCGCCTCAAGTACTTTTTCCAAATCAGTCGAGCCCTTCTCCTTTGTTATACCTTTGGTAAATTTGTCAACCAATACCCCAAGCGAAGATGCCACCTGATTAAGCGGTGCATTTTCAAGCCTTACAGGGTCATTCATAACCGCCAGATATTTGTCTATAAGGTCACATACCTCTTTACTGCTTTTGCTTATATGCTCCATCACATCGTATGACGCTTCACCCTTTACAGGCTTGCTTTTTTTCTCATCGACAATGCGTTTAACAGTTTGAGGGCATACGCCGTGTTTTTTCGCTACCTTTGAATATGCTCTGTATTCATTGTAATCATTTATTATCTCCCGCCTCTTTTTAGCGCTTATTTTGCCCAATTCGACACGCCCCTTTCCTTGTGGCGAAATAACTACTATGTTCCACAGCCACAATACATTTTGATGCCAAAATACTAGCATACCACCTTAGGGAAAACAGGGAAAAGTAATTAATAATTTAACGTATATTAGTAAAATTTTCTGCATCGTTAGTCTGCATTATTAGGATACTTTCCATTTTACCACCTGTGAATTTAAAATCCTGTTCACAATAAAATTATATATAAAGTTCTTTTATTCCTGATAATAAAAAAATAGGATGTTTCAATCGAAACAACCTATTTAAAAACTATATTT
>JAZQHY010000067.1:0-54429 GCA_045540815.1 Clostridia bacterium | reverse complement strand
TTCTGTAAAAGCTCACCAACTGCTCTTAGTCTTCTGTTGCCCAAGTGGTCGATATCGTCTGTAGTACCGATACCATAAGATAGATTATTGTGATAGTTGATAGATGCGAATATATCTTCAACTATTATATGCTTAGGAATAAGGTCGTCAATTCTTCTTACCATTTCCTTCTTGATGTCATCTACATTAGTAAATTCACCAAGGATTTCTTTAAGGACACTGAATTTAACCTTTTCATTTATTTCTAAATCAGAATAATCAAAATCAACGTGGTCTGATAACCATACCATATCATTTGAGAATATTTTAAGCTCTTTGCCGTCAACATTTACGTAAACGGTGTTGATACCTGCTTTTTCGATTTCAACAGCTTTTTCACGCGAAATCATTTCGCCTGCTTTAGCAAACACTTCACCAGTTTCAGCGTCAACGATATCACGTGCAGCAACCTGATTTCTTATTCTCTTTGAAATAGCAAGCTTTTTGTTGAATTTAAAACGTCCAACCTTTGAAAGCTCATATCTCTTAGGGTCAAAGAACATAGCATTAAGAAGGCTTGTAGCACTCTCAACTGTAGGAGGCTCGCCTGGTCTTAATCTTTTGTATATCTCGATAAGCGCTTCATCTGTATTTGTAGTAGAATCTTTTTCTAATGTGATAAGGAATTTTTCGTCATCACCAAACATATCAAGAATCTGCGCATTTGAACTTAGTCCTAGTGCACGGATAAGAACAGTAACAGGAATCTTTCTTGTTCTGTCTATACGCACCGAAAAGACGTCATTGGAATCCACTTCGTATTCCAACCACGCACCTCTGTTAGGAATAACGGTAGCATCGTAAAGCTCCTTACCAAGCTTATCGTGCTGCATAGCGTAGTATATACCAGGAGAACGAACAACCTGGCTAACGATAACTCGCTCTGCACCGTTTATTATAAATGTTCCCTGCTCTGTCATAAGAGGGAATTCACCCATAAATATTTCCTGTTCTTTAACTTCACCGGTTTCTTTGTTAATGAGTCTTACCTTAATTTTAAGAGGTTTAGAGTATGTAGCATCTCTCTCTTTACATTCCTCTACGTCGTATTTTGGATTATCTTCTAAATAATAATCACAAAATTCCAATATTAGATTACCGGAAAAATCGCATATTGGAGAAACATCTTCTAACACTTCTTTTAGACCCTTATCCAAGAACCACTGATAAGAATTTTTCTGCACTTCGATAAGATTTGGCATCTCAACGACTTCTTCGATTCTCGAATAGCTCATTCGTTCGGTTTTACCCAGTTTAATCGGGTGAACCATAGACTTGTTAGCTTTTGCCATATATTCTATCACCTCATAAAAAGATTTTTTTCGTTACCATAACGTCTTATGGTACTCGGTAAATTCCTTAGATATCATATTAAATATGTACATTTATATAAATATCACGAAATGCAGATATCTGTTAGGATTTCCATATATTTTCCATAATATACATATTTTGGAAAACAGCAGGACGCTCCGCGAGAACATATAACTGCAATTTATAATGATATCATAACTTTTAAAGACTGTCAACAGTTTTTGTTTAAAATTTTTGTTTTTTATAAAAACAAACCCACAGTCATCAAAGATGACAGCTCCCCTTACACAGAGGAGCCTTTTGAGTGGTATTTATCAGCCTATCAAAATATTTCAAGTATCTTATCCTTGCCCGCGATAAACTTTCTCGCGTACTCTTTTGCACGTTCAAGCGAGTGCAAGCGATAGTTACCGCATTGCACTTCATTGTCGGCAGGGATAGTGTCCATACTAAGCGTCTTTTCAAGACAAATTATAAGTTTGTCTGCAACTTTCTTTGCTTCCGGCTCGCCCCACATAGTCATATAAAAACCTGTACGACAACCCATAGGCGATAAGTCTATAATGTTTGGCAGTTCTTCTCTTAAACAAGTTGCAAGTAGATGCTCAAGAGTGTGAATACCGTCTGATTCCATCTCCTCTTTATTTGGTTGCATAAATCTTATATCGAATTTTGTAACCTTGTCACCCATTTTGCCCTGCTCTACACAGCACTTTCTAAGAAAAGGTGCTTTAACTTTTGTATGGTCAAGCTCAAAGCTTTCGACTTTATTTGCCATTAGTTTTCCTCCAAATTGTAAAGGCGGATTATATAAATCCGCCTTCATATACTGTTATATTATTACTGATTAAGTACTGAAAGTGTATCAATGATTACGCTGTTTGCTGCTTCGTCCCAGCCTACCTCAAATGTACCAAATACCTGTGCAAGTTCACGAAGTTTGAAGTAGTTGTTGCCGTTTATCAAATATGCTCTTACAGGTGTAGGATAGCCGTCAATGTAAAGCTCGGTTGCACCGTACTCGGCAACCTTTGACATACCGTCGCCCTCGGCGAACTCACCGCCTACTGCCTGATACTTTTCACCACGCTTGATATTTACAACTTCTTTTTCAGCGTCCCAAATTACGTTGATGTACTGATTGAAATTGTCGTTTTTGTTAAGCATCATAGCGATATCACGAAGCTTGAAGTAGTTGTTGTCTTCTATGTTGTATGCCTCAAACTTGTACTCTTCACCGTCAACAAGCACCTTAGAGTCTGTGTATTTTGCATTAAGGTTTGTAACCTTTAGAGTTACGCTGGTTCTGATGTCATTTTCGTAATTTCCTGCTTCGTCATATATAGTAGCATACAAATGATATATACCCGGTTTTGTGATAGTGTATTTCTCTCCTGCATCTGCGTATATATACTCCACAAGGTCGGCATCAGGGTGTTCTGCCTCATATTTCTTATGGCTCTCGTACCAGTCATAATCCTGTGCCTTCTTGCCGTCAGGATAGATAGGTTCTTTTTCGTCCCATAACTGACCTTCATTTATATAATACATAGGATATACTGCGAAATCATCAAGTGCTGTCTTTGCTGTGATTACAAGCGGAGTTGTACAGTATGTTATATACTCTTCTTCCTGACCAATGCTGTACCAACTCTGGTGGTAGATGTCTTTTATACCATCGATAGTTACAAGGTCTGTGTTATAAACGTCTTCTGCTGAATATTCAGGAGCGAAATCTCCTTCTCCGCCTGTGAAATCTCCAAATCCTTCGTCAGACACTTCGCCTTCGCCCATTTCAACAAAGACGTCGAAGCTAAAAGTTACGTGACCGTCTTTTTCAAGAAGATTTCCAACTACATCCGCATATTTAGTGTAAAATTCAATTCTCTCTTCAGCACTTTCGAAACCTACTGAAGCATATACAGAGTAATAACCCTGCCAATTAAATTTAACCTTGGTACCAGATGCAAAGTAGTTTATTTCCGATTCACCTTTTTCAAGCATATCGGCATTGATGTTATCAATACGTGTATTTTGATTTCCATTAACCGAAACTTCAAATGATTCTACATAATCAGCCATATCATAGAAACCAGGTGAAAATACATATCTCTGAAAATCCATATCCCATACAGAAATCCAGTCTAGCGGAAAGTCAAATGTGATAACCGAATCGGTAGTAAGGTTATATTTTAAACCAAACTCAGGGTCATCGTTAACGTAACCTTCACTTACAAGGTCTGTGATTGTGTATGTAAGCTCCGGTAGTCTGTCATCAATCACAAACTCAACATCTTCTGCTAATGCTGTAAATGTCATAAGCGACATAAGCATCATAACTGAAAGTAAACCAGCTAAAATTCTTTTTGTCATAGTTTTCTCTCCTTTTTGGTAAAAGACAGGGTGTGTTTCCAAGTAAATACGAACAGGCGGATGGCAGACAAGAAACATTTATCGTTATAAACGTAACGACACATAGGTCGTTCCCTACGATATGGTATAACCTAGTGTCTGCCTCTGCGCTAAACTGCCGATTTAGCAAATGTAGCTTTGGTAGTATTTATCTTGGGAATACACGCTGGCTTAATAATTATACACAAAGGCGGATTTTTAAAACCCGCCTACAATGTTTATTAGTTATTTTCTGCCATCTTTTCGTTGATAGCGTCTTTTCTAGAAAGGTTAAGTCTGCCCATCTTGTCGATTTCAATTAGTTTAACAACTATCTCGTCACCGATGTTTACAACATCTTCAATCTTTTCAACTCTCTTGTTGTCAAGCTTTGAAATGTGTACCATACCTTCTCTGCCCGGCATAAACTCTACAAACGCACCAACGTTTGGAAGTATTCTCTTTACAGTACCAAGATAGATTTTGCCAACCTCAGGCTCTGCAACTATGCCTTCGATAATAGCTTTTGCTTTAGCGCCTGCTTCTGCATCGTTTGTCATAATGAACACTCTTCCGTCGTCTTCGATATCAATCTTAACGCCTGTGTCAGCGATAATCTTCTGTATAACCTTCCCGCCTGTACCGATAACGTCTCTGATTTTTTCAGTATCAATAGTCATAGAGATAACCTTAGGCGCATATTTTGAAAGCTCTGCTCTTGGAGCGTCGATAGCTTTTAGAAGAACCTCGTCGATGATGTAGTATCTTGCTTCTTTAGTCTGCTCAAGCGCACGTCTGATAATATCGTAGCTTAGACCCTGTACCTTCATATCAACCTGAATAGCTGTGATACCCTTTTTAGTACCTGCAACCTTGAAGTCCATATCGCCGTAGAAATCTTCAAGACCCTGAATGTCTATCATAGTTAGGAAATCGTCGCCTTCTGTGATAAGTCCGCAAGAGATACCTGCAACAGGAGCTTTGATTGGAACACCTGCATCCATAAGTGCAAGTGTACTACCGCACACACTACCCTGTGAAGTAGAACCGTTTGAACTTAGTACCTCTGATACAAGTCTTATAGTGTAAGGAAATTCCTCAACTGACGGAAGTACAGGCACAAGCGCTTTTTCAGCAAGTGCACCGTGACCAATTTCACGTCTGCCCGGACCTCTTGAAGGTCTTGTTTCACCTACAGAGTATGAAGGGAAATTGTAGTGATGAATATATCTCTTTGTTTCTTCCTCGTCTAGTCCGTCAAGCATCTGCTCGTCTGACATAGAACCAAGAGTTGCAACAGTTAGTACCTGTGTCTGTCCTCTTGAGAAAAGTCCTGTACCGTGAGTTCTAGGTAGGATACCTACTCTTGCAGCAAGAGGTCTTATCTCGTCTATTCCTCTGCCGTCAACACGTTTGTGGTCGTGGAACAGCCATTTTCTTACGATTACCTTCTGTAATTTATATAGAGCTTCGCCCATTGCTTCTTCCATTTCAGGATATTTCTCTGCAAAATGAGCGAACACATCGTCATATACTACCTGCATTCTTTCGTCACGGATGTTCTTGTCATCAGTGTCAAGAGCCTCGCATACTGCGTCGTAAGCATAAGCTTTGATATCCTCGAACATTTCAGGGTCAACCTCATGAGATTCATAAGACATTTTTTCTTTACCAATCTCGTCCTGTATACCCTGTACGAAATCGCAAGTTTTCTTGATTTCTTCGTGAGCTTTTATGATAGCGTCCATCATAGTATCTTCGTCAACTTCGTCAGCACCGCACTCTATCATAACGATTTTTTCTTTAGTAGCAACTACTGTAAGACGTAGCGCACTCTTTTCTCTCTGTTCAAGTGTAGGGTTGATAACGATTTCACCATCAACCAAGCCTACAAACACACCGCCGATAGGACCAGCAAATGGGATATCAGAAATAGAAAGTGCAACTGATGTACCAACTAGAGCTGCAACCTCTGGAGAGTTGTCAGGCTCAACGCTAAGTACTGTAGCAACAACTGAAACGTCGTTTCTATAATCCTTAGGAAATAGCGGTCTTATAGGTCTGTCGATAACACGAGATGTAAGGATTGCCTTATCAGCAGGCTTACCTTCTCTTCTTGTAAATCCGCCTGGGATTTTACCAACTGCATAAAGCTTTTCTTCGTAGTCAACGCTTAGAGGGAAAAAGTCAATTCCTTCTCTAGGCTTTGCTGATGCAGTAACGTTTACCATTACTACAGTTTCGCCGTATCTTACAAGGGCAGAGCCGTTTGCAAGCTGTGCGATTTCGCCGGTTTCAACTATAAGTGGTCTTCCGGCAAGTGTGGTTTCAAATTTTCTTACCATAATTTTTTACCTCCAGTAATTTTGTCTGTTGGTATTTAGCATTTAGATATAGGTTTTAAACCAAATGAATAATTAATGATGAATAATTATGGTTGAAAATCGCACCAGCGATTTTCTTCAAAATTTTTTCGTTATTCACTATTCATTTTTCATTATTAATTATATCTTAAAGCCCATATCTAACTGCTAATCCCAACAGTTTTGTTTTTGTAGAAATTTATATTAAGGCATCGGCATACACCTCACCCTTAAATACGCAAAAAGGACAAAGGCGACAATATACCGCCTTTGTCCGATACTCAACTATTTTCTAATGTTTAGTTTAGCAATGATTTCACGATATCTTTCGATATCAATCTTCATAAGGTAGTTAAGTAATCCTCTTCTTTTACCAACCATTTTAAGAAGACCTCTTCTTGAGTGGTGGTCTTTTTTGTGAACTTTCAAATGTTCAGTAAGGTCGTTAATTCTTTTTGTAAGAACAGCGATCTGAACCTCAGGAGAACCTGTATCAGTCTCGTGAGTTTTGTAAGTCTGGATTATTTCCTGTTTTTCTGATTTAAGCATTATATTCACCTCCGTTAATATTTACGCCACAATGCGAAGTATAAAGTTGGTGTTTCAATAAACCTCGCTATGGGCAAACTACCTTGCATATTATATCACACAAAATTTCTTTTGTAAATACCTTTTTTGAAATTTTTGTCAATCTTATTTTTTATCGTTAAAATATTTCTTCACGTACCCTCGGTCAGCGATTAGCTGTGCTTTTAAATCCTCAACCGAGTTAAATCGTTTTTCATCACGAATTTTATTGACAAATTCTATTGTAATACTTTCTCCGTAAAGCTCGCCTTTGTAATCTATAATATGTGTTTCAACCTTTGGCTTGTCTATATTTTCAACAGTAGGGTTAATCCCCACATTTGTCATAGACATATATGACTTACCATCTACAATGGTATTTGAAGCATATACTCCCCTTTTTGGGAGAAGTTTGTTAAATTCATCCGAAATATTTGCCGTTGCAAAACCTATCGTATGCCCAAGACCCTTGCCTTTGGAAGTTATGCCCGATATGGTATATGGTCTTCCGAGAAATTTTTCAGCCATCTTTACATCGCCTTGTGACAAAAGATTTCGTATATGTGTGCTTGAAACAAGCGTGCCTTCGATCTCAAACGGATTTATGACCGAAAGCTTAATTCCAAGCTCTGCGCATAATCTTCCAAGAAGCTTTGTATCACCCGACGCACCTTTTCCAAATCTGTAGTTAAAACCAACCACGATACGCTTTGCATTTAGCTTGTCTGCAAGAATATTTTTTACAAAATATTCAGGTGTTATACTTTTAAATTCTTCTGTAAACTTTTCAAATATAGTATACCTAACACCAAGCTTTTCAAATATATCAGCTTTTTCATCGTCAGTTGTGATACACTCGTTGTTTATTCCTTCAAACGTGTATACTATCGAAGACAAGCCTTCGTTTTGTGAAAATTCAACACCCGTTTCGATAAGCTTTGTATGTCCCAAATGAACACCATCAAACTTACCCAGCATTACAACACTTGGCGGAAATGAATATTTAGTTGTAGATGTGATAATGTTCATTTTGACACCTCATTTAATAACCGATGTTTTTCAAAATACGCTGTGTGTTTCCAAGTAAAAACGGACAGCGGACGGCAGACTTACAATCTCACCACCGCTATCGCCGTCCCCCTCCCTTTACGCAAAGGAGACATCGATGTAGATACATTTGGTGTCTGCCAATGCACAAAACTATCAAGACCATATACTATAGCATTGGTAGTTTTTATCTTGGGAATACACAGTGGCTTTGGCACAACACAGCGTCCTATCGAATACTAAAAAAATGCTTTTACCAATTTAATAACATTTCGCATATTGCCGTTTTTGGATAATTCTCGTTTAACCTCGGCTATGCACAGGAAGTTTCCATCTTTGTCATATGCTCTGTATGTTCCCTCATTAGCTTTAACTCCCGACGGCGCACCGTTTGTAATGCGAAATGTTTGCTCGTCGTCAAGATGAATTGCAGGATAATCCTCAAACACCGAGTCAATGCTCATTATGTGATTACTCACAGTATCCCCTTCGGCATATGCCTTAAGCTCGTCCAAGCTCACCGCATTTTCAAGCGTGAAAATCGAGCTTTTGGTACGAACTAAACTATCCATACACGCGTACGTGCCAAGCTTTTCTCCAATATCATTTATAAGTGTTCGAATATACGTGCCCTTTGAGCAGGCAACTTTTATCTTTATCTCATCGCCAAACGACAAAATGTCTATGCCGTATATGGTTACCTTTCGCTCTTTTCGCTCAACTTCTTTTCCTTCGCGCGCATATTCGTAAAGTTTTTTCCCGTTCACTTTTATTGCCGAATACATAGGCGGTACTTGCGTGATTTCACCGATAAATGAATTTACAACCTCACGAAATTCATCTTCCGTTATCTGCTTGTCACTTGTTTTTATAACATCTCCCCATATATCCTGGGTATCGGTTGCTATGCCAAGCTTTACACCTGCTATGTATTCCTTGTCCGAAAACATAAGCATATCAGACACCTTTGTGCCCTTGCCAAGGCAGATAGGAAGTACCCCTTCTGCCTCGGGGTCAAGTGTGCCTGTATGCCCTACTTTTCTCATACCTAAAGTTTTTCTCACGACATTTACCACATCGTGAGAAGTATAACCTTTTTCTTTATTTATAACTATTATTCCGTCGTACATATTTTCAGCTCTTTTGCTATTTCATTTAAAAGGTTTTCTATAGCCTCGTCATATCCGCACGTAAATGTCGCACCCGACGCCCTTATGTGACCGCCTCCGCCAAAGGCTGATGCCACTTTAGACACATCGGCACATCCATTTGAAC
This sequence comes from Clostridia bacterium, assembly GCA_045540815.1. GTDB lineage: Bacteria > Bacillota > Clostridia > UMGS1810 > UMGS1810 > JAZQHR01. The sequence continues at coordinate 45,433 of JAZQHY010000067.1, read as the reverse complement.
GAAGGCTTGCCTTTATCTCGTTATCTGATTTAACCTTCATAAACACGCCTATCTCACATCCTTCAACCGAACGAGGAATAGACACAAGATAGTCGGTATCTTCAAATGTAAGCGAGTGCTTTTCTACCATTTCATAAGTAAGCTTTCCTACAACCACCTTACCATCAAAGTATGACTTTAAGCCACTTGAAAACTCGCCCATAAGCGCAATTTGGTCTATAGAATGAGTATCAAAAATCTGTCTATTCATTTCAGCTACGTCTATGCCATACATCATAAGCTTTGATGCTATGATATGCGTTCTTGAAGTGGTATTGGCAAATTTAAAATTACCCGTATCACTTGAGATAGCCGAATAAATAGAAGATGCAATCTTATCATCAAGCTTAACTTTAAAGTATTTTGTAAGAAATTCAAATATTATCTCGCCCGTTGCAGATGCCTTCGCATCTACGTAATTTACATCGGCAAAGTGAGTGTTTGTGATGTGGTGGTCGATTGACGCGCGTTTTGGTGCGTTTTCGTAAATGCCCTTACCGTCGGCTATTCTCGACTTGTCCGCACAGTCAAGCGCTATGCACAAATCAAAGTTTTTGTCCGCATTTGTAAGATAGTCATCGTGCATTAAATACTCGATGTATTTTGGCACAGGTGCATCTAAGTACATATAACACTCCCTGCCAGATTTTCTAATAGCCTGAAGTAGCGCTGTACACGACCCAATGCAGTCGCCATCGGGATTTACGTGTCCAACGATGGCAACTGATTTACTTCTTTTTATAAGGCTTGCTATTTTTCTAAGTTCCATAAGCTCACCCTCTTATTTATCTTCTTTATTAAGCTTTGAGATAATCTCGTTAATATGGATACCATAGTCAACGCTTGTATCCAGCACAAACTTAAACTGCGGTGTGTTTCGAAGGTTGAGTCTTATAGATATCTCACGTCTTATAAAGCCTGCCGCGTTGTTAAGACCAAGTATGGTATCCTTCTTTTCGGCATCACTGCCCATAACGCTTATATAAACCTTTGCGTGCTCTAAATCCTTTGTAACTTCAACTGCTACTACTGATGAAATAGGACTAACGCGCGGGTCTTTAACTGTTCTGATAACCGCTGAAAGCTCACGTCTGATGTCTTCTTTTATACGTTCCATTCTGTTTGATGCCATACGTATCACCTCCGTTAGTATTTACCTCTGTATCTCTTCCATTACAAATGATTCTATGATGTCGCCTTCCTTGATATCGTTAAAGTTTTCAATACCAATACCGCACTCGTAACCTTGTGCAACCTCTTTAACATCGTCTTTAAATCTCTTCAAGCTGTTCATTACGCCTTCATGGATAATGATACCATCACGAACGATACGTACCTGTGAGTTTCTCGATACCTTACCGTCAAGGATATAACCACCTGCGATAGTACCAACACTAGATACTCTGAACGTACTTCTAACTTCCGCGTGTCCCTGTACAACCTCTTTAAATTCAGGGTCAAGCATACCCTTCATAGCGGCTTCTATCTCTTCAATAGCGTGGTAAATAACTCTGTGTAGACGCATATCTACTTTATGACGTTCTGATGCAGCAATAGCACCTGAGTCAGGACGAACGTTGAAACCTACGATAATCGCATTTGATGCAGATGCAAGCATAACGTCAGTTTCGGTGATACCACCAACACCGCCGTGGATACATCTAACCTTAACTTCTTCATTTGAAAGTTTTTCAAGTGACTGTTTAACCGCTTCAACCGAGCCTTGAACATCGGCTTTAACTATAATGTCAAGCTGTTTAACCTGACCTTCCTTAATCTGGTCAAATAGTGCATCAAGAGATACTGCCTGACGAGAGATATTTGACTCGTCTTTAATCTTCTGTTTTCTCTTTTCTACTACCGCTCTTGCTTTTCTTTCATCATTTACGCAGTAGAATGTGTCACCACCGTCAGGTACTTCTGATAGACCGATAATCTCAACTGGAACAGAAGGACCCGCCTTCTTAACCTGATTTCCTCTGTCATCTGTCATAGCTCTTACTCTGCCGACTGCAGTACCTGCCACGATGATATCGCCTGTGCGAAGTGTACCTTTTTCTACAAGAACTGTCGCAACAGGACCTCTTCCCTTATCAAGCTTAGCTTCGATAACTGTACCCTTTGCATTTCTGTCAGGGTTTGCCTTAAGCTCTTTCATCTCCGCAACAAGTGTTACCATTTCAAGAAGTTCATCTATATTCTGATTGAATTTAGCAGAGATAGGCACGCAGATAGTGTCACCACCCCACTCTTCTGGGATAAGCTCGTATTCTGTAAGTTCCTGCTTAATTCTGTCAGGGTTTGCGCCCTCTTTGTCTATCTTGTTGATAGCAACGATTATAGTTACGCCTGCAGCTTTTGCGTGGTTAATAGCCTCAACTGTCTGTGGCATTATACCATCGTCTGCCGCAACTACTAATATTGCTATATCTGTTACCTGTGCACCACGCATACGCATCGCTGTGAATGCTTCATGACCAGGTGTGTCAAGGAAGGTAATCTTCTTATCGTGAATACGCACTCTGTACGCACCGATATGCTGTGTAATACCGCCTGCCTCTTTTGCAATAACGTTTGTTTTACGTATAGAGTCAAGCAGCGATGTTTTACCGTGGTCAACGTGACCCATTACAACAACTACAGGAGAACGAGGTTTAAGTGTTTCTGGTGCGTCCTCTACGTCGTTAAATAAGATATCCTCGTCAGTTACGATGACTTCTTTATTTATAACAAAGCCTAAATCTTCACCCACAAGCGACGCTGTATCAAAGTCAATAACCTGACTGATAGCTGCCATAATACCTAGTTCAAAAAGCTTTTTAACTACAACTGTAGGGTTTACCTTTAGTCTTTCTGCAAATTCACCAACAGAAATCTCGTCAGGAATTTCAACCACCTCAGGCTCTTTTTTAGCAGGTGCTTCTTCCTTCTTCTGCGGTTTAACGTCCTCTATCTTCTTTTCCTTTTTCTTGTTCTGGTTACCCTTTTTAAGCTTCTGCTTTCTTTCGCTCTTGTCTTCCATATCGATGTCAACAAGCTTTTCAATCTTTTCATCGTCCAGCTTATTTAAATCAACTGTGCTCTGACGTGTATCAACTATTTTTTTGTTGTCCGCCTTCTTTATCTCAAGGTCAGCTTCGCTTATAACCTCTTCCTTAACGGCTTTTTCGGCTTTCTTTGATGTTTTTTCTTCCTTAGGTGCTGCAGCAGCTGCTGCACTCTTCATTTTCTCGAAGTATTCTTCCATAGTTGTGCCGTCGTCAAATTTATTCATATGGATAGTCATAAATATGTTAAAATCACGGTCTTCCATAGTTCCCATATGGTTTTTAAGTTCAGTTCCGTATTTAGTTAACTCTGCTATTATGTCTTTACTGTTTAAATCTAAATCTTTTGCTAATTCGTATACTCTTACTTTAGACATAATCACTCACCTCCGTTAGTTTCTTCTATCAATTTCTTTATGCTTTTTGCAAAGCCCTCGTCACACACAGACACCGCTGCGTTAAAATAGTTTCCAATGCTTCTGCCAAGCTCCTCCTGCGTGGAGAAAAACGCGTATGGCACATCGTAATATTTACAACTGTCGGTTAAATTTTTCTTTGTATTTTCTGACGAATCAGATGCTATGATGATAAAACACCCTTCGCCTGTAAGTATACTCTGCTTACACATCTTCTCGCCAGAGATTAGTCTGCCTGCTCTTTTGGCAAGACCGAGCAGCCCGTATATTTTCTGTGTGTTGTCCAAATTTCTCACTCCCCGATTAGCTTTGAAAGCTCATCATAAATCCCGTTATCAATCTGGCATTTAAGCGCACGCGAAAGGCTTCCCTTTTTAACTGCTGCTTTAAGACACTTTATATCTTTACATATATATGCGCCTCTGCCCTCTTTAACGTTTACTTTTATCTCGCCTGATTTAAATGCCGCTACACGTACCATTTCGTTCTGGCTTTTTTTCGCTCTGCACCCCATACAAGTTCTTTCGGGGTTATGTTTATTACTCTGCATCGCTCTTTATGTCTATCTTGTAGCCTGTAAGTCTAGCTGCAAGACGTGCGTTCTGACCTTCCTTACCAATAGCAAGCGAAAGCTGATGGAAAGGAACTACCACGTGTGCCTGCTTTTCGTCCTCGTCAATAGTAAGGCTCTTTGTTTCTGCAGGGTTAAGGCTCTCTTTGATAAACTCGCGGATATCAGGGCTGTATTTTACAATATCAATCTTTTCGCCGTTTAGTTCATCAACGATGTTCTGTACTCTAAGACCTTTGTTACCGATACAAGCACCGATTGGGTCAACGTTTTCGTTGTTTGACCAAACAGCCATTTTTGTTCTTGAGCCTGCTTCTCTTGCGATGCTCTTTATCTCAACTGTTCCGTCCTGAATTTCAGGAATTTCAAGTTCAAATAATTTCTTTACAAGCTCTGCTTTTGCTCTTGATACAGTAACCTGTGGGCCTTTTGTAGTTCTTCTTACTTCCGATAGATATACTTTCATTCTCTGATGAAACTCGTATTTCTCACCAGGAACCTGTTCGCTGGCAGGAAGCATAGCCTCTGTTCTGCCGATATCAAGAAAGATATTTTTCTTTTCAAATCTCTGTATAACGCCTGTAACGATATCGTTTTCCTTTGCGATAAACTCATCGTATATAAGCGAACGTTCTGCCTCGTTGATTCTCTGGATAACGACTTGCTTTGCAGTCTGTGCGGCAATTCTGCCAAATGCTGCAGGAGTATCTTCGATATTTACAGTGTCACCGATTTCGGCTACTTTTGAATATTTTTTTGCCTCGTCAACTGTAATCTGACAAAGCTCATCTTCTACCTCTTCCACAACCTCCTTCTGTATGTAAACCTGAACTTTTCCGTTATCACGGTCGATGTTTACTACTACGTTATTGTGGTTTGTGTTGTAGTTTTTCTTATAAGCAGATATAAGTGCCGCCTCAATAGCTTCAAGTAGTATATCCTTGCTTATATTTTTGGTTTTTTCAATCTCGTCTAATGCTAACATAAATTCGCTGTTCATTTTTTATAATCGCTCCTTTTAAAATATTACCGCCAAGCGTATGCTTGAGGCATCTTTAATATTTATTTTTTCTTCTTTATCTGTCATAACGGTGATGGCTTCTCCGTTAAAACCAGTAAGCGTACCTGTTAAGGTTCCGCCTTTATACAGTTTCACATCAATCTCGCGTCCGTTAAACCTAACGAAATCTTCCGCCTTTTTAAGCGGTCTGTCTATGCCTGGTGATGAAACCTCAAGCATATACGCCTGCTCAATTGGGTCTTTAATATCCAACTCATCAGAAAGTGCACGGCTGATAGCCTCACAATCGTTTATAGATGTGCTCTCCTCACCCTTTCTTTCCACAAACACGCGAAGAAAGTAGTCGGGTCCTTCTTTTTTAAATTCAACATCTACCACGTCGCATCCGTTTGCATCTGCAATGGGTTTTACCATTTCAAAAACGGTATCAGTAACCTTTGACACTTTAAATACCTCCTGTTTTACGGAAGAAATCCGCCTTATATAATACGAAAGAGTGGGTTTTGCACCCACTCCGATTGTCAATATATTCTATTACTGTAAATATTATAACATAGTCAAATTAAAATTGCAAGCTTTTTTTATATTTCTATCTGCTTTGCCAAAAAACCCGCAGTAGCTGTAGCAAGCTTGCTTTCAACCTCTCCCATTTTTGTATCGTTGTCTTCCTTAAGTATAGATACTGTACCTATGGTGTCACCATCAGATATAATCGGCACAACTACGCCTGCCGAGTATTTACTGCCGTCGATTACAGGGAGTTCCTTATCACCTTCCGATATAAAGCTTTCCTTTTCGTCCATTATCTTTTCAAGGTCAGAGCTTACTCGTTTTTCCATAAATTCTTTTTTTGACGCACCGTGCACTGCTATTACCGAATCTTTATCGGATATGCACACAGGAAAGCCGATTGTTTTGGAAAGTGTTTCTGCATAACCATGCGCAAAGCTCGACATTTCGCCTATTGGTGAATATTTTTTAAATATAACCTCTCCGTCGCGATCTGTAAATATCTCAAGCGGGTCGCCTTCTCTTATTCTCATAGTTCTGCGGATTTCTTTAGGTATAACTACGCGTCCTAAGTCGTCTATTCTTCTTACAATCCCAGACGCTTTCATATCAATATAATTACTCCTTTGATTTTTACGATGTGCATAAATGCCCACCCTACAATATTTTGTAGGAAATGGATTTGTCCATTCCGTTTTTTATACTTTTGTGATCTTGTAATCATATTTTGCGCTGGGCGTGGAATTTTTATGTAATGAAAAAATTGGGAATTCTATTTTAAATATTTATTATAATTAATTTTACATTATATATATAAGTATGCATAAAAAGTGCAAAAGACTTCCTATAACTACAAATATATGAAATATCGAATGTGCATATCTCTTTTTCGCACCTATTCCGTAAAGAACAGCACCTATAGTGTATGATATACCGCCGGCAAGGATAAGCATCATACCGCGCATACCAATACCTGCTATGATAATCTTTGCAACAGCAAGCATACACCAGCCCATCGCAAGATAGCATATCATTGAAAATACGGCAAATTTCTTAAGGTCAATAGCATTTAATACTATGCCAAGTATTGCTACGCCCCAAATTATCCCAAATATTGTCCAACCAAGAGCCGTATTTGCCTCGCGGATTGTACAAAGCGTTACAGGTGTAATAGTTCCTGCTATAAGCACAAATATAGAGCAATGGTCTATTACCTGAAAAACTTTTTTTGCGGTAAGCTCGGGTTTTAACCCGTGATAAACGCTTGACATTGTATATAGGATAATCATAGTCGCACCAAAAATCGCGCCTGCAACTACACCGTATACATTGTCTGAAAGCGCAGCAAAAACCACACACAAAACTACTGCCACTATTCCCATTACTCCGCCAACTATATGTGTAACCATATTGGTTATTTCTTCGCCTTTTGTATAATCGGGCACTATTCTATCCGAAAGCTTTGTTCGTTTCAAGAGTTTGTTCCTCCTTGCTCGTGAAATAAAAGCTCCACTGTGTAAGAGGAGCTGTAAGCATAGCTGACTGAGGGGTTGTTTTTTACAATCCGCCCGTCACGCTACACGCGCCACCCTCATTTATACAAGGAGGGCTTTATACACTAATATTATACTCTTCTTCCATATCAAAGTCAATATTACATCATTTGGTTTTTGATATTATTTGCGTTTTTGATTTCTTTATGATATTATATTTTTAAAGGACGTGATTATATGAAAATTTATAATTCTGTAAGCGAGCTCATTGGTAAAACTCCGCTTATAAAGTTAAACAAGATAGAAAAAATAAACAACACACACGCAAGTATTATTGCCAAGCTTGAAAGCTTTAATCCTGCCGGCAGTGCAAAGGACAGGATTGCACGTGAAATGATAGATGATGCCGAGGAAAAAGGCATATTAAAAGAAGGTGCAACCATCATCGAGCCAACAAGCGGAAATACAGGCATAGGACTTGCATCCATAGCAGCAGAAAGGGGTTACAAAGCAATATTTACTATGCCTGACACTATGAGTATAGAACGTATAAACTTACTAAAAGCTTATGGTGCTAAGATTGTGCTTACAAATGGCTCAAAGGGTATGAATGGTGCTATAGAAAAAGCAAATGAGCTGGCAAAAGAAATAGCTGGAAGCTTTATTCCATCGCAGTTTGAAAATATGGCAAACCCTAACGCGCATTATAAAACAACAGGACCTGAAATCTGGGAAGGCACTGACGGTAAAGTAGATATATTTGTAGTAGGTGTTGGCACAGGCGGTACTATATCGGGAGTTGGAAAATTTTTAAAAGAAAAAAATGCAAATATTAAAGTAGTTGCAGTTGAGCCTGACACATCACCTGTGCTATCAAAAGGAACCTCTGGTGCACACGGCATACAAGGCATTGGTGCAGGCTTTATCCCTGACACACTTGACACTAAAATTTATGACGAAGTAATGGCTGTATCGGTTGATGATGCGTATAAGCTTGGCAGAGATATGGCACATAACGAAGGCATACTCGTTGGAATATCGTCAGGTGCTGCACTTTATGCGGCGGTTAAGCTTGCAAAGAAGGAAGAGAACAAAGGCAAAAACATAGTTGTACTTCTAACCGATGGCGGTGAAAAGTACCTGTCTACACCGATGTTTGAAGAATAATTATTAACTTATGTATGGAACGCCGTATGTGGCGTTCCTTTTTCGCGGGCAGGTGTTGAAACCCGCCCTACGATTTACATTAAATCATATATTGCAATGGTTTCTCTGCGCCTCTCATAGCAAAAAAGGAATGGTTTTTCAACCATTCCTTTTTATATTAGTTTATTTAACTTTTATTAGTCTAATACATATGTTTCAATTACAGGAACCATTCCTTCAAGTGAATTCCATACAAAAACTCTGATTGATATGTTTTCTGCTGTACTATCAGTTGTATCAAATAGGCTTACCAAACCATCGTTAATATCTAGTACATCAACAACCTTGATGTCTGTCATTTCATAGTCTTCGTATAAAGCCACTATAAAGTCAGGAGTCTGACCTATCATAGCTACAGGGAATTTAAAAGATGTATTTCCCTTTGAGATAGCATTAACATCTGCTCCACCTATCTGGAATGAGCCTGTATATCTAGGAACTGATGCACCTTCTGCAGGAGTTGGGTAAACCTTAAATCCAAATAGCTTTGATGTGCTATAGCCTGTATAATACTTAATTTTACCTGAAGTTAAAGGGGTGTTAGCTGCTACTTCATCTGTAGCTTCTGTTAGCTCGTCAACTGCAGTTAAGGTTTTGCTTAAATTACCATCTGCATATGCATCAACAGTAATTGAAACATCACCATTATCTAACGGAGCAACTTTAACAACATATTTCATTTTACAGCCTATATATGTTGAACTTATAACCTCAGAATTTAATATAGTAGCTGTACCGTCAACAACCTTATCTATTCTAAATAATTTACCGGCAGAGTTATTATGATTATTCCAAACCTTATAATAGCTTGTGCCGTCATCGTTTAGATTAAATATAAATTCCGAAGGGTTAGTTGTTGCATGGAACTCTACCTCAGCAGTATAAGCACCGCCAAATTTAGCACCGTCATATGTTACACCGTGCTTAGCAACACTTCCGCTGTAATATAAGCCATCAGCTGTAGATACACCATTCATTTTTGTAAGCGAATAGCCATCAGCACCAATACTTTCTAGTGTATCTGCGCTTGTGAATGTCTTATCCAAAAGGAAATTAGTCTTTGAAATAGTAGTAGCCTGAGTAGCTACTGATACTGCACCTATTTTGTTAGTGTAGTTAGTACTAGCTGCATTACAATACAACACACCTGTATTTGTTCTGTTTTCGATAGAAATGCTATCAAATACAGTTTCGTCATTTATCTTAACCGAAACAGTATTTGGTGTCAATATCATTGTAAGCTTAACACTCTTTGTCACATAACCATTTGAACTGCTGCCAAATGCCGCCGAAGCTTTTTTTGTATATTCTATTGTATCAGTTAGTGAATTGCCGTCTTTAGTTAGCGAAAGATAAACAATAGTACCTGTTTTCTTTGTAATATTAAATTTGTATCCAAGTACAGAAAAATCACCGCCATTTCTATCATAAAACGGACCTGTCATATTTGCTGTAGCAACTATTGTTTCACTTGCGCCCACTGTAAATGAGTCCGAAGTGTAAGTTACTGCTTCTCCAGATGCAGAACCTGTTAATGCTGGATTTACATCAACGTATGTTTTACCTGGTTTTTCGTATGTAGCAGTTGCACCCATAACAACATTAGCTGTCGTTTCCTCTTCCGCTGATACTGTCATAGCAAAACAGCTCACCACCATAATGACTGTAAGGCATAAAGCCAAAATTTTTCTCATAATTGTCTTCTCCCCTTTTAAATGTATACTTATACTTATATATAATTGTACACTAAAACACGTTAAAAATCTATCGGCATAATGCACAACCGAAAAAAATTTTTTTGTGTATTTTCGCTAGATAAAAGTATTCAAAAATCGTCTTTATACAAAGGTGATTTTGGGGACGCCCTTGACACCGTCCACAACGAATCGCACAAAGGGGTATAAAAAAAGGAAAACAGACTAATCTGTTTTCCTTTTTATAGCTTTTATTTAGTTGATTATTTTACTAGTGAGAATGCTTCAGTTACAGGAATTAATCCCTCTAAAGTATCCCAAATAAATACTTTAACATTAACAGTGTTTGCTGTGCTTGAAGCAGTGTCAAACAATTCAGCATATCCGTTATTATTTAGGTCTTCAATGTTGATAAACTCTACATCTGTTACTTTGCCATCCTCATATAGAGCTGCGATAACGTCAGGAGTCTGACCAATCATAGATACTGGGAATGTCATAATTGTATGACCTTTAGATGCAGAAGCTGTTCCATTTACATAGAAATTACCAGTATATGGAGTAAGTGTTGCACCAGGATATACCTTCATAGATTTGATAGTGGATGCTGAGTATGCACCTAGGTACTGAACGTAACCATTAGTAAGCGGAGTACTTGCAGCTGCATCAGTAGCACTTAGTGTATCAGCAGCTGTGCCGTTTAAGTAAACTGCAACATCAATCTTCATATCTCCTGTATCCTGTGGAGCAAGTGTTACTACATATTTTAAAGTCTGGCTTGCACCAAGATATGTTGCTCCAACATTTTTAGAGTTTAATGTAGTTGTTCCGTCAGCAGTCACTTTATCAATCTTAAGTGTTGTGTTGTCTTTATCGTTGTATATATCGTAGTATGATGCACCATCTTCGCTTACGTTAACTCTTACGTGTGCAGGGTTGTTCTGAACTACTGCCTCAACTTCTGTAGTGTATACACCACCAAATTTATTAGCCGCAAAAGTAACTTTGTGATGTTTAGCACTATTACCAACTAGTCCATTAGCGCCAACTGAATCAATGTATTCTAAGTCAAATCCATCGGCATCAAGTGATGCTAATGTATCAGTTGCACTTGAGAATTTCTTATCTAATAGGAAGCTTGCCTTCTGTGTAGATGATGTCATCTTAACAGAACGTAATGTAGTTTTTGCATATGAACCATACGCACCTACCAAACCTGATGTTGGAGGAGTAGCATCCTCTATTTCAAACACATATGCAGGTGTAGGTACAGTTGTAGAAGAACCTGCTTTATAATACAAAGCTGTCACACCGTCTTTTACTACAAGCTTCATAGCTTTAATTATTGTTGTAGATGCAGAATAGCTACCACCTGAATTTTTTAAAACTCCATCTTTGTAAAGCTCTATTGCACTTCCGCCTTTGAAATGCACGCAATAACCAGTTGTGCTGGCTTTACCACCACTTGTCAAAGGAATTGATTCTGCACCGATATATATCCAGAAGTTGTTTTGACCATTAATAAATGTCCACTCTACTTCGTAGTTAGCAGAACCAAAATCTATAGAAGATGCTGTTTTTACACCTTCATACTTTTTGCTTGCCCAGTACAAACCTTTAGTATTGAATGTTGGCGCATTTGTTGATACATTAACCCATCCATCAGGAATTGCAGTTAATGCCACTGCTGTGCCAGTGCTATCATCAAAGAATTTCTGATCTATAGGTTTAATTTCACTTAATACATATCCATCTGTAGTAGGTTCAGTTACAGTGATATCATATGAGCTAGCAACTGTTGCAAGATTTACAGAAGCAAGACTTGTAGGTTTTTTACTAGCTGTTGAGTTATCACCTGTGTTATTTCCCATAGAGAAACCAAAGTAGCCTGCATAGTTTGTAGCTACGCCAGTAGGATTTGTAAGAGTAGTAGATGCATCAGCACCACCCACATTTACAGTAACGCCTGTTGATGTAACATCAAATTTGAAATCACGAAGATTCTGGTATGCATAGTCATTACCGTTATCAGCTACAGTTCCCATTTCAGTACCGTTTAGATATAGAGTGTAGCTACCTTTTGTATAGCTGGCATGAGTCATAACTAAAGTATAACCTGTGCTAGACACTTCTCTTGCTATAGCTTCTGCAGGAGTAGCCGCACCAAAGTGCAAATAGCTAATACCATCGTAGTGAGAAGCTTTTACAGTAAGAGTGTAATCAGAGGCACCTGCGTTGTACTTTTCTGTCTTTAACACGTCAAGATGCTTATTACTGTCTGCACTTCCTGGAATAAAAGTCATAGCACTTCCTGTAAAATTAATTGTACCGTTATTTACGGTAGCTGTCCATCCGGTAGGAACAGCATCGCCTGTAAAGCTCTGATCGATAAGAGTCTTAGAGGCAACATTGATTGTAGCAGCTGAAACAGCTACTGAAAACATGCTGAATACCATGATGACAGTTAGGCATAAAGCCAATAATTTTTTCATGTTTTTGTCCACCTTTTCTGTTTATTTTATATTTTTACTTAATATATATTTTACAATAACACGCACAATAAATCTATCGGCAGAATACACAAACAGAAAAAAAGTTTTTGTGCATTTTTTACAATTATGTTACAAAGTGGATAAAGAGCAATCCCTCCACCACCTTCGGTGGTCCCCCGCCCTTTACACAAGGGAGGCTTTTGTCGTGGAAGCTGCAGTCGCGTCCTTTGCACAAGGGAGCCTTACGGCAGGAGCAAGCCCCTGCCCTACGGGTGCGGTTGAAATTACCGTAGAGTTCGGCATTCTCGACGAACCGAAATATTTCTTTACATCACAAAAAGGATATCGATATGTCTATTTCCAAACCGATACCCTAAAGGCCAAATTCAAAAGACTGTTTCAAACGTCCCTTTATAAATTAAGCAATCTTGTTTAGCTTAAGTGCTAACTGTGATTTCTTTCTAGCAACAGTATTTTTGTGCATAATACCTTTTGCAACAGCTTTATCAAGCTTCTTTACAGTAGCAGCGAATGCAGCTGTAGCTTCTTCTTTATTAGCATCAGCAACAAGAGCTTCGAATTTCTTTATAGAAGTTTTGATGTTTGTTTTTATCATCTGGTTTCTAAGTGTTTTAGTTTCGATAACTTTAACTCTTTTCTTTGCAGATTTAATATTAGGCATAATTTCACCTCCGTATTTGTACTCAACGAATAGTATTTTAACACACTTTTTCGATAAATGCAATAGTTAATTTGAAAATTTTTGAAATTTTTTATTCAAGCATCATTTCGCCAACTTTATATATATCTCCTGCGCCCATAGTGATGACTATATCACCCTCTTTAGCATTTTCAAGTACATACTTCGCAATATCAGAAAATTCCTTCATATATATAGCACCATCTACGAGGTCAGTCAAATCGTTTGACGAAACAAGTCCTGTATCTTTTTCGCGCGCAGCGTAGATATCCGCCACAATCACCTTATCGGCATACGACAATGCCTTTGCAAAATCGTGAAGAAGTGCTTTAGTACGTGTATAGGTATGTGGTTGGAAAATGCACCACACATCGTTCGCCCTAAGCTTTTTCGCACTTGTAAGGGTAGCGGTAATCTCCGTTGGGTGATGTGCGTAATCGTCGATAACTGTTATACCGTTTATTCCGCCCTTATGCTCATATCTTCTTTTTGTACCACCAAAATGCGATAGTGCGCCAATAGTGATGTTTTTATCAAGTCCGAGTGCATCTGCACAAGCATATGCAGCAAGGGCATTTGTAACATTGTGCGCACCCACTACCGACAGCGATTCGTGGTGAACCTCACCCGCTTTATCCACTATATCAAACTCAGCCGTTCCGTCGTCGTGGTAAGTAATATTCTCTGCGCGGTAATCAGCATCATTCGAAAAGCCTACTGTAACAACATTTGCACTTGCTTTTTCCACCGCCTTCATACAATCAGGGTCATCTATATTTGCAACAACTGTTCCATCAGGCGGAACAAGTGCGGCAAAGTCAGAAAACGCATCAGTTATATCATTTATATCTTTGAAATAGTCGAGGTGGTCTTCATCGACATTTAATATAATAGCAATTTTCGGGAAAAACTTTAAAAAACTACGTGTATACTCGCACGCTTCGGTAAGGAAATATTCACTCTTGCCTGTACGGATATTTCCACCGATGATATCCAGCTCCCCGCCTACTGTAATAGTAGGGTCAGTACCATTTTCCACAAGCACGTATGCAAGCATTGATGTAGTAGTGGTTTTACCGTGCGTACCTGCAACGCCAATCGCTTTTGAAAATTCTTTCATAATACTGCCAAGCATTTCGGCGCGGTCTATAGTCTTTATCCCCTTTTCGCGAGCTGCGATAAGCTCGGGGTTATCGTCCTTTACTGCAGCGGTGTACACTACAAGGTCAGGGTTAGTAATATTTTCTGCGCTGTGACCATAATTTACAATAGCACCATCTGATACAAGATTATCCAAAATACCAGAATGGTTCATATCCGAACCCGAAACCTTAACACCCCTTTTTATGAGTATCTCAGCAAGGCCGCTCATACTAATGCCGCCTATTCCTATAAAATGTACGTGATTATATTCGTTCAACGAAAACACTTCCAATCGTGTTATATTTTCCAAAATTCTACAATTTCAGTATATCAAATATTTTTTGGTAAATCAATATTTTTTATAATATATTGTATATTCTTGCCTCATTTTACACATTATAAAACCACAAAATAGTTTATGAGGAGATGTTTTACAGTGGAAATCACAGATATACGTGTACGTCAGATTGCTCAGGAAGGTAAAATGAAAGCGGTTGTTTCGGTTACGTTTGACAACGCATTTGTTGTTCACGATATAAAGGTTATCGAGGGTCAGGACAAGCTGTTTATCGCTATGCCAAGCCGAAAGACACCTGAAAATGAATTTAAAGATATTGCACATCCTATTAATATGGAAATGCGTGAGATGCTGCAGGAGAGAATTCTCGACAGGTACAATTCAGCACTGGTCGAAGAGGAAATATCGGGCGATATGTAATCGCCCGTTTTTTATTGCAAATACAAAAAGATTCCGTGACACCCGACCGTAATCTTTGATTGCATTATCTGGTCGAGGTCTTATTTTTCAAAAATATATTGATTTATTTTGAAAAAGGGTATAAAATGGTAATATATGTACTTTTAGGAGGTCGGATTATGTGGTGGAAAGCACAGGATATCGGTATTGACCTTGGTACCGCTTCCATTTTAGTTTATGTTAAAGGTAAAGGTATTGTGCTTAATGAGCCATCGGTTGTGGCGATAGACAAGCATTCAAAAAAGCTTCTTGCAGTTGGTAAGGAAGCACAGAATATGATTGGAAAGACACCAGGCAACATCGTGGCTATAAGACCTCTTAAAGATGGTGTAATATCAGACTACGAAGCAACCCAGCTTATGATTAGATATATACTTGACAAGGTATGCAAAAAATCGTTCTTCAAGCCAAGGGTGGTTGTGTGCGTACCAAGTATTGTTACAGAGGTTGAAAAGAAAGCTGTTATCGACGCTACCACTGGCGGCGGTGCAAGAAAGGCTTACCTTATAGAAGAACCTATCGCGGCAGCTATCGGTGCAGGCATTGACATTTCAAAACCTAGCGGAAGTATGATAGTTGACATTGGCGGAGGCACTAGTGATATAGCTGTTATATCGCTTGGCGGTATGGTTGTGCACAACTCTATAAAGGTTGCGGGTGATGAGTTTGACCAGGCTATTATTAGATATGTACGCAAGAAATACAGCATAATAATTGGCGAGAGAACCGCTGAAAATCTTAAAAAGAGCATTGGCTGCGTATACGAAAAGGATTTTGAAGTTAAGGATTATGTGAAGGGCAGAAGCCTTGTAACAGGACTTCCAACCGTGGTGGAAATGACATCTACAGAGATGCTTGAGGCGCTTAGAGAAGACGCCGACAGCATTGTTGAAGCGGTTAAGGGAATACTTGAAATCACACCGCCTGAGCTTATAGGCGACATAAGCACAAAGGGCATTATCCTTACAGGTGGCGGCTCGCTTATCGACGGATTAGACAAGCTTATTTCCGAGCAGACAGGTCTTGATGTATACATTGCAAACGACCCTATCTCGTGTGTGGCACAGGGAACAGGAATGTCGCTTGACCACGTGGAGAATTTTAATTACAGATAAAATATATTTTATGAATTATAAAGGATGCACTTTTAATAGTGCATCCTTTTTTGTCTGCCAACACGAGCGGAATGTCCGCATTACGTCGTTATCTGCTTCGTTAAAAATGCACAGGTGTATATTTGAAAAACAATCTGCAGTTGCGAGCGTAAGCGAGCGCCGAAGCCGTTTTTCAATATATATTCCTGTGCATTTGTGAAATAAAACAAGGAAGGAGCAAGCCCCTTCCCTACATATTTTTACATTCTTACATTTCATCTAAATTTATTTCAGGAGTTTCTTCCGGTGCATCTGTTTCTTCGGAAGGCAACTCATCCGAATGGTTGTCCGACTCGTTATCTGCCGAAGTATCGGCAGGCTTATCTGTTGGTTTATCTGTTGGTTTATCCTTTGGTGCATCGTTAGGTTTGTCCGATGGAATATCCGCCTCACCGCTTACAGGTGTATCGTTTTCTTCATCCACGGGCGTGTCTGTTGTTTCCTCTGTTTCCTCCGCACCGATAAGCGTTATCTTATTTGTAGGAAGGTACACGCTTCGGGAAACAAATTCGCGATTCTGTGTTCCACCAGATTTTACCACTTTATACGTATTTACAGTATAACCGTTTGAGCCGTTTTGCTTTACCTTGGTTTCACCAGGTGCAAGCTCAGGGTCAATCTCTTCTATTTCCTCAAATGCTCTTGTAGCTACTGTTTCAGTATAAAGCTCAACCTTTGTATCGTCTTCTTTAACACCCATTACAGATACCGAAAGTCTGCCACCATATGCAGATGCGGTAAGCTTAACAGGGTATTTTTTGTTATTTTTAAACACAAAGTCTATCGATCCATATGACACTGTAGCGTCACGTCCAAGCGGAACGTAAGCAACCGAAAGCGAATGGTTACGTCGTGTAACTATTTCAAGGTTTGCATACAAAACTGCATTGTAAAGAGTAGATGATACCTGACAGATACCACCGCCAAGTCCGTCTACTATCTCATTTCCCTGATACACCTTTGCATCGCGGAATCCATTTTCGTAAGTTCTCGCTCCTACCACCTTGTTAAACGAAAAACTTTCGCCCGGTGCAAGTATTACGCCGTTTATCTTGCTTGCGGCAAGGGAAACATTTTTTGTTCTGCCAACTTCGCCCGGATTGTAGTTTGTGGCATACGAGCCAAGTGTATCCTCAAATGCTTTTCCCAGCAGTTTATTTAGTGTGATTTCAGGATATGTAACCTTTACAGGTATTTCGTAAGTCTTATCATTTGTCTTATTTTCGTCGATTATCTTTTCTGCCTCTGCCTTGTCAAACTCTATTCCGACTATGTGCTCAACGTATTCAAGGTTTTCTTCATCTATAAAATAAGCATCTTTTGG
This sequence comes from Clostridia bacterium, assembly GCA_045540815.1. Lineage (GTDB taxonomy): Bacteria > Bacillota > Clostridia > UMGS1810 > UMGS1810 > JAZQHR01. Next base: position 27,866 of record JAZQHY010000067.1, on the reverse strand, counting down.
TTCTCTTAAGAACTCTGCAAAAAACTCGTCTTTTTGAAGTTGTTTTGCCTTAAGCGTACCAAGCTCTATCGCAACTTTTTCGTCGGTTTTTATAGTTGATAGTGCATTTTTTATATCATCATACACTACTTCCATATCCGCGCCAAAGCCGTCTGTACCGTTTAGTATCACAAGCTTATTATCATCGACAAGCTCTGCCGAGTAATCAACAACAGGAGTAATCTTATCCCCCAGTTTTTCATTTATTATATTATTAAGTTTGTCTGTGTCAAACGTGATTTCGATAGGTAATGTCTTTTTTGAAAATTTAAGTGTAAGTACGTTTACAAATCTTCTAAAGAAATTTTCATCTCTGCCATATTCATAAGCATTTTCAATTGTGTCAGCAAAAAGGTACTTTACGTCAAAATCTTCTGTATAAATATTAAAGTCCTCACCCGAGCAGGTGAATGTAACAGTTTCCGGAAGCTCATCTTCATATAGTGAAAAAAGATCGCTTGCTTCCGAACGCGAAAGTCCGCCAAGGTTTATGTCGCCTACATACACATTTTTATAAATATCTGTGTCAAATGCACAAGCTGTGAAATATGCTGCAAGTGCAAGCGCTATCACTAATATAATAGTAATTATTCCCCATTTTGATTTAATAAAATTCTTCATATAAATTGTTCACTCCAAGATATTGATATAACAACACTCAAACTTTTCGAGTCTTGTTATACTTAAATTCGGGAGCAAATTAATGCTCCCGAACTAAATATACTTTCTTATCTTACAAATAATTACATATTTGCGTGTTTTTTGTACACTTCGTATCTTTCTGCAAGGTCTTTTTCTGCTTTGTCAAATAGCTGATCAGCTATTTCAGGGTATGCCTGTTTAAGCTGCAAATATCTGTTTTCACCAAGCATAAATTCCTTAACTGAGCCTGTAGGCTCTTTAGAATCAAGTACGAATGGGTTCTTGCCCTCTGCAGCAAGAGTTGGGTTGTATCTCCATAGGTGCCAGTAGCCAGCCTCAACCGCCTTCTTTTCTTCAAGGATAGTATTTGACATACCAATCTTGATGCCGTGGTTGATACATGGTGCGTAAGCAATGATTAGAGAAGGACCGTTGTAAGCTTCAGCTTCTTTGATAGCTTTTATAGTCTGAGCCATATTAGCGCCAAGAGCTATCTGTGCTACGTATACATAACCGTAAGTAGTAGCTATCATACCAAGGTCTTTCTTCTTAACCTTCTTACCTGATGCAGCGAATTTAGCAATCGCAGCAGTAGGTGTAGCTTTTGATGACTGACCGCCTGTATTTGAGTAAACCTCTGTATCTACAACGAAGATGTTGATATCCTCGCCAGATGCGATTACGTGGTCAAGACCGCCGTAGCCAATATCGTAAGCCCATCCGTCACCGCCGAATGCCCACTGCGATTTCTTAACTAGGAAGTCACATCTTTCGCTGATTTCTTTTAGAGGAGCGATAGAAAGGTCAGCATCTTTGATAAGTTCTTTAATTTTTGCAGATGCTTCTTTTGAAACTTCGCCATCGTTCATAACTTCCATCCAAGCCTTGAATGCATCTTCAAGCTCTTTAGAAACGCCGATTTCGATAGCTTCTTCCATTCTCATTTTAAGAGTATTTCTGATTTTCTTGTTTGCAAGAAGCATACCAAGACCATACTCTGCGTTATCCTCAAATAGAGAGTTCGCCCAAGCAGGACCCTGACCTTTATCGTTCTTGCAGTATGGCATAGATGGTGCACTACCGCCCCAGATTGAAGTACAACCTGTTGCGTTTGCAACTATCATTCTGTCGCCAAACAGCTGAGTGATAAGCTTGATATATGGTGTTTCACCACAACCTGCACAAGCGCCTGAGAATTCAAGAAGCGGCTGTGCAAACTGCGAGCCTTTTACGTTATCTTTAGCAATTAGGTTGTCCTTTACAGGAACGCTCATAGCGTAATCCCAGTTTGGAACTTCCTTATCAAGCTGAGTATCGATAGGCTGCATAACAAGTGCTTTTTCTTTAGCAGGACAAACCTGAGCACAAACACCGCAACCAAGACAGTCTGCTGCGCTAACCTGAATACGGAATTTTAGACCCTTAAGCTGAGGACCAATAGCATCTTTTGCGATAAATCCTTCTGGAGCATTTGCCATTTCTTCTTCTGTAAGAAGTACAGGTCTGATTGCAGCATGAGGACATACTAGTGAACACTGATTACACTGGATACATTTATCAATATCCCACTCAGGTACGCTTACTGCAACGCCACGTTTTTCGTAGCGAGAAGTACCTGTCATAAATGTACCATCTTCAATGCCGTTAAATGTGCTTACAGGAAGCTTGTTACCCTTCTGTGCATTTACAGGCTCAACGATATCTGTGATAAATGCAGGCTTGTCAGAAGCTTTAACTTCGTCGTCTTTTGCATCCTTCCAAGAAGCAGGAATGTCTATTTTAACAAGTGCTGTTAGAGCCTTGTCAACTGCTTCACAGTTCATATCAACTATATTCTGACCTTTTTTACCGTATGTCTTGCTTATAGCGTTCTTTAGTAGCGGAATAGCCTCGTCTAGCGGAATAACATTTGCAAGCTTAAAGAATGCACTCTGTGTTACCATATTAATTCTTCCGCCAAGACCGATTGATGATGCGATTTCAACCGCGTTTATTGTATAGAACTGAATATCGTTTTCAGCTATATATCTCTTCATATGACCTGGAAGCTTTTCGTCAAGCTCTTCAGGAGTCCATACGCAGTTTAGAAGGAATGTTCCGCCCTTCTTAAGTCCTTCAAGTACATCATACTGATATACATATGCAGGCTTATGACAAGCAATATAGTCAGACTCGTCAAGAAGGTAAGTAGATTTGATAGGGTTTTTACCAAATCTTAAGTGCGACATAGTTACGCCGCCTGATTTCTTAGAGTCGTAATCGAAATATGCCTGTGCATAAAGGTCTGTGTTGTCACCAATAATCTTGATGGCGTCTTTGTTTGCACCAACAGTACCGTCTGAGCCGAATCCCCAGAATTTACAACGAGTAGTACCTTCTGGAGCTGCGTTTACTTTTTCGCCAAGCTCTAGTGAAAGGTTAGTAACGTCGTCTACGATACCGATAGTGAAGCCGTTCTTAGGCTCTTTAGCGTCAAGGTTGTTATATACTGCAACTATCTGAGTTGGAGTAGTATCTTTTGAACCAAGACCATATCTTCCGCCTACAATAACAGGAGCATCATTTCTTCCCATAAATAGGTTGCATATATCAAGGTATAGAGGCTCACCAAGTGAACCAGGTTCTTTTGTTCTGTCAAGAACAGCAATTTTCTTAACTGTTTTTGGAAGAACGTCAAAGAAATATTTTGCGCTAAATGGTCTGTAAAGGTGAACTTTAACAACGCCGACCTTCTGACCTAAAGCGTTCATATAATCAACAGTTTCTTCGATAGTTTCACATACAGAGCCCATAGCTACGATAACTTTTTCAGCATCAGGAGCACCGTAGTAGTTAAATGGCTTGTACTCTCTGCCTGTGATCTTAGTGATTTCTTTCATATAGTCATTAACTACATCAGGAATAGCCTCATAGAATTTGTTTGAAGCTTCTCTGCCCTGGAAGTAGATATCTGCATTCTGTGCAGTACCGCGTAGTACTGGGTGTTCAGGATTTAATGCTCTGTCCTTAAACGCCTTTACAGCGTCCATATCAACAAGCTTTTTAAGGTCCTCATAATCCATAACTTCGATTTTCTGAATTTCGTGAGAAGTTCTGAATCCGTCAAAGAAATGAAGGAAAGGAACTCTGCCCTTAATAGCTGCAAGGTGAGCTACACCAGCTAAATCCATAGTTTCCTGAACTGAGCCTGATGCAAGCATAGCATAGCCTGTCTGACGGCAAGCCATAACGTCCTGATGGTCACCAAAAATATTTAGCGCATGAGCTGCAATAGCTCTGGCACTAACGTGAATAACTGATGGTAAAAGTTCACCAGCCATTTTATACATATTTGGAATCATAAGAAGAAGTCCCTGTGATGCTGTAAATGTGGTTGTAAGTGCGCCACCCTGAAGCGATCCGTGAACTGCACCTGCAGCACCAGCTTCAGACTGCATTTCACACACATCTACTGTTTGTCCGAAAATGTTTTTCAGACCGTGTGCGCTCCAATCGTCTACATATTCCGCCATAGTAGAAGAAGGAGTGATAGGATAGATAGATGCTACTTCTGTAAATGCATAGGCGCAATGTGCAGCAGCACAGTTACCATCCATGGTTTTAAATTTTTTTGCCATTTTTAGTCCTCCTTATTAAAAAGAAAATACATTTTTATTCCATACAATAAATTATAACATATCGTAAATCATATTTCAAACATTTTCTGTGATTTTTCCACAAAAAATGTTGGTACTATTCCTGATATTGGTCAACATACTCGCGAACGCGAAGTGGTATGCCTATATTTTCACATAGTTTTTTACTCTCTGCAATCTTCTCTTCGCCAATAACGTCGACTACCGTGAACATAACATTCAAATTTTCTTCCTTGCAATCGCACGCAAATTTTATAACAGCCTCAAGTGATTCTATACCAAATTTACTCTTTGTTATTGCAAGGTACTCTTCGTTTGTTGGTGCATTAAGGCTTACCGAAACGGTATCTACCCTACCCTTTAAAAGCTCTGCTGTAGATTTGCCGTGTATCAGGTCGGAAAGTCCGTTTGTATTTAGCCTTATCTTTATATTGGAAATGCTTCTTATATAATCGCATACATCGCAAAGAAGGTCTATTCTCTCGGTAGGTTCACCGTATCCGCAGAAAACTGCCTCTCGAAATTCAGACAAGTCCCAATCGACAAATGCATTTTTTACATCATCAAATGACGGCTCGTCACCGCCAAACCAAAGTGAGCCTGACTCAAGCACACTGTCGCCGTTGTGACGAATGCAAAACGTACAGTTGCACGGGCATTTGTTGGTAATATTTATATACAGTTGGTCACCCATTTTGTAAAGTATATTCATTAATGTCACCTCATTTTTAATTGTAACACACTCGCACACATAATTGCAATAATAATGTAAAATTAAAACGCTTTACTTTTCTAACGAATTATGTTAGAATAAACAAAAATACATAGAAAAAGGAAGAAAAATAATGAAAAAAATAATTTCTGTTGTTTTATGTTTGGTTATGATGCTTTCTTGCATGGGCGTTTTTGCAAACAACCTTGACATACGCATCACTTACAAAGGTGCAGACGTTGAGTTTTTAAACGCACCTTTCATCGTTGAGGGTACTACCTATGTGCCAATAAGAGCAATTGCAAATACTCTTGGTGTGGAAAACGAATACATAGCATACGACGATGCAACAAGAGTAGTTGATATCGTAAAGGGCGATGTAGCTATAAAGCTTACTATTGGGTCTGACAAAGCTATGCTAAACGGTCAGGAAGTTACAATGCAAGCTCCAGCTATTGAAACTAAAGGTTCAACCTTTGTACATATAAGATTTATTTCATCAGCATTCGGCGTTGACTGCAACTACACTCAGGTTACTGATGAAAACGGTATGGAAACAGGTGCTATTATCGAAATGGTTGACAAGAAAGCGGTTAAATTCAACATAATTCTTGGAAATGACACTCCTGAATTTGTAACAACTCTATTTAACCTATTTACAAACGGCGGCGTTAAAAAGGTTGATGATTTAAAGGCCGTTAAAGACACAACTTCTGTTATATATGATAACGGCTCACTTACAGCAGACAACATAAAAATACTTGCTGCTGCAGGAATTATAAAGGATATTACAAACGAGCTTAAAGCGTTTGACGAGGAAGCATACAACACTGCAATCGAAAGTGAAATCTGTGCAGTTTATGGTCAGGTATATGCATACCCTGTAGTTGATGGCGACAACACACAGGTTTTCCTAATTGGTGCTGATATTGCAAACACAAACGAAATATTTGGCATTATCGATAACTACTCAAGCGTGGTGAACGCAGCAAGACAGTAATAAATAAAAATTTGAAAATTGTAAGGGTCAATGTAAACATTGACCCTTAATTATGCTCTGTCAAAGACATGGTGTGTTTCCGTGTAAAAACGAACAGGCGGACGGCAGACATAAAAACAAATCCGACTTTGCTTTCAAAGCGTCGGAGACACCGTACCCTACATCATGATTAGATTTTGCGTCTGCCAATGCACAAAACTACCTACACTCGTTTTTGTAGCATTGGTAGTTTTTATCACGGGAATATATGATGGCTTTATTAACACCCTGTCTTTGAGGATTTTTAAGGAGAAAAACTATGGATACATACTCTATCATAGCGCAAGGCTTCGGCATACTCGGAATGATAATGGGATTTATATCATTTCAGTGCAAAAAGATGAGAAACTATTATATTTTTTACGGACTTTTAAGCGTAGGATTCACTATCAATTTTCTAATGCTTGGAGCTTATACCGCTTGTTTTTCAAATATTGTGGCAATATCACGTTCGATATTCCTGGCAAAAGGCGGTGTGTTAGCAAGAAAACCATTTATGTGGGGACTTATTATACTTGGTATAATAATAGGCGCATTTACCTGGGACGGCATATACACTGTGATGCTGGTAGTAGCAATCTCGGCAACCACGTTTACGCAGTACACAGGAAAAGAGGATATAATAAAACCTGCACAGCTTTTCTGTATATCTCCTCTTTGGCTGATACACAACATATTTAAATTTTCAATAGGCGGAGTAATATGCGAGATATTCAATATGATATCGGTTGTGATATATTATGCTAGGACAAGAAAATAAGAACGCGAAACTCCCAACGCTATTTTTGTAGCATTGGGAGTTTTTATCTTGGGAATACACAATGGCTTTGACGCCATTACTTCTTCATATTCATCACATATTCTTCATCAGGTGTAACGTACACCGTTTTATTGTCAGTATATATCACCATACCGGGCTTTGCACCTGAAGGCTTTTTAACGTATTTTACATATGTGTAATCTACAGGCACGTTTTCGCTGTTTCGCGCTTTTGAATAGTATGCACAAATGCGCGCCGCGGCAATTATGCATTCGTCCCCCACTTCTTTCGCGCACGTTTTTATTATAACGTGTGAGCCGTGGATATTTTTAGTATGAAGCCATATATCGGTGCTTCTGGCAAGCTTTAGTGTAAGGTAATCGTTTTGCTTGTTGTTTTTACCCACAAGCACCTCTACCCCCTCGCCCACTTCGAATTTCATAGGCTTTGACGCATTTGACTTTTTATGCTTGCCTTTAAAATGCGCTTTGATGTAACCTTCCTCTGTAAGCTCGTCCTTAATCTCAGCTATATCAGCTCCGTTTTCCGCTTCCATCAGCGCCTGATAAACCGACTCCAAATAGTCTATCTCGGCAAGATTCAATTCCTTCTGCTTCGCGCACTCAATCTGGGCAGTTTTAAGCTTATTGTACTTGGTGTAATATTTCGCCGCGTTTTGCGAAGGAGTTAAATCCTCACGAAGCGATATCTTTATATTTACAGGTGGACATTCGTAGAAATTTTCAACCTCTATTTCTCTGTCGCCCTTATTAATGCGATAAATATTAGCTGTTATAAGGTCGCCTTTTACACGATACGCCTCTTTGTTTTCCGCCTTGCTGAGCGTTTCTTCTTGTATCTGAAGTTTTTTATAGCATCTGTCTAAGTGATTTGATACAAGTTTTTCTAAAAAAGCGCTTTTTTGTTTCATACTCTCTGCTTTAGCCTTGCGAACATAGAATGTATCAAGTGCCTCGCTAATATAATCGCACCATTCACTTGTTATAGCATCACCATACTGTTTGAGTTCCACTGCCGTAAAATCACGTGTTTTTTTCTCGGTCTTATCATAAATAATTGCATAGCGGAACTCTTTATTTTTAATTCTATTCAAAAGCTTTATAAAACTATTTGCCACATCTGCTGCCGTAACCGCATCAAGTATACATTCCTCTGCCATAAGCGGGCTTATACCCATAAATGTACTTACTATCATTTTTGATACAGCATTCAAATCACAATCGAAATATGACCTGATTTCATCATCTGACATTGTTAATGGATTTACCTTCCCACCACTTGGCGGAAGACTGTACATCAGTCCCGGCATAATCTGACGAACACGCGACATAGTAATATCAACGTGAAATATACTGTCAATGATTTTTCCGTCAGAATTCACTAAAATAAGATTCGAGTGTTTACCCATTATCTCGATAATAAGCTTTTTTATACCAAGCACGCCAAGTTCATCGCGCACCTCTATATCGAACATAATAATTCTCTCGAATTCATACTGATACACTCTTGTTATTTTGCCCGAAGTTAAATGTTTTCTAAGAAGCATACAAAACATCGGCGGTGAAGCTGGATTTTCCTTTGAAACCTCTGTTAAATGCACTCTTGGAAACGAAGGATTTGCACACAAAAGAAGCCTGAAGTTTTCACCGTTATTTCTAACTGTCATAACGATTTCACTTCTTTCAGGCTGATGTATTTTATCTATTCTGCCACCGGATAAATTTTCATCCAATTCACACGAAAGTGCATACGCCGTGATGCCGTCTAGTGCCATTTGTGTTCACCTCTCACATATGATAACACAATTCACAGTAAAATACAACAAAAAAGACGGATTTTAAAATCCGTCTTTTTTATGTTATATTATTTCATAAACTTAATTTTATATGATGTTGTAAGAGGTTTAACCTCTGCATCCCAAATCATCGCCTTAACTATATAAGTAAACCCGGAAACAATTTTGCATTCAAGATTAAACGTCTGACTTGACATATCAGATGTAGTATCCACCATTTTGCAATCAAGAAGGTCGCCTGAAAGTTCATCGTAGATAGCAACTATAATCTTTGGTGTGTTTTCACCCCAGAAATTCTTCGCTGCAAGTCCTACATCTGCAGTAACACCACTTGAAGATTCAGCTGCAGTAAGCGACTCAATCGAGAAGTTTTTAGAAAACTCTACTGTATTTGGTGTGGTTGCACTTGCGTTTATTGTCGCAGTAGCGTTTGCTGTTAAATTGCCTTCGGCATCTGTGCCTGTGCAAAGTGTTCCGTTAACCGTAGCAAATTTTTCCTTATCAGGAACAAGGCTTATCTTTCCGCCCTCGGCTGTACCGTAAACCATACCGCCCGATGTAGCATTTACAAGATAATTTGGAAAGCTCTTTAGATAGCTTGTATATAACGAGCCGTTTTGCTCTCCCATTTCACCTTTATAGGTATTATAACATCCGTCTAAGAATATAACTGTATTTTTCTCGTCTGAATGCGATGATGCAGTTCTGCTTCCCGCAAAAAGACCTGAGTTAATTGCATTTGTACCGCTAAGTCCTTCACGCGAGTTTACATCTACACCAGGCTTTATCGAAAGTGTAGTAGTACCTGATACGTAGTGGTCAGTAGTATATTCGTATTTAAAAAGGCTGGAGCTTCCGTTATTATAACAACCCGAGTACACACGTCTTATTACTTTTCCGCCAAACAGGTTAACAAATGCATTTCCGCTCATTGGGGCGTTTTCGTTTCCACCAAATATCGCTTCAACTGTACCGCCTGTTATAGTTGCATTTGTTGTAGCATTGGTAAGTGTGCTTGTTGCACCACCGCCAAATACGTTCATAATTGTACCGCCCTGAACAAGTACGTTTGTTTCTGTAGCTGTACCATTTTCTCCAGAACCTGCACCGTAAAGCTTTGTTACCTTTGCACTGTCTTTGAATGTGATATTTGTCTTGCCTGTAACGGCTGCATTTGCACCGCCGCCGTAGAAATATATAGCATTGCTGTCGCCATCGCCTGTAGTCTGACCTGCGTTTACGGTACCGCCTATTACAACGTTTGTATTACCATTAACAGTAGTTTTTCCGCCACCGTATATCTTAGAGTATGAACCGCCAAGGATAGTGATATCTGTATCGCCTGTAAGTTCTTCTGCTTCGCATCCGCCGTATACGTACAACAATTCATCTGTTGTAACCGATTCACCTATATAAAGCTTATTTCCGTTTGCGTAAATGCTTGACGCGCCTGATAGATTTACGTTATCTATAGAAAGTGCCCCATTTAAGCTTACAACTGAAGGTAAAGTTAGCACTGCTCCGTCTGTACCTGTTATAATAAGCTCATCGTTGTATCCGGCTGGTGCATCTGTATATGCCACACTGCCCGAAACTACTATTTCCTTTAGCTCCCAAAGTGATTCATACGCTTTAGCTAGTGTAGCCAATGGTGCATCGGCTGTTTCGCCCGAATTTTCATCGCTGCCTGTTTCAGACACATATAACACCTTTGTTTTTTCAAACTCACCAAGTGTAAAATCACTCATATTACTGTACACATCATATTCTCCATCAAGCGAAAACGGCAATATAAATTCAAAATTACCATCTTCACCAATACTTGTCTGGTCTATATGAAGTATATCTGTAGGCATTAGATTGTTAAGCTCCATTCCCTGGTTTACAACCAACACTGTCGCTCCAACAATATCCGTTTCACTTGTAGTACCTTTCATAGTGATAAAAACCTCTGCTGCCATTACAGGTTGAGTTAACAAAAGCACTAACGCAGTAATAATACATAATACTCTAGTTTTCAACTTCATAATTATTTCCCCTCATATATTATAATAAATAAATTCTAACATAAATTTCCACAAAAGTCAACTAGTGTATATAGCAAATAATTTGCACAAAAAAGACGGACTATAAAGTCCGTCTTTATAATTTTTAAATATTTATCTTACGCTTCCTTAGTAGCAGTAACTTTCTTTATAACAACAAGTGTTACAAGAGTAAGAACAACACCTAGTGCAAGTGAAGCATACACGTTCTGTACAAGTCCTGCGAAGATGTATGTCACAAATGAAATAGCTGCAACTGTAATTGCATACGGAATCTGTGTAGAAACGTGGTTTATATGGTTGCACTGAGCACCTGCTGATGACATAATAGTTGTATCAGAGATTGGTGAGCAGTGGTCACCGCATACAGCACCTGCAAGACAAGCTGACATACCGATGATAAGTAGCTCGTTGCCTTCAGGGAATATACCTGTAACGATTGGAATAAGTATACCGAATGTTCCCCATGATGTACCTGTAGCAAATGCAAGTACACAAGCTACTACAAATATAATTGCCGGAAGGAACCTATTAAGCCAAGCTGCATTAGCCATCATCTGTTCAACAAACGCATCCGAGCCAAGAAGGCCTGTCATATTCTTAAGAGCAGTAGCCATTGTAAGAATTAAGATTGCTGGCACCATTGCGTTAAATCCTTTTGGTATACATTCCATAGCTTCTTTGAATGTAACTACTCTTCTTGCTACCATATAAATAATAGTAAGTGCAAGTACGATTATAGCACCCCATGGAAGACCAACTGTAGCATCTGTGTTACCAAATGCACCGATAAAGCTTCCTGCGTTTTCAGTACCGCCCCAGATATCTGTACCAAAAAATCCGCCAACATAGATAAGTGCAACTACGCACACGCCGATAAGCACAAGTACAGGAAGTACAAGGTCGATAACCTTACCCTTTGCAGAGCCTTTTTCCTCAGCTATAGCTACAGTTTCTGTACCTGTAGTAAACAGGTCGCCTTTTCTTGCGTTCATTTCGTGTATTTTCATTGGGCCATAATCAAACTTCATAAGAGTGATTGCAATGATGAACACAAATGTTAAAAGTGAATAGAAATTGTAAGGGATAGCCTTTACAAAAAGTGCAAGGCCCTGACCTTCAGGAGCATATGATGCTACTGCAGCAGCCCAACAAGATATAGGAGCTATCATACATACAGGAGCAGCAGTTGCGTCGATTAGATACGCAAGCTTTGCTCTTGAAATCTTATTTGCATCTGTAACAGGGCGCATAACTGAGCCTACTGTCAAGCAGTTGAAATAGTCGTCAATAAAGATAAGTACACCAAGTATAAATGTAGCAATAGAAGCACCTACACGCGATTTGATATTTTTCTCTGCCCACGCTCCAAATGCCGCGCTACCACCTGACTTGTTGATAAGTGCAACTAGTACGCCAAGAAGCACTAGAAATATAAATATTCCGGCTGTGCCAGATACGGCTGCGATAAAGCCTTCATTTAAAAGGTTGTCCATTGCCATAACAGGCTTAAAGTCGGTAGATAAAAGCGCACCTGCAACTATACCTACGAAAAGCGACGAGTAAACCTCTTTTGTGATTAGCGCCAATACGATAGCTATAACCGGTGGTAAAAGTGACCAGATAGTTGCATTAAACGAACTAACATAAGCCTCTTCACCTTCAGCGAAGCACACAAACGGAACTAACATAACAACTGACATTACTATCATAAGAAATGTCATAAACTTTTTGTTTCTCAAGTGATGCATAAATTCACCCTCCTAAAATTACTGGTTTCATTATACACCATTTTTTTACATATTGCAACATATTATTCGGTATAATTGCATAAAAAATAAGGCAATCAAAGGCAGGGTGTGTTTCCAAGTAAAAACATACAGCAGACAGAGACATAAAAAAAGGAACAAAATATCGTTCCTTTTTAATTATCCAAACAATCTCATTATATCACTGAAAGTTACAAACACCATAAGTAGCATAAGTAGTGCAAAGCCGATAAAGTGTATCATTCCTTCGTGTTCAGCTTTTAAAGGTTTTCTGCGGATTATTTCAACCAGCAAGAAAAGTAGTCGTCCGCCGTCAAGTGCGGGGATTGGAAGTAGGTTTGCTACACCAAGGTTAATTGACAGAAGTGCCGCAAGGTTTAATACGTTTAGTATTCCCATTTTCGCCGCTGAGCCTATCTCCTTAACTATTCCAACGGGGCCTGCCATATCGCTCATCGGCACCTGACCCGTTATAAGCATACCGAAAGATTCAACAACCATCTTAACGGTAAATACTGACTGATAAAACGCGTTTTTTAACGTTCCCCACACACCAAGGCTTTCTGATGCAGGAACAAAACCGAATATATATGCACCTGTTTCGGCATCTTTTTTCTGTTCAATGTGGCGTATGAAATATTCGCCGTTCCTCTCAAACGTGATATCCGCACTACCATCGCCATTTCTAAATTTAAAAAAACTTATATCACCATATATGTTAACGTTTGTCGAATAATTTTCACCTTCAATTTTAACTATGCGGTCGCCTGCCTCTATGCCTGCCGCATAAAATGGATAATCAGGAAGCACCTCACCAACTCTGGTTGATGCAATAGGTGACGATAGAGAAACGAGTATAACGAAAAGCACAAACCCTGTAACAAGGTTCATAAACGCACCTGCAAAAAGCACGATAAAACGTTTCCAAGCACTTTTGTTACAAAACGCACCCTCATCGTCCGAGTCACCCTCTTCGCCTTCCATTTTGACAAATCCACCTATCGGAAGTATTCGAAGCGAGTACACAGTGCCGTTTTTCATCTTCTGCCATACCGCTTTTCCCATACCGATTGAAAATTCGTGCACAGTTATGCCTGCCTTTTTGGCGGTGATAAAGTGACCGAACTCGTGCACGGTGATGAGAAGTGAAAATATTATTATTGCCCAGATTGCTGTAAGCATTTAATTACTCCTTTTAAATTTATGTGTCAAAAACAGACATGGTGTGTTTCCAAGTAAAAACGGACAGCGGTCGGCAGACAAATCAATAAATTCATTTCCTAAAACGGAACGCCACATAGGGCGTTCCCTACATCATTGTTACATCTGGTGTCTGCCAATACGCAAAGTTACTCTTTTAACAAAAGTAGCATTGGTAGTTTTTATCTTGGGAATACACGATGGCTGAAGTTATTCATAACATACTCTCTTGCCTCTTTGTCGCTTGCAAGTATGTTTTCCAAAGTCACGTCAGTATATACCTTATGGTTATTCATAGCCCATTCGACAAGGTCGGCAATGTCTAAAAACCCTATTTTCTCCTGTAAGAAAAGCTCAACTGCCGCCTCATTTGCGCCGTTTAGCACCGCAGGCATAGTCTTACCTTCGCCAATTGCACGAAACGCAAGCGCAAGACACTTAAATGTTTCCATATCAGGCTTTTCAAATGTAAGTGTAAGCATTTTTGAAAAGTCAAGGCTCTGGGCAGGTGACGGCACTCTGTCGGGATAATTTATCGCATAGCTTATGGGCAGACGCATATCAGGTGTACCCATTTGTGCTATGATGGAATTATCCACAAACTCAACTGCTGAATGAACGATACTTTGTCTGTGGACTACCACCTCGATATCCTCTGCATCAACGCCAAAAAGCCACTTTGCCTCGATAACCTCAAGACCTTTATTCATAAGAGTTGCACTGTCTATGGTAATCTTCGCTCCCATTGACCAGTTAGGGTGCTTAAGCGCATTTTCTTTCGTAATGCCAATAAGCTCGTCGCGTTTTTTACCAAAGAACGGACCGCCCGATGCGGTTAAGATAATCTTCTTTATTCTATCGTAATTCTCGCCGTTTAACGCCTGAAATATCGCACCGTGCTCCGAATCAACAGGAAGGATTTTTACGCCCTTTTTCTTCGCTAACGGCATAATGATTTCTCCAGCGGTAACAAGTGTTTCCTTGTTTGCAAGTGCGATGTTCTTGCCTGCGTTTATAGCGGCTATAGTCGGAACAAGTCCTGCTATACCAACGATAGATGTAATTACAATCTCCGCATCATCTATAGTCGCTACCTCGCACAGTCCATCTGTGCCTGTAACGATACGGGTATCTGTGTCCTTTATCCTTTCTCTTAAAACATCTGCGCTTTTTTCGTCGGTAACGCACACGACAAGCGGATTGTATTTTCGTATTTGTTCTTCTAAAAGGTCTACACTGCTATTTGCCGAAAGTCCAAGCACACGAAGTCCGCATTTGTCAGCAACTTCAAGCGTTTGACGTCCGATAGAGCCTGTAGAGCCTAGAATTGATATGTTTTTCATTAGTTTCTCCTTGGAATACACGATGGCTTTACTAATTATTAGTAGAGCACCACAAACAATTTCACAAAATAGTACATAAAAGGTGCTACAAACAGCACAGAGTCACATCTGTCTAGTATTCCGCCGTGACCAGGCATAATGTTACCAAAGTCTTTTATGTTTTCGTCACGCTTGATGCACGATGCTGCAAGGTCGCCAAACTGCGACACTATTGATGCTAAAAACAGCATTATAACAAGGCTTATATAATTAACTCTAAGCCCTGCGTTTACAGAAACTATGTATGTAATAAGAACATTTATCGCTATGCATCCAACCACACCGCCGATAGCTCCCTCAACAGATTTTTTAGGGCTGACATTTGGTATAAGCTTGTGTTTGCCGAATAACATTCCAAATGTGTACGCAAATGTATCTGTCATCCACGCAGTTAGAAATACAAGCCATATAAGGAAAAATCCTACATTTTCACGTCTAATAAAAACTATATGCATAAAACATACAGTAATATACACCGTTGCCATAAAGCTTTGTGCTGTTTTAGCAAAGCTGGTTTTATCGTGTGTAAGCACCATATACACAAAAAGAACCATAATGTATGCTACTGCCTGAAAATTTAAAAATAGCTTTACTTCAAATACAAGGTTTAAGCACATATAGAGTGCTGAGAATACATAGCCGATTACAGCAAGCATCTTGTTATCCTTGAAATATCCAAGGCATTTATAAATTTCTGTTAATGCTATAAATGTAACCAACGCAATGGCAGCGCTTACAACCAATGTGTTTGAAAAAAGTATAAGTATTACAAATATTGCGCCGATAAATGCGCTTATAAGTCTTTGTTTAAGCATTGTCTACTCCTCCGTATCTTCTGTTTCTAGCTTGAAAATCTATAATTGCCTGTTCCAGCTTATCTTCTGTAAAATCAGGCCAGCATATATTCGAAAACCAAAATTCACTATACGCGCACTGCCACAAAAGGAAATTAGAAAGTCTAAGTTCGCCAGACGGTCTTATGATAAAGTCGGGGTCAGGCACGTTAGCAGAGTACAGGTATGATGAAAAAACACCCTCATCAATCGAGTCAGCATCCAGCTTGCCATCACGAACGTCCATCGCAAGCGACTTTGCCGCGTGGACTATTTCTTCACGTCCGCCATAGTTAAGCGCTATGTATAAAGTTGCACCGGTATTGTTTTTAGACTTTTCCTCTGCTTCGTCAATAAGCTTTAACACCTTATCCGAAAGACCTTTTCTTGTGCCGATGATTTTTAAAACTACGTTTCGTCCGCCAAGGAGTTTGTCGTAGTTTCCAAGGTACTCGCACACAAGCTCCATAAGTGCTTCTACCTCTGCGTCAGGACGTTTCCAGTTTTCAGTGGAAAATGCGTAAACTGTTAGGTACTTTATACCTATGTTATTTGCATAGTCAAGCACTCGTTCAAGAGTTTTCGCACCCTGACGATGCCCTACTGAACGGGGAAGTCCACGCTTTTTCGCCCACCTTCCATTGCCATCCATTATAATGGCAATGTGCTTTGGAAGGTTTTTTAAATCTATTTTTTGTTTTTGTTTTTTGAATTTAAACATAGTGTTCACTCCCGAACAGACATGGTGTGTTTCCAAGTAAAAACGGACAGGCGGATGGCAGACAAAGCACAATCCCTCAGTCACCTTCGGTGCCAGCTCCCTTTACACAAGGGAGCCTTCGTTGTGGAACTTGATGTCTGCCAATACACAAAACTACTGATTTAGAAAAAGTAGCATTGGTAGTTTTTATCTTGGGAATACATGATGGCTGTAATTATATATAACAATCCCTCAGTCAAGCCTTTGGCTTGCCACCTTCCCCTCAAGGAGAAGGCTTAATATTTTCCCATGCAATTAGAGCATTGGAGTACCCCCAATGCTCGCATAATTTTTATCAAACTTCAAGTATTTCTTTTTCCTTATTTGCTACAGCGGTGTCAACGTTTTTAACGTATTTGTCTGTAAGGTTCTGAATATCTTTTTCAATACCTTTAAGATCGTCCTCTGTAACGGCGCCTTCCTTCTTCTGTGCTTTGAAATATTCCATAGCATCACGACGAATAGAACGAACCGCTACTTTTGCTTCCTCGCCGCGTTTATGGATATCCTTAACAATTTCTTTTCTTCTCTCCTCTGTAAGCGGTGGGAAGTTAAGTCTGATAGATTTACCATCGTTATTTGGGTTGATACCGATGTCCGATTTAAGTATCGCCTTTTCAACATCACCAAGTATGCTGGCATCCCACGGTTGAATAAGTATAGTTCTCGCATCCGGAACAGATACATTACCCACCTGCGGAATAGGTGTTGAAACACCATAATATTCTACACTAACCCTGTCAAGTATTGCAGGATTTGCTCTGCCTGCTCTGATAGCAGCAAAATCAGATTCAAGCGCTGCTATAGATTTTGTCATTTTAGTTTCAAATTCAGTATAATTTGCCATAATGTATCTCTCCTTTATTCTACTATAGTTCCAATTTCTTCGCCCATAACCGCTTTGCGTATATTATCAGGATTATCTAGTCCAAATACACGGATTGGTATGCTATTATCCATACAAAGCGATGTAGCTGTAGAGTCCATTACACCAAGACCTCTATTTAACACATCAATGTATGTAAGTGAATCAAACTTCACTGCATCTTTATTTATATTAGGATCAGAATCGTAAACTCCGTCAACTTTTTTAGCAAGAAGAATAATCTCTGCATCTATCTCAACAGCTCGGAGTGCTGCAGCAGTATCAGTTGAGAAAAACGGACTTCCTATACCGCAGCCAAATATAACAACTCTTCCTTTTTCAAGATGTCTTACCGCTCTGCCTCTTATATAAGGCTCGGCAATTTTCTGCATTTCAATACCTGTCTGAACACGAGTGTCAACACCCCTTTGAAGCAATGCGTCCTGAAGTGCAAGTGCATTTATAACAGTAGCAAGCATTCCCATATGGTCAGCTCTTGTTCTGTCCATATTTTCACCTGTTCTTCCGCGCCAGAAGTTTCCACCGCCGACAACAATAGCTATCTCTACACCCATATCCGAACATTCTTTGATAGTATCTGTTATAGCACCCACAGTATTTTCGTCAAGACCTGTGCCTTTTCCACCGGCAAGTGCTTCACCGCTTACTTTTAAAAGTATTCTTTTGTACTTTGGTTTCATAGCGTACATCCTCCGATAATATTTGTATTTTAAACACACAAAAATGCGTCATTTACCCTAACGGAATATATTCGACGAAGAAAAGGAAAATTCCTTTAAAATTTATAAAAAATTTTATAAAAAAAGGGAACGGATTTTCCGTTCCCATAAAAATTCTGATTAAATTATTTAACCATACTTGCAACTTCGTCAGCAAAGTTGTCTTCTTTTTTCTCAATGCCTTCGCCTTTTTCAATTCTTGCGAAGTCCACAACAGCGATTTTACCGCCAAGCTCTGCTGCTACCTTATCAACATATTTCTGAATAGTAAGGTCGCCGTCTTTAACGAATTCCTGCTCAAGTAGGCAGTTTTCTTTGTAGTATTTATTGATTCTTCCCATAACCATCTTTTCAGCTATGTTCTGTGGCTTACCTTCGTTGATAGCCTGAGCCATAAGAATTTCTTTTTCTTTTTCAATAACGTCTGCAGGAACCTGTTCTCTTGAAAGGTACGGAGCGTTCAATGCAGCTATCTGCATACATACGTCTTTACCCATTTCTGCAAAACCGTCTTTATCAGCAACATCTGTATCAAATTTTACAAGAACACCGATTTTACCTTCGCCGTGGATGTAAGGTACGCAAGCACCTTCAAAACGAACGAAACGTCTAATGTTCATATTTTCACCGATTTTTGCAATCTTTTCAGTAAGCATATCACCGATAGTTGTGCCGTTTACGTTTATAGCCTTAAGAGCTTCAACGTCAGCAGGATTATTTTCTGCGATAGCCTTTGCAACTTCTGTAACGAAGTTCTGGAATTCCTCGTTCTTTGCAACGAAGTCAGTTTCAGAGTTAACCTCAACGATAACGCCTGTATTTGCATCAACATATGCTTTAACGATACCTTCAGCTGCTACTCTGCCTGCTTTTTTAGCTGCAGTAGCAAGACCTTTTTCTCTAAGGAACTCTACAGCTTTATCCATATCACCGTTTGTTTCAGTAAGGGCTTTTTTACAGTCCATCATACCGCAACCGGTAAGTTCTCTAAGTTCTTTAACGTTCTGTGCAGTAAACATTGGTTTATTCCTCCGATATATTTAATTATTCTTCAGTAGCTTCTTCTTCAGCTGCGTCCATCTGCTCGCCCTGTCTGCCTTCGATAACAGCATTTGCGATTGTAGAAGAGATAAGTTTTACCGCTCTGATAGCATCATCGTTACCAGGGATAACGTAGTCTACTTCGTCAGGGTCACAGTTTGTATCTACGATAGCTACGATTGGAATATTAAGCTTTTTAGCTTCAGCTACTGCAATTCTTTCCTTGCGTGGGTCTACGATAAACATAGCGCCTGGAAGCTTTTTCATATCCTTGATACCGCCAAGGTATTTGTCAAGCTTTTCGATTTCAAGTTTAAGTTTACCAACTTCTTTCTTAGGTAGAAGTTCGAATGTACCGTCTTCTTCCATTTTTCTAAGCTGGTTAAGTCTTGCTATTCTCTTCTGAATAGTTTTGAAGTTTGTAAGCATACCGCCAAGCCATCTAGCATTTACATAGTACATACCGATTCTCTCAGCTTCTTCTTTAATAGATTCCTGAGCCTGCTTTTTAGTACCTACAAATAGGATGTCCTCGCCGTTTTCAGCGATTTCCTTTACGAAGCTGTAAGCTTCTTCGATTTTCTTTACAGTTTTCTGAAGATTGATGATGTAGATTCCATTTCTTTCTGTGTAGATGTACTCAGCCATTTTAGGATTCCATCTTCTTGTCTGATGTCCAAAATGAACACCTGCTTCTAGTAACTGTTTCATTGATATAACTGACATTTAATTCACCTCCGTATTTTTATACCTCCACACTCATCATCCAACTAAAGACAATAAAGCCTAATGCAAAACCCCAATGTCAAAAGGGCAAATATCGCATTTGTCCAAGTGTGTGCGTATTTTTGCGAATAATAGTGTATCACAAATATTTACAAATTGCAATAGTTTTTTAGAATTTTTTTGAAATTATTTAATCCAATCTATCGAGTCTATTTTTCACCTTTTCCTGGAAGCTTGAACAGCTGTCGTAAAGGTCGTTTGAGAACGAGCTTTGTGCGGTTTGGAACGCCTTCATAGTATCACCGGAGTCAAGAAATGATTTAATCTTTGCAAGCTCCTCACGGCAATAATTCACATCGCCAAGCACCCTTTCCCACTCACTTTCAAGCATAAGCTTTTCGTCTATTTCAAGTGTGTCAAACTTGTCAAAATTCTTCTTTATGGTGTTTATCGCTGCTATGCACGAATCATAGCTACTCGAACCAGACATATACTGTGATATACGTTTCGAAAGTTCTTCAATATCATATCGGTATGTTGTACTTATACCATATTTAAGAACCTTTCTTACAGACAAATAATATTCGTCAGCACGTTTTTTCTTGTCCGCATGTTCTTCTTTTTCTATTTCTTTTATATCTCGGTCGGTAAAGCTTTCGTCCACAATTTTTTCTAAAATTCCGTCAGTTTCTTTAAAAAGGTCTCCGCGCTTGTATATGTATGAGTTTCCGTCTGCAAACAACTTTTCACCATCAAACGTTACCTTTTCCTTACTCATAAAAAAGCCCACATATTCGCACGAATTTTCCTCACCAGCAGTATATCGGAACACCGATGTACGAAGAAGTCTTTCGCCATTACCAACAGATGCAACCACCTCTTTGGTACTGTTGCCATCAAGGTCTATAGCGGTTAGCTGAACATAAAATTCATTTTTAAGCTCACCGTATTCATCGTAAGCTTCTTCCAAATACGACTCTCTGAGCTGTCTTTCACCGCTGGCGGAGTTCACGACAATCTTAGTGTTTACATTCCCCTTAACCTGTGCATATGACTTGCCAACATTTCGTCCAAGCTGAAGCTCCTCAGTATTTCTATCACCGTCAAGGTCGGTTGCAAGGTACTTTGAATCGCCGAAGAAAAGTTCTTCACCTTTTGCTATAATGCTTTCACCATACTCCGATTCAAACAGTACAACGCTTAACTCTGGCTCTTCAACTACCTCAGCCTTTTCAACCGGAGGTTCACAAGCTGTAAAGCTTATAGCAAACACAAATACCAACGTAAGCAAAAATACTTTTTTCATAATTTCACCTCATTTATACTTATTATTATAAATGATTTCAAAAATAATTGCAATAGAAAAAGGAACGGATAAACCGTTCCTTACTTTTTTATATATCAAGCTTTAAGTCGTTTTCTTTTATCCATCCGATTTTTCTTAGCGGAATAGAGATAACATATGTAAGCACGGCAGGAAGAACAAATGATATAAGGATAAGTCCCGCCCAGTCAAACGCTGTAATACCGGCCTTTGCTCCGTTTGCAATATCATTAAGCCAACCTGTGTACACGCCAATCTGTCCTACAAATCCGCAAGTACCCATACCCGATGACACCGCCGCCCCATTCATTTGAAGCTTAAACACGCAAGTAGCTATAGGACCTGTAATAGCTGATGCCAAAGTCGGCGCTATCCATATTTTAGGATTACGAACGATATTTCCCATTTGAAGCATACTTGTGCCTATACCTTGAGCAACAAGACCGCCCCATTTATTTTCTCTAAAGCTCATTACTGCAAAGCCAACCATCTGTGCACAGCAACCTGCAACTGCCGCACCGCCTGCAAGCCCTGTAAGTCCAAGAGCCGCACAAATGGCTGCCGAGCTGATAGGAAGTGTAAGCGCTATACCAACGATAACAGAAACAAGTATACCCATTATAAACGGTTGCTGCTCAGTTGCCCACATAATAGCATTTCCAACCGCGCTTGCACCTGCTCCAATTGCAGGAGCTACCGCAATTGATAAAAGCACACCTGTAAGTATAGTTACGATAGGTGTTACAAGTATATCTATCTTTGTTTCCTTGCTTACAAGCTTACCAACCTCAACCGCTACAATTGATACTACCAAAACCGCTAGCGGACCACCTGCACCGCCAAGCGCATTTGCCGCCTGACCTACTGCCGCAAGTGAAAAAAGCACAAGCGACGGAGCATTTAGAGCAAATGCGATTGATATCGCCATAGCAGGACCTGTAACCGCCTTTGCAAAGTCACCTGCCTGAACAAGCACGTCTATACCAAGCTGCTGACCGAGAGTACCAAGTATAGTACCGATTAAAAGCGATGCGAATAAGCCCTGCGCCATAGCACCAAGCGCATCAATGCCATACTTTTTAAGGCTGATTTCTACATTTTTACGTTTAAAAAATTCTTTTAATTTTGACATTGTAAATTGTCACCTCTTATAGACTATATAGAATTATGTAATATTTTATCACATTAAAGCACTAAATGCAAGGTACAAACAAACAGATAATTCCACCTATATTGAGTTAATTTTATAAAAAATTACCAATAAAAAAAAGGAACTGCGTAAACACCGTTCCTTACATATTGTTGCTATTTCAAATATTCAATTACGCTTTCGATTGCGATGCCTTCTACGGGGTGGATACCCATATCCTGCGAAGTGCGTGTAGCTGTGTATGTAAATTCAGTTGCTTTTTTAACGGCATTTTCAATGCTGATACCCTTTGCCACGCAGGCAGACACAACCGATGCGAACACGTCACCCGTACCGCTGAAGTACACTGAGCAAAGAGGACTTTGGAAAACGCTTGTTCTATCTGTTTCGGCAGTGTACACAAAATTTGAAACCGTATCATTTTCCTTTATACCCGTGATTATAACGTCTTTTGCGCCAAGGCTTGCGATAGCTCTTGCCATTTTCTCGGCTTTTTCTGTGCTGATAAAATCACTTTCATACTTCTCGCCTGTAAGAAGGCACGCTTCGGTAACATTCGGCGTAACGATATCCGCCATCGATACAAGTTTTTTCATCTTGTCACACATATCGAGTGTATATGTATCGTATTTGTCACCGTCATCGCCCATAACTGGGTCAACCAAAACCTTTGCATTATGTTTATAATTTCCAATAAACTCGGCAACAATGTCAATCTGCTCTTCCGAGCCGAGAAATCCTGTATATATAAGTGAAAACACATCGTCTGTCATATCGTCAAGCATAAGTTTCATCTTATCGGTGTAATCGTCAAAGAAATATTTATCATTTCCTGTATGCCTTGAAAGTATCGCAGTGGGCACGCCCGCACATTTCACACCAAGACAAGTGATGATAGGAATGGCAACGCCAAGCGAACACCTTGAAAGTGATGATAAGTCGTTTATAGCAAGTATTTGGTTTGTTGGCATTGGCAGTTCCTCCTTATAATATTCATCCAAAATATTATAACATAACTTTGTGCCAAATGCAACAACAAAGACAGTGTGTGTTTCAAAGTAAAAACGGACAGCGGACTGCAGACAAGCACAATCCCTCAGTCAGATTTGCTGACAGCTCCCTTTACACAAGGGAGCCTACGATGTGGTTATATTTAGTGTCTGCAAAAACAGAAAACTACCAACACTCACTATAGTAGCATTGGTAGTTTTTATCTTTGGAATACACTCTGGCTTTTTAAATTTGCCAAATTATTTTATAACTCTAACCTTTAGCACGCCGTCAACTGCCGCGATGTCGTTTACAATATTTTCTGCAACGTCGCCTTCAGCATCGATGATAGTATATGCAAGCTCTTTTTTGCTCATATTTATCATATTTGCGATATTGATGCCGTCATCAGCACACACGCCTGAGAATGTTGCAAGCATATTTGGAATATTCTTGTGCGCAACAGTTATTCTTGTAGTGCCTGCCTGTCTAGGAAGAGTACAGTTAGGGAAGTTTACAGAATTTACGATATTACCGTTTATGATAAAATCGTTTAGTTCCATAGCCGCCATAACAGCACAGTTATCTTCAGACTCTGGTGTAGATGCGCCAAGGTGAGGGATACATACAGCTTTTTCCATCTGTAATACCTGCTCGTCAGGGAAATCTGTAACATATCTTTCAACGATATCAAGGTCCATAGCCGCCTTTAAATCGTCATTGTTTACAAGTCCGCCTCGAGAGAAATTAAGTATTCTAACGCCCTTCTTCATAGCAAGGAACGCTTCTTTGTTTATCATACCCTTAGTTGAGTCAAGAAGCGGAAGATGAAGGGTGATATAATCAGATTTTTCAAAAATTTCTTTTATATCATTAGCCTTTTTAACACTTCTTGAAAGCTTCCAAGCCGCATCAACAGAGATATATGGGTCATAACCAATAACTTCCATACCAAGTGCTGATGCTGCATTTGCAACCATAGCACCAATAGCACCAAGTCCTACAACGCCAAGAGTTTTGCCTGTGATTTCAGGACCAACAAACTGACTCTTGCCTTTTTCGACTAATTTTCCAACCATATCGCCTTCGCCGATAAGAGTTTTTGCCCACGCGATACCGTCTGTAACCTTACGTGATGCAAGGAAAAGACCTGCTATAACAAGCTCCTTAACTGCGTTTGCGTTTGCACCAGGAGTGTTGAATACCACTATACCCTTTTCTGAGCATTTGTCGATAGGAATATTGTTTGTACCTGCACCTGCTCTTGCAACAGCCTTTAGGTTATCACCTAGTTCCATTTCGTGCATAGAAAAGCTACGAAGAATAATCGCATCGGGATTATCGTGAGCGTCTGTTACTTCAAACACATTAGGGTCAAGCTTTTCAAGACCGCAAGCGGCAATTTTATTTAAAGTTAATACGTTTTGCATAGTTTAACACCTTCAATTATTTATTTTCAGCTTCAAATTTCTTCATAAATTCAACAAGCGCTTTAACACCTTCTACAGGCATAGCATTGTATATGCTTGCTCTCATACCACCAACTGATCTGTGGCCTTTAAGGTTCTTAAAGCCTGCAGCATCTGCTTCTTTGCAGAATTTTTTGTCAAGGTCTTCATCACCTGTAACAAATGTAACGTTCATCATAGAACGGTATTCTTTATCTGCGCCAGGTTTAAAAAGCTCTGATGAGTCAAGATAGTCATAAAGTATAGCGGCTTTTTCTGCGTTGATTTTCTTCATAGCCTCAAGTCCGCCAAGAGAAAGTATCCATTTATACACAAGACCTGCTACATAGATAGCATAGCAAGGAGGTGTGTTGTACATAGAATCGTTGTCAGCCATTACCTGCCAGTTAAGCATTGTAGGAATGTCTTCTCTTGCATTTCCAAGAAGGTCCTCTCTAACGATAACAACTGTTAGACCTGCAGGAGCCATATTCTTCTGCGCACCTGCGTAGATAACACCGAATTTTGTAACGTCAACAGGTTCTGAAATAATGCAAGATGACATATCAGCAACTAGCACCTTATCACCAACGTTTGGAACTTCTGGGTATTTTGTACCAAAAATTGTATTGTTGTAGCAAACGTGAACATAGTCTGCGTCCTCACGAACCATATCAGGTGTGATAGTTGGTATGTAAGAGAAGGTTCTGTCCTTTGAAGATGCTATGCATTTAGCATCGCCGTATTTCTGTGCTTCGTCAAAAGCCTTTTTAGAGAACTGACCTGAAACTACATAATCAGCTTTGCCGTTTTTCATAAGGTTTAACGGAACTGCTGCAAACTGTGTTGAAGCTCCGCCCTGTAGAAATAGAACCTTGTAATTATCTGGAATATTCATAAGCTTGCGAAGATTTGCCTCCGCTTCTTTGATTATTTCATCATAAACTGCACTACGGTGGCTCATTTCCATTACGGACATTCCGCTACCGTTGTAATTTGTCATTTCTTTAGCACACTGCTCAAGAACCGATAGAGGCAACATTGATGGGCCTGCCGAAAAATTATATACTCTTTCCATTACCAATTCCTCCAATATATAATAAGTATTAACATTTTTAAATGTTAATACTTATTATATATCAACAGAAAAATTAAGTCAACTAAAATTAGAAAAAATATCAACATAAGTTGAGTTTTGGCTAAAATTGTCTAAAACCCCAGTGTTTTAGGTTTATTTTTTCTTTGGAAGTTTAACCTCGTTACCGTCTTTATCCAAAACATACACGTTATCAAGTTGAGAACGAAGACTCGCACGGAACCCTTTTATATATTCCTCGCGAAGAACCTTCTGCTCTTTTTCTTCAGCTGGTGTTAACCCCTCTGCCTTTGCTTTTTTATAAAGTTCATTTATTCTTTCTAGCTTTGACTGCTCCATCACATATTCTCCTCAATCAGTTTTTCAAGTATTATCATATCATCTTTACCTGTAGTAATATCGGTCTGCGCAATCTGGTGATAAATTGTATTTCTGACCGTTTCGTATCCACGTTTATCAAGCTGTCGGAGTAGTGTGATAATCCCCGCCTCATCATCAGAAAGTGTGAAATCATTCCATCTTCCGTAATTTTCATCATCCACCTCATCGTCAGCCAAATACTCAACTGACACATCAAGAACCCTAGCTATTTTCAGTGCTTTATCCAGTGAAATTTTTGTTGTCTTCCCCTTAAGAAAGTCCGTAAGTGTAGAATTTGATTCACCTATAGCCCGCGATAGTTTAAGGGTATTAAGACCCTTTTTCTCCATAATATGAAGTATTTTCTCGTTTGTTTTCATAACTCACCCCGTGTTATAAAAATATTCCTGATTTTCCTACTACCGCTAGTTTACCACATTCCGCAATATAACGCAAGTGTTTTTTCGAAAATTCGTAACTTTTTTGCTTTATTAACTTGACATTTACGGTTTATCGTGATATATTTGTTTTGTAATTACGGTTTTTCGTAAATTTCTGCGTTTTCTTTAGTCTATTTCTTTCGCATCAAAAAAGCAAATACGTACTTAAAAGTATCAGGAGGTTAAAATTATGAAAAAAAATTTAGCAGTAAAATGGGTTAAACGAAAAATGTGTCCGAAATGCGAGAGTTTCAACCACAAAAATTGCAAATGCTCTGCAAAAACTTGTATTTATGTAAAATAAGTTCATTGTTTCAAAGCACACAAAGGAGGGCAAAAAATGACCAGAAACGAACTAAAAGAACTATCCAAACTAAATGCCGAAGCAAAGCTTATATCTGATCGCATAGAAGAACTCGAGGCACTATCAAACTCCACTGCAACGGCGCTTGGCGGTCTGCCTTGTTCAAAGGTATTTTTAGAAAACGCTTCAAATTTTTCTGACAGGATAAAAAAATTAAAAGACAGATACAACAAAAAGTTAAAAGAATGTTTTGATACAATAGATAAATTAAACGACTTTATAGAGTCAATTCCAGATTCAGAACTACGAATGATATTTTCGTTAAGATACATAAATAATATGCCATGGCAAGCGCTTGCGTGGCATCTGGGATTTGACGGTGACGGCAGTACAGAGAGAAAAAAACACGATAGATATCTTATAGAAATAAATAAAAAATGTGCGTGAAATACACGCACATCATCATTAAAGACAGAGTGCGTGTTTATATAAATACGTAAAAGCCAGCGTGTGAGTTTACAAATTAAAAAGACAGGGTGTGTTTCCGAGTGAAAACGTACGGTGGACGTAAACAAAAAAGGATACGACTAGGGCGCGTTCTCTTAGGGATGAAATGTCCAAAATGCATTGTTTTGGCGCATTGCATTGTCAAAATCATTTGAAATCCGCCAGGATATCTGCATGATTTTTCCTCGTCCTGCATCCAAAACAAAATAATTTTGGATGCAAAGCAGTTTTGAATGTTAGATT
>JAZQHY010000066.1:0-2348 GCA_045540815.1 Clostridia bacterium | reverse complement strand
GATGTGCCTGTTCCAAAACGTAGATTAATGCTCGGTGCGTAAGGCTGCATATCATCGACCATTACAATGGGGTCGTAGTAGGTATGACGTTCTACAGAACAAGACATAACAATCTCTATGCTTTTCACACCCTGTAGTACTTGTGCAGATAAGCTTGATAGCTTTGCGTTATGTCCTCGACGATTATAACTACTTTGTGTTGTGTAATAATCTGCATCAGCTACTGCGTTTATTGTAGCCACTGTGTTTCCGCTTATGTCTTTAAACGACACTGTGGCTGTATTAGTACCTGTGTACTCTTCTCGTGGGTAGCCTCCTTCAAAGAAATTGAAGTGTGCAGTAAAGCTGTCAGTTTCAGTGTTTATGTCATAAGCCTGGTCAAGCACAATAACGGTTTTCCAACCTTGGATAGTTTTTTTTACATTACGGGAGATGTCGTTTAGGTAGTACTGCGGAATTTCTATACGGTATTTCTCTGGTGTTGCCATACTTGTGTAAGGTACTGTATACTCGGAATATTCATATTTACCATCAGGGTCACGTACAGTAAGACTTTGTGTTCCGAAATACTCTACATTTTTTGTGTATGTTGTTTGTCGCACTAGTGTTTGTCCAACATTAGTTATAGCACCGTTCATAAAAACGCCTTGCATATCAGGTTTACTTTTATGATGTTGAAGCAGGAAGTCTTTAAAGTAACCGCTTATAGTATCGGGCGATAACAAACAATACTGTCGTATATCTGGTGAAAGCTTATCTGCTGTAACAGCCTCATCAGCTATAAGGTCTGTTTGAACTGAATTGTTAGGTAGTTTCTCTTTAGACAGGCTTTCAAAAGCCTCTGAGTGTTCTTCTAAAAGCTGTCCATTATGTTCAATAGCCTGCTGCATACAGCGTATATTGGCGTTATATTCATCTGCAGGAACAGGCTGTTCATTTTTATAAGAGCTGAACAAGCCCTTTATTTGTTTTATAGGTCTTATTGAAAACATTAAGCACACCCCTATCTTGAATATAATTGTCTGTAGACGTTTGTCACATCTAATAACGTGTAGTCTGTTAAGCTGTCACAATTAATTTTAATTTGGCTATTATAGCCTTTACCTGATACAGGAACCCTTATTTTTATAATGTCCCGTCCAGGGAACACGGACTTTGATAATTGCCAAGCCCCTAGCTTTGTAATGCTAGGCAATGCTGTGTTTGCAGGTAACACGCTTGTCAAAACTTTGTCTAATGTTAAAGTGCCTGTATTATCGTCCATAATCGGAACATATTCATATGCAGGTGTCGTAGGCTCTCCGTCTATAAAAAACGTTGTATTGAAATTCAAGTCTTGCCCTGCGTCGTTACGCACTCTAAACTGGATTTCTCTGAAACGTTTTTTATAATTTGAGTTTATATCTATAGCACCTGTGTCGATAAACTGTTTGTTATTATATTGGGCATCCTTTAACAGCATTGTGTCTTTTGTAACTACACTATCTAAGTGTTTGTCTACACAAGTGGTCGCCCAATCAATAAACTGAATAATGCTGTTGTATAATTTAAAGGATGTACCAACATTATTTAAAGCTTGTGTTTCTAAGTAGCTTAAGCAAAGCTTACGTCCAGGTTGTGTAGCATCTTGTTTGTAAACGTGTAAAGGAGCTACACTCTCGTAAGTGTACACACTCCAAGTTCTCTTAACAGTATTATACAACAAATCCACGTTAATGTAAAGACCATCTTTTACTCTGAACATATAAACATTGTGTA
The DNA here is from genome assembly GCA_045540815.1 of Clostridia bacterium. GTDB lineage: Bacteria > Bacillota > Clostridia > UMGS1810 > UMGS1810 > JAZQHR01. The sequence continues at coordinate 590 of JAZQHY010000066.1, read as the reverse complement.
CTGCTTCATAGTCTAAATAATTATACACGTTGTATAAAGGCAGTGTTTTTGTTATAGCGTATTGTTCCTGCAAGATGTTCTGTACAGCACTGTGAAAATCATCAAAGAATTCTTTCATATAACGATAGATTGGGGCTATAGTTAAGTCGCCTGTAGTACTATTAAGTTTCGGCACAACCATATAGTAATACTCACCAGACTTGAAATACGCCATATTTTTAACAATTTTTATAAGATGTGCCTCTTCTTCTTTGACGTTTAAATTGTTTTGTATACATTTCCGTGTTAAACCTATTGTGGGGTCTAAGGTGTATAAATAAAGTTTACTTTTTGTGAAGACAAGCAGGTCATCTAAAAACGCTTCTATAGCAATTATCGGTTCTTCTAAATAATCAGCGTTATTTGGAAAAGGAAAATACTCAAACAATTCAGGAGAACTTGTGAATAGATAAGACTTATCCTCTTTAACACCTGCAACAACAAGTCTATTTTGCCAGTATGTCATAGTTGTACTAGTATCTAAAGAGAAGTTTGATAAGTCTTTAAAACCTTTAGTGTAGTTCTGTTTATACTCAAAAGAAAACCAAATA
>JAZQHY010000065.1:0-74785 GCA_045540815.1 Clostridia bacterium | reverse complement strand
TCCAACAAGGAAGTTGTCCTCAACCTCAAAACCAACATAGTCGGCATCAATTTCGGCAGTTCTTCTTGAAGGCTTGTCTAGAAACGCACAAAGCTTAAGTGACTTTGGATTTCTGGTAGAAAGCTCAGTTTTAAGAGCTTTTAAAGTATTTCCTGTGTCGATTATGTCCTCAAGAATTATAGCGTGTTTTCCTTCGATAGATGTGTTTAAATCTTTTATTATATTAATGTTTCCTGACGACTGTGTTCCATCGCCGTAACTTGATACCTGCATAAATTCAAGTCTGACATTGTCACCAAGCTTTCTTGAAAGGTCGGCAGTAAACATAACAGAGCCCTTAAGTATGCATATAAGCACCAAATCTTCATCACCATATATTTTTTTGAATTCTTCGGCAATTTCGCTGACTCTTTTTTCAATTTGTTCTTCAGTAAGAATTATTTTTTCTATGTCGTTGTTAATGATAGCCGTCATATTAACCCTCCTTTGTAATTTTCAAAACATGCTTAGTATCTTTTGTTACAGCGTATTTGTTACTTGTTCGGTGACCAAGCACAGTGATTATTTCATTTTCGTCAGCTAAAAGAGGAATGTTATCTCTTTCTTGCGACGGAATTTTTATGTCAATAAAGAAATCTTTAAGCTTTTTGTAACCTGTCATTCCGTAAGGGTTAAACCTGTCACCATTGCGTCGGTTTCTTATTTTCATATTTTCGGGTAAGACATCTGCATTTAAATATTGAATGTTTTTGTCTTTAATCATATGGTCAGGTGAACATAATTCAAAGTAATATTTCTCACCTGTACTTTCTATTTTAATGAACGTGCCATATACTATTTCATATGAAAAATCAGCACTTTTATCTTTTTTAAGTTCAAATGTTAGAATACCATAATTAAAGTAAACTGTCAAATCTTGAGCTGTAAATCTTGTCCCTGATTCGTCAAGACTTAAAATGCTTTCGATATGCTCCGACTCGATGTTTTTAGTATCACCTTTTAAGTCTTTTATCGCATTTAATATAACTCGTCTTTTTACAGAAATATGTTCATTGGATATTTTGTCTATATCAATTGTAATCCTGTCTTTTGAAACCTCTGCACAGCCTTTGTAAACCGAGTATGCATAGCGTTCTATAAAATCATTGTCGTCTTCTATATATTTTGAATTTTTGTAAATTGTGTCAACAATTGACGGATTGATTTTCGAAAGGGCAGGGAATACGAGATTTCGCACAATGTTTCTTGAATATTCATTTTCAAGGTTTGTACTGTCGGTTACATATTCCATACCGATTTCTTTTATATACTCTTCAATCTCCGCACGTTTTGTAGAAATCAGCGGTCTTATTATGCTGTCGCGCACAGCTTTTATTCCTTTAAGTCCGTTGAGCGAAGAGCCTCGTGTTATGTTTAAAAATACCGTTTCTGCAAAATCGTTTTTATTTTGTGCAACCGCTATTTTATCGAAATTTGTTTCACTTTTTATCTTTTCAAAAAATTCGTATCGCACGTTTCTGCCTGCAAGCTCGGTTGAAATACGTTTTTCCTTCGCAATAGCCGGTACATCAGCAGAAAGAACATATAAAGGAACGTCAAGTTTTTTGCATAAATCACGCACAAAAGCCTCATCTCTGTCTGCCTCTGCACCTCGAATGTTGTGATTTATATGGCACGCAGAAATAGATAAATTTAACACCTGTAAACGTTTTAAAACGCACAAAAGCGCGACAGAATCTGCACCGCCGGATACACCGACTACAACTCTGTCACCGCTTTTTAGCATATTATTTGAAATTATAGTATCTAATACCTTCTTTTCAAAATTAAGCAATATTTGTCCTCCGTTAATATGTGTTAATAAACGTTAATTTGGTGTAACAAAATGTTAATTTTCTGTGTGAATCATATCGAGATTTGTAAACTTTGTAAATTCGCCTCTCCAACCCATCTTAAATGTATCGGTTGAACCATTTCTGAATTTTGCTATGATACATTCAGCGACATTTTTCTCGTCACTGTTTTCATTGTAATAATCATCTCTGTATAAAAACATAACCATATCTGCGTCCTGCTCGATAGCACCTGATTCTCTAAGGTCACTAAGAATAGGTCGGTGGTTTGTTCTCTTGTCGGCTTCACGGCTAAGCTGAGAAAGTGCGATTACAGGAACGTTTAGCTCTTTCGCCATTATCTTAAGCGAACGTGAGATGTCCGAAACGTCTTGCTGACGGCTTTCTCTTCCGCTTCCCTGCATCAGCTGTAAGTAGTCGATTACGATAAGTCCAAGCTCGCCTTTGAGTTTTAATCGTCGGCATTTTGCTCGTATCTCCGAAACAGTTATGCCCGAAGTATCATCTATGTATATAGGTGCTTTTGAAAGCTTGTCTACCGCCATAGCCATACGTCTTATGTCATCGCCGTCAAGGTCACCGACCTTCATTTTGCTTCCTTCTATAGACGCTACGCTTGACATTATTCTGTTTGCAAGCTGTTCTTTACTCATTTCCAGACTGAATATCGCAACGGGAACACCCGAGTCCATAGCAGCATTTGTAGCAATGTTTAGTACAAAGCTTGTCTTACCCATAGCAGGTCTTGCACCAACAAGTATAAAATCAGACGGCTGAAGTCCCGCAGTTCTTTTGTCAAGCTCTGTAAATCCCGTAGGCACACCTGTAATTGCCCCCTTGTTTTTCATAAGATTTTCAAGATTTGCAAGGTTTGTTGTAAGAACGTCCTTGATAGGGGATAGCTCAGTGAGTCCTCTGTTTTCCATAATGTTGAAAATCTTATTTTCAGCGCTGTTTAATATAACAGGCACTTCATTTGCAGAATCATAGCTTATATCCAGTATGTCATTTGATGCTTTGATAAGCTTTCGAAGTATGGATTTATCGAGTATTATCTGCACGTGGTATTTTAGGTTTGCAGTAGTGGATACCATAAGTGTAATCTGAGTTAAATACTCCATACCGCCTATAGACTCAAATACTGCTTCGGTTTCGCTTTTAAGTGTAATAAGGTCAACAGGCTCACCACGATTAGATATATGTATCATAGATTCATATATCCTCTTGTGCTGTTCTAAGTAAAAATCTTCTACTTTTAGCTTTTCCATTACATCGGGCATACAGTCATTGTCAAATATAATTGCACCGAGTACATATTGTTCTGCCTCAATACTGCAAGGCATACTCCTAATAACTTCATTTGCCATTTTCTAATTTCACTCCGCTTTAACGTTAACTTTAAGTTTTCCTACAATACCAGGATGAAGCTTTATGTCGATATTAAATGATCCAGGTGTCTTTATAGCATCGTCCATATGGAATTTTCTTTTGTCTATGTCAATATTTTCTTTTTTCTTTAGTTCTTCGGCTATTTCCTTGCTTGTGATTGAGCCAAATAGCTTTCCGTTAGCACCAATCTTTGCGCTTAGGTTAATGGTAATCTTTTCAAGTTTAGCCTTAAGCTCGTTAGCGTGTAAGATATCCTGTTCTTTTTTGTACTCTATCGACTCGTTTTTACCCTTTATATCGTTAAGGTTCGCGTTATTTGCCTCGACTGCAACACCCTTTGGTAAAAGAAAATTCTTTGCATAGCCGTCGCTAACGTTTTTTATTTCACCTTTTTTTCCCTGTCCTTTTACGTCCTGTAAAAATATAACCTTCATTTTAATTAAACCTCCTGTGTTTTAAACTGATTGTAAATATTCATCTATTGCGGCAAGTAAGTTTTCGTGTGCTGTTTCAATAGATACATCGTAAAGCTGCGCACCCGCGATAGTTAAATGTCCGCCGCCGCCAAGCTTTTCAAGTATAACCTGAACGTTTATGTCACCGTATGAACGCGCACTTATTATAATATGACCGCCCATATCGCATACAACGAAAGATGACGAAACGCCTGTGATGTTAAGTAGCTCGTCAGCCGCCTGCGCAACTATAGTCTGCATTTCGTCGCTAGTCTTTAAGCATAGCGAGATTGCAATTTTATCTCTGTAAATCTGAGCATTGTCAATAATTTTAAGTCTTTCGTCAAATATCGACTGGTCAACCTGGAACAGCTTTTTTACCGCCGATGTGTCAACGCCAATTCTCTTTAAGAAAGATGCCGCTTCAAAGGTTCTTACACCTGTCTTGAACGTGAAGTTCTTTGTATCAAGGCAAATACCTGCATAAAGTGCCTGAGCCTCTTTTGAAGTAAGCACGCTTTTGTCGTTCATATACTGAATTATTTCGGTTACAAGCTCACTTGCCGATGATGAATACGGCTCGTGATAGGTGATAACCGCATTTTCTATAAAGTCTGTGCTTCGTCTGTGGTGGTCTATTATGACAACCTTTTTAGATATTTCAAGCAAGTTCGGGCATTCTACCAACGACTGCTTATGTGTGTCCACAACAAATACAAGGGAAGCCGAAGTGGCAAGCTCGGTTGCGCCTGCCGATGATATAAATACCTCGTCATAAGCCTCACCAAGCGAAGATATAATCTTTGCCACGGTAGAGTTGTAGTTTTCAAGCACTATATATACGTTTTCGTTAAATGCCTTAACAGATTTATAAAGTCCTAGTGCCGCGCCTATAACGTCAGCATCGGCATTTTTGTGCCCCATTATAAATATAGAGTCTGAGTCTGCAAGAAGGTCGCGCACAGCATATGCAACAACCCTCGCACGAACTCTTGTACGTTTTTCTGTTTCCTTTGACTTTCCGCCATAAAATGTAAACTGATCGCTGTTTTTCACAACAACCTGGTCGCCGCCACGACCCAGTGCCATATCAAGTGCCTTCATAGCATACACATCGTTTTCATAGAGTGATTCGCCATCGGTGCCAATGCCTATGCTAAGTGTAGGACTTATCTTGTTTCCAACATCTATTTCACGAATTTTATCGAGAATTTCAAACTTTTCATTTATAAATTTGTCGAGATTTTTCTTTGTAATATATAGAAAATATCTGTCTTTTTCGTATTTTTTTAGTATTCCGTTTACAGTTTGCGTCATATTATCAAGACAATTGTCGATTGCGGCATTTAGCTTGTGACGGTCATTAGTAGGAATGTCCTGCATAACATCATCATAGTTGTCTATAAGTATTGCCGCAGTAACAAACTTTTCTTCAAAATACTTTTTCTTTATAGTTTCATAATATGTTCTGTCATCCCAGTACAATACTATAAGATAACTGTCATCGTTTTCGTTTATTTTTGCAATGTTGCCAAAGATATGGTAATATCTTCCGTTGTGAAGTATGTCACTTGATACCTTTAGGTCATCTTTTCTAAAACCATTTAAATCAAGTTCGGGAACAAATTCAGTGATATTTCTTTCAAATATTTCTGCGCTACCTATCATATTTGAGAAAAGGTCGTTGTACCACGCAATCGCGCCGTCAAGCTTAAGCACCACAACAGGAAGTGAGAAATTTACAAGTGTGTCTTTTGTTGCGGCATTAACGCCAAGTGCAAGACTTTCTACGTAATTTATAATCTCATTGTTCTTTTTTATATAATCGACTATGTATATCACAAGAAGAATTATAAATATTAAAAGCTCAAATGCAGCCACACGCGCATCAAAAAAGAAGGTTGCAATTGAGAATATAAGCACAACCCACAAATAATATCCGCCGCCTAGTATTATGGCATTTAGCATTCTTTTGCCGTTCATTATTCTTCCTCCTTCGGATTTTCCAATCTCCTAAGTTTTCTGAAATCATATACGCCGTCAAACATACCTATTATCATAAGAATGCTTACTACATTGAAAAAAGGAATAAGCATTGATACAAAACTTGAAACAAACAAAACAACAATATATATTATTATTCTGAATAACGAAAATCTAACTTTTGATTTGAATTTGTATTCAACAACTGAAAAACCGCAAATAACATAAAGAGTAGTAAGTATTATGAGTATATTTGCGCACGCTGCTCCAAATGTAGACGATGAAAACATAGTTATAATGTATGATGCTACAAGTGCTATAGAAGTCGCAGCAGGAAGTCCGAATTCATCAAAGCTTTTTGTGTACAGCTTTACTCTATACATTTTAAGTATCTTTTTGGATACTGCGTATACTATAAACGCAAGTGCGAGTGACGAAAGTATTAAAAGGGCAGGGACTATCATTGAAACAGATTGAGATAGTGCCCATATAGCATCTTCGATACTTGCTCCAAACATTTCAGTAAAGTCAACACCTGATGATTTTACAATTTCTTCATAACCACTTAGAAAGTTTTTTATTGGTTCATTTACCAAAGCATCAAGTATCGATGTAGTGTAGTTTATGCGAAAACGGACTATTTCAAGTGCAATCACAGCTAGGCTTGATGATGTACCAACTATAAGTATTTTGGAAATTTCGCCAGTATATTTAAGCATAATACCTATAGAAAATCCTATAAGTAAAAAGTTTAATGTTGATATAGCACAGTCTAACAGATGGTTAAGAGAAAAAGTATTTCCTACAAAACCAAACACAACCATAAATGCAAATGTTGCAATAAGACAGCCTACGGATTTTACAGTGTTTGACCTGTAAGCTATAATGCACATAAGTATGTTTCCGATTAAACTTATAATAAAAGCAAATGTCGGAAGCATAAACATTGTTACTACAAGCGAAATAAGCAAAGCAACATCTAGCAAATCTCCGACTTTTGAATTTTTCTTAAACATATGAAGCCTCCGAAGTTAATGTATTGTTACACTAATGTTAAAGACTATTTTACCATAAAACAAAACATTTTACAACACTTTTAGTTAATATTATTTATCGTTTCTTTTATTGAGCTAACACCGATAATTTCAATATCAGAGATGCCTTTTAGCTCTTTTAAATTGTCATTTGGAACGATGCATTTTGTAAATCCAAGTTTTTTTGCTTCGTTTATGCGCTTGTCAATGTAGCTTACCGCACGCACTTCGCCTGTTAATCCCACTTCGCCAAGAATTAGAGTTTTTGGTGAAATAATAAAATTCTTGTAGTTCGATGCTATAGCAGTTATTACTGCAAGGTCTGTAGCTGTTTCTACGATTTTAAGTCCGCCGACTACGTTTATGTATATATCCTGATTTGACAGGGTATATCCAAGCTTTTTTTCGAGCACGGCAATCAGCATCGACGCTCTGTTAAAGTCTATTCCCGTGCACATTCTTCTTGGATTTCCAAATCCTGTGGGTGTGCTTAGTGCCTGAACTTCTGCAAGTACAGGTCTGCTACCCTCAATAGTACACACAACCGTTGAGCCTGTTGCATCATTGGGACGTCCTGCTAGTAGCATTTCGGATGGATTTTTTACACACTCAAGACCTGTAGATTTCATTTCAAATACGCCTATTTCGTCGGTTGAGCCAAATCTGTTTTTTACAGTACGAAGTATTCTGTATGCCTGATGTCTGTCGCCTTCAAAATAAAGAACGCAGTCAACCATATGCTCAAGCACCTTTGGTCCTGCTAAACTTCCTTCTTTTGTAACGTGTCCTACTATAAATATTGCAATGTTTTTCTCCTTTGCTAGACGCATAAGCGCGTGAGTAGTTTCTCTAATCTGCCCAACGCTTCCTGGTACAGAAGACACCTCAGGATTGTATATTGTCTGGATAGAGTCTATTATCATTACATCTGGGTTTACACTATCGGCATTAAACATAATGTTGTCAAGATTAACCTCTGACATTAAAAGAAGATTATCGCTTGTGATTTTAAGCCTTTCTGCCCGCATTTTTATCTGGCTTGATGATTCTTCGCCCGACACATAAAGTACCTTCTCGGTTTTGCCAAGGCTTTCGCATATCTGCAAAAGCAATGTTGATTTACCAATGCCTGGGTCACCGCCGACTAATACCATAGAGCCTTTTACAAGACCTCCTCCTAGAACTCTGTCAAGCTCGCTGTTTTCTGTCTTAATTCTGTCAGCAACAGTAACAGTTATTTCCGAAAGTTTTCTGGGCTTTTGAACGTCGGAAACTATATTTTGTTTAGAATTGTTTGAACTTTTTGTAACAATTTCTTCCACCATAGAATTCCACTCGCCGCAATTGGGACATTTTCCCATCCATTTTGCGGATTCATAAGCGCATTCCTGGCAAATATATTTTGTAGTAGCTTTCATTTATTATTCAACTCCGATAATTTATTACATATAATTATATAATAAAATAAACATTATTAAAAGTCCAGCTTTTTTTGTGCAATAAGCTAAAAAAAGATGCGTATAAATGAAATAAAAATGTAATAATTTTTTTGTTGCTTTTTTTGTATTTGTATTGTATAATATGTATGTTTGAATAAAAATAAATTCTATTGCGAAGGAGAATGGTTTATGCCAAATATGATGTCGGAACACCCAATAATGTTTGTAATAAGCATATTACTTCAGGTAATTAGTTTTGGATTCGGCGGATATTATTTCCTAGTATCACTTTTTGGCTGGTACACAGGAAAAGGTAAGGAAGAAGCAAAAAGCAGCAAAATACATAAGTTTGCTATGGTAGTTGCTGCGCATAACGAAGAAGCGGTTATTGGCAATATGGTAAAGAGTCTTCAGGAGATTGATTATCCCAGAGAAGCTTACGACATATTTGTTATAGCGGACAATTGTACTGATTCTACCGCAAGTGTTGCCAGAGAAGCAGGCGCTTTGGTTTACGAGAGAAGTCACGATACACTAAAGGGCAAAGGCCATGCACTCGAATGGATGTTTAATAAAATATTTGATATGGAAAAGCATTACGATGCAGTATCAATTTTCGATGCTGACAACATCGTAGGTGAAGGCTATCTTAAAGAAATGAACAAAGAAATGAACAAGGGCTACAAGGTTGTTCAGGGTTATGTTGACAGTAAAAACCCGTTTGACTCTTGGATTACTTGTGCATACTCTGTATCATTCTGGTTTGTATCAAGACTATTCCAGAATGCAAGATATAACCTTGGTCTTACTTGTCAGCTAAGCGGTACAGGATTTATAGTTTCTACCGACCTTTTAAAAGAAATGGGTTGGGGGGCAACTTGTCTTACAGAGGATATGGAGTTTACTGCAAAACTTGCGCTTAAGGGCGAAAAGGTTGGTTACGCAGCAGGTGCTGTAGTATACGACGAAAAGCCACTTACATTCTCACAATCTTGGCATCAGAGAAAAAGATGGATGCAGGGACACGCAGATGTTTGCAGCAGATTTGCACTAAAGCTTCTAAAAAGAGCATTTACAAAAGGCGACTGGGCATGCTTCGACTGTGCTATATATACACTTCAGCCACTAAAGATACTTGCTATGGGTATCATCACATTTATGGCGTGGGCACAGACATTCTACCCTGATGGTAACCTAGGATTTATGCAGATGTGGTATCTTTTCGATTCACCTGTAGTATGGAATACATTTGTTATAGGACAGAGCCTATACATTCCGTTTGTTATAACAGTTGAAAAGAAAGTTATTAACAAACGTCTTATCTGGTGTTACATCACATACAGCTTGTATTCACTAACTTGGGTGCCAATTGCATTTTTAGGTTTTATAAACAAAAACAGCAAAGAATGGTTCCACACTCAGCATACTAGACAGATTTCACTAGAAGAAATTAAAAAAGTAAAATCTTAATACAAATCAGGCAATCAAATGGTTGCCTGATTTTTTTAAATATTTTCCAATTTAATATTGCAAAATACCTTGAAATCCGTTATACTAATAAGGATAGCAAAAAGCTGTTATTTACATATGAAAGAGGAGCTAAATTAAATGAGATTATCAAAATATTTAATGCCTACACTTCGTGAGGTTCCTGCAGAGGCAGAGATAGAAAGCCATAAATTGATGCTTAGAGCGGGCTTAATGAGAAAGCTTGCCTCAGGCGTGTATTCGTTTTTGCCGCTAGGACTAAAAACTCTTACTAAGATACAAAACATCATTCGTGAGGAAATGAACGATAAAGATGCACAGGAGCTACTTATGTCTGCGCTTCTACCAAAGGAATATTATGTTCCTTCTGGCAGATGGGACGTGTTTGGCCCTGAAATGTTTAGACTTAAAGATAGAAACGATAGAGATTTCTGCCTTGGTCCTACACACGAGGAAATATTTACAGACACAGTTAAAAATACTATTAAATCTTACAAACAGCTTCCTGTTACTCTATACCAGATACAGACCAAATACCGCGACGAAAGACGTCCACGCTTTGGTGTGATGAGAAGCCGTGAGTTTATAATGAAAGATGCGTACAGCTTTGACAAAGACCAGGCAGGTCTAGATAAGTCATATCAGGATATGTACGATGCATATAGAAAGATATTTGACCGTATGGGACTTGATTATATCGTAGTTGATGCCGATTCAGGTGCGATGGGCGGTTCAGGCTCACAGGAATTTATGGTTAAATCGGAAATAGGTGAGGACGGCATCGCATACTGTGAGAAATGCGGATACAGTGCAAACTTTGAAAAAGCAGTTTGTGTTGCAGGTGAAAAGGACAATTCTCCAGAACTTGCACTTGAAAAGATTGATACTCCAAACGTTGGTACTATAGAGGAGCTTGTAGGTTTTTTAAATACTACCGAAAAAGCATTTGCAAAAACAATAATATACAGAGCAGACGACAAATACGTTGCAGTAATGGTTAGAGGTGACAGAGAGGTTAACGAAACCAAGATTGCAAACCATCTTGGCGCAGTAGAGCTTGAAATGGCTGACGCTGAAAACGTAATGCGTATTACAAATGCAAAAGTTGGTTTTGCAGGCCCTATAGGTATAGATATAGACGTTTTGGTGGATAATGAAGTTGCAAATATGAAAAACTTCGTTGTAGGTGCGAACGAAACAGACAAGCACTACAAAAACGTAAATATCGACAGAGATTTCAAAGCAACTGCAATCGGTGATTTCAGATGCATTACAGAAGGTGATGTTTGTCACAAGTGTGGCGGTGAGATTAAAACTTGTCAGGGTATCGAGGTTGGACATATATTCAAGCTTGGTACAAAATATTCCGAAGCTCTTGATTGCACCTTCCTTGATGAAAACGGCAAATCTCAGGTTGTTATAATGGGTTGCTACGGCATCGGCGTAAACAGATGTATGGCTGCTATCATCGAGCAGAACTGCGACGAAAATGGTATCATCTGGCCTATGAGTGTTGCACCTTATCACGTAACAGTTATCCCTGTAAATACCAAAGACGAACAGCAGATGGCAAAAGCCGAAGAGATATACACTATCCTTAAAAATATGGATTATGATGTAATGCTTGACGATCGAAACGAAAGACCAGGAGTTAAGTTCAAGGATGCTGACCTTATCGGTATCCCTGTAAGAATTACTGTTGGTAAGAAAATCGGTGAAAACATCGTCGAGGTTAAATACAGAAATTCAAGCGAAGTGCTTGAAATGAGCGTAGAAGACGCTATCAAAACTACTTCAGAAAAAATTGACGCAGAAATATAAAAAGGAGAGTACTAAATGTCTAAAATAAGAACAAGATTTGCTCCAAGCCCTACAGGCTATATGCACATCGGAAACCTTAGAACTGCACTTTATGCTTATCTTTTAACTAAGCATGACGGCGGTGACTTTATACTAAGAATAGAGGATACCGACCAGGAACGTTACGTTGAAGGTGCAGTTGACCTTATATACAGAACTATGAAGGAAACAGGACTTATCCACGACGAAGGTCCTGACATTGGCGGTGACTACGGTCCGTATATCCAGAGCGAGAGAAGAAACATATATAAAGAATATGCTGAAAAGTTAGTTGAGCTTGGCGGTGCATACTACTGCTTCTGCGATAAAGAAAGACTTGACGCTGTTAAGGAACAACAGCTTGCGAAAAAACTATCTCCAAAATATGATGGATATTGCCGTAGCCTTTCAAAAGAGGAAATTCAGGCTAAAATTGATGCAGGTGTACCATACGTTATAAGACAGAAAATCAATCCTGAAGGCACAACAAGCTTTGACGACGTAGTATTTGGTAAGATTACTGTTGATAACGCTACACTTGACGATAACGTACTTTTAAAATCAGACGGCCTTCCTACATACAACTTTGCAAACGTTGTAGATGACCACTTAATGAAAATTACTCACGTAATAAGAGGTAGTGAGTACCTTTCAAGTACACCTAAATACAACCTTTTATATCAGGCTTTCGGTTGGGATATCCCAACATACGTTCACGTATCACCTGTTATGAAGGACCAGACAAATAAGCTTAGTAAACGTCACGGCGATGCATCATACGAGGACTTTATAAACAAAGGTTATCTTAAGGATGCTATCCTTAACTACGTTGCACTTCTTGGCTGGAGCCCGGGCGGCGAGCAGGAAATATTTACTATGGACGAGCTTATCAAGGCGTTTGACGTGTCAGGTATAAGCAAATCTCCTGCAATATTTGACGAGAAAAAGCTTAACTGGATAAACGGCGAGTATATCAGAAAGCTGTCTAACGAAGAGTTTTTGGAAAAAGCTGAAGGTTACATTAAACAGGCTGTTAAAAATGAGAATGTAGACCTTCTTAAGATTGCAAAACTTCTTCACGACAGAACAGAGAAATTCTCAGATATTCCAGAGCAGATTGACTTTATAGATGCTCTTCCTGAGTATGATGTAGAACTTTATACTCATAAGAAGATGAAAACAAATCCTGAAAACTCACTTGAGTCATTAAATCACGTTCTTCCTGTATTAAAAGAGCTTAACGACTGGACAGAAGAAAGCATTCATAACGCACTTTTCGCACTTATCGAAAAGCTAGGAGTTAAAAACGGTCTTATCCTATGGCCAATCAGGGTTGCACTTAGCGGTAAAGCATTTACCCCGGGCGGTGGCATCGAACTTGCTGAACTTCTTGGTAAGGAAGAGTCAATTAAGCGTATTGAATTTGCAATAGAAAAACTAAAAAATAACTAAGTCTTAAATATGAGAAAGGAAATCCCTTTCTCATATTTTGTAGGTGAAAATATGGTGTTAAAACTTATACTTCCGATAATATTTATCGTAATAGTACTACTAATAATATACCTATTATTATTTTCCGAGTGGTAGGAGGGAACGTATGCTATATGTAATATTTTCGGTACTGCTTATCATAGCAGACCAGATTATAAAATATCTTACAGTTAAATATCTTGCGCCTATAGGAAGTATCGAGATAATTAAAAACATACTTTCACTTACCTATGTGGAAAATCGCGGAGCAGCATTTGGTATACTTCAGGACAGCAGATGGTTTTTTATAATTATTACGATTGTTGTTTTGACGCTGCTTGCCTTTTATATACGTAAGCATAATGGCAAAGGAAAGCTTTTTAATTTTTCAATTTCGCTTATTTACGCAGGGGCTATTGGCAACTTTATCGACAGATTATTTAAAGGCTACGTGGTGGATATGATTCATGCCACATTTATAAATTTTCCTGTATTTAACTTTGCCGATTGCCTGATAGTAGTGGGTGTAATACTTTTGTATGTGTATATATTTTTCTTTGATAGGGAAAAAGAGGTTGTAAATAATGAACGAGATTAAAATCATTTGCGAAAATGCGGGCGAGAGAATAGATAAGTTTATAAACATAGACGGCATAACCCGTACACAGATTAAAAATTTAATAGATAACGGTGATGTTACAGTAAACGGAAATATCGTTAAAGCAAATTACAAACTGAAAAAAGGCGACGAAATATGCGTAATTATTCCTGAAGCTGAGGAACTAAATGTCGAGCCGGAAAATATACCGCTTGATATAGTTTACGAAGACGACGAACTTTTAGTGGTAAATAAACCGCAGGGTATGGTTGTGCATCCTGCAGCAGGCAATTACACAGGCACTATGGTAAACGCGCTTATGTATCACTGTAAAGGGAGATTAAGCGAAATAAACGGCGTTATAAGACCGGGTATAGTACACAGAATAGACAAGGACACATCTGGTCTGCTACTTGTAGCAAAGACAAACAACGCACACCTTTCACTTGCTGAGCAGATAAAAAATAAAACTGTAAAAAGACGTTATATATGCGTGTGCGAGGGAGTTATTCCGTCAAACAAGGGAATAATAGATGCGCCTATCGGCAGACATCCGTCTGACAGAAAGAAAATGACTGTAACTGCTAAAAATTCAAAGCACGCGATTACTCATTATGAGGTAATAGAGAGATTTCCAAATTCTACGTACCTTTCGTGTGAGCTTGAAACAGGCAGAACTCACCAGATAAGAGTGCATTTAAAATATCGCGGAAATCCAATCATTGGTGATACAGTATATGGAAACGCAAAAAATCCATACAATCTAAACGGTCAGGCACTTCACGCGGAGTGTATAGGGTTTAATCACCCATCTACAGGAGAGTATATGGAATTTACAGTGCCTGCGCCAGACTATTTTTACAAATTACTTGATGAATTAAGAAATGAAATGTAGGAGTGAGAAATATGGCATTTTTTGGGCCTTCGGGAAACAGTAATAAATTTTATGATGAGGGATATAAATCGTCACTTCAGATGCCAAAATGGCTAAAAGAAATGGGACTTGATGCGTACGAGTATCAATGCTCAAAGGGCGTAAAGATAACCGAGCCTACTGCAAGAAAGCTTGGCGAGGAGGCAAAGGTAAATAACATAGCACTTAGTATTCACGCGCCATATTATATAAACCTTGCAACTGATGACGAAGAAAAAAGAGTAAAGAGCGTAAAATACATTACCGACTCGCTTATAGCTGCTGATTTTATGGGTGCTACAAAGGTAGTAGTACACTCTGGTGCATGTGCGAAAATGGACAGACTCGTAGCTATGGAGTACGCCAAAAAGACGCTTTCTATGGCACTTAGCGAGGCGGAAAATCTTGGTGTGTCACACGTTCATATTTGCCCTGAAACTATGGGTAAGATAAATCAGCTTGGAGATTTAGATGAGGTTATAGAGCTTTGTCAGTTAGATGACAGACTTATCCCAACAATCGACTTTGGCCACTTAAACGCAAGAACTCTTGGCGGACTTAAAGAATACAGCGACTATCTCGAAATATTTGATAAAATTGAAAACGGTCTTGGAGAAGACCGCCTTAAAGTATTTCACAGCCATTTTTCGAGAATAGAATTTACAAACCCCGGCGGTGAGAAAAAGCATCATACACTTAACGATATCCAGTATGGTCCTGAATTTGAACCGATTGCTGAGATAGTGTATAAGAAGAGCCTTACACCAACTTTTATATGTGAGTCAAACGGCACTATGGCAGAAGATGCACTTAGGATGAAACAGATGTATCTAAAGCACGTTGAGGGTTAATATGAAGAAAAGAATTGAAAAACTAAGAAACTATATGGCAGAATCGAAACTTGATTCTGTCATTATAAAAGAATTAAAAAATGTATACTACTATAGCGGTTATACAGGCACAAGTGCGTATCTTCTTATAACACTAGATAAACTTTATCTGTTTACCGACTTTAGATATATCGAGCAGTGTGAAAATCAGTGCCCGCTTTATGAAATATGCGATGTGGCAAAGGTAAAGATTGAAAATTATCTTTCAAAGCTATCAAATACAGGTTTTGAAAATTTATCAATATCGTATAACGATTACCTTGAACTTAATAAAAAAGCAAATAAGCTCGTGCCACTCGGCGATAAGATACTCGAATTTAGAAGTGTAAAAGACGATGATGAGATTTCACTTATCGCAAAAGCGGAAGAAATAGGGGATAAGGCATTCCATAAACTATTGTCGTATGCCAAAGAGAGTATGACAGAGCGCGAAATTGCGCTATTTTTGGAGCTTGAAATGAAAAAACTTGGTGCATCTGCCTTGAGCTTTGACACGATAGTTGCATCAGGCGAGAGAGGTGCTATGCCTCACGGGGTAGCAACAGACAAAAAGATAACGCGAGGAGAGCTTGTCACAGTAGATTTTGGTTGTGTGTACAATGGCTACTGCAGTGATATGACAAGAACATTTGCAGTGGGGGATATATCTGACGAACTTGGAAAGATATACGAAACGGTGCTAAAAGCTCAAACTACATCTAT
Source organism: Clostridia bacterium (assembly GCA_045540815.1). Taxonomy (GTDB): domain Bacteria; phylum Bacillota; class Clostridia; order UMGS1810; family UMGS1810; genus JAZQHR01. Next base: position 58,732 of record JAZQHY010000065.1, on the reverse strand, counting down.
TGATATGATTAAAGCGGGTGTAAAAGCATCTGATGTGCACATTAATGCATACAACATCATTCAGGAAAAATACCCTGATTCGTTTGGCCACGGACTTGGCCACGGACTTGGGCTGGATATTCACGAAAGTCCAAATCTGTCACCAAGGAATGAAAAACCGCTTAAAGAGGGAAATGTAGTTACTGTTGAGCCTGGAATATATATTCCAAGACTCGGCGGTGTAAGAATAGAAGACGTGTCTTTAGTAACAGATAATGGATGCATAAATTTAACAAAATCACCTAAAAACTTAATATTTATCTAGAAAATGTAAAAAAACACTTGAAAAATATTTACTTTTAATATAGAATAATATTAAGTATAAAAACGCAAATTATTTTTACGGAGGTATAAACAAATGATTTCAGCAGGAGAATTCAGAAATGGTATTACATTTGAGCTTGAAGGCAATGTATTCCAGATTATAGAATTTCAGCACGTAAAACCTGGTAAAGGAGCAGCGTTCGTTAGAACTAAGCTTAAAAACGTTATCACAGGCGGCGTAGTTGAAAAAACTTTCAGACCAACTGAAAAAATGCCTAAAGCACACATCGACAGAAAAGATTATGAATATCTTTATGCAGATGGTGACCTATATTACTTTATGGATCAGGAAACATACGAGCAGATGCCGCTTAGCGCAGAACAGCTTGGTGACGCTCTTAAATTTATGAAAGAAAATATGGTAGTTAAAGTGCTTTCATACAAGGGTAATGTATTTGGCGTAGAGCCTCCTACATTTGTTGAGCTTGTCGTTACTGAAACTGAGCCTGGTTTCAAAGGCGATACAGCTACAGGCGCTACTAAACCTGCTACTCTTGAAACAGGTGCTACTATAAACGTTCCATTATTTATTGACGAAGGTACTACAATAAGAGTTGATACAAGAACAGGCGAATATATGGAAAGAGTATAAAGGAGAATATTAACTATGGAAAACATTTCAAATAAGATTGCATACCTAAAAGGTCTTATGGAAGGTCTTAAATTCGATGAAAAGTCAAACGAAGGCAAAGTTTTCAGAGCAATGCTTGAAATATTTGACGAAATCAACGAAACTTTTGAAGATGTATATGACTATCAGGACGAGCTTGCAGAGCAGGTTGATATGATAGACGAAGATCTTGCAGAGCTTGAAGATGAATTCGCTGAGTGCGAAGAGTGCGATTGCTGTGATTGCGATTGTGACGAAGATGATGACATCGACTACTACGAGCTTGAATGTCCGAACTGTAAGGAAACTATCTATCTTGACGAAGATTTCTTCCTAGATGATGATGAGCTTGTTTGCCCTAACTGCAAAGAGCCAATCGACATCGATTTAAGCTGTGATTGTTGCGATTGCGAAGAATAATATTTGATTTTATAATTGCGGAAAGTATAAAACTTTCCGCAATTTTTTTATGCAAATAAATATTTTTTTGGTTATTGCAGATAATAAACTCAAAAATAAAGAAAGGATAAATATATATGGTTAAATTAACAAAAAAATTATGTGCAATAACACTTGTATTTGTAATGCTTTTTGCTTTTAGCGGATGCGGTCAGCAAAATGATGATACAACAGGAAGTGTTTATCTGTTAAACTTTAAACCGGAAATCGCAGAATACTATGACGAGATTGCAAAGGAATATACCAAAGAAACTGGTATTCCTGTAAAGGTGGTTACTGCTGCCAGCGGTACGTATGAGCAAACACTTAAATCAGAGGTGGCAAAATCAAATGCGCCTACTATATTTCAGGTTAACGGACCTACAGGATTTAAAGCGTGGAGAGATTACTGTGCGGATATTGGAAACACAATGCTTTACACAGAGTTAAAAGACAAAAATCTTGCTATAACAGAGGGTAATGGAGTGTATGCAGTTCCGTATGCGATAGAAGGTTACGGCATTATATACAACGAGGATATCTGCGAAAAATATTTTGAACTTCCGTCAAAGAAAACAGATTTTACATCTATGGAAGAGATTAATAGCTTTTCAAAACTTAAAGCACTTGTAGAGGATATGCAGGCGCAAAAAGACGCACTTGGAATAAGCGGAGTATTTGCATCAACATCGCTTGGCGCGGGAGAACAATGGAGATGGCAGTCGCACCTTGCAAACGTGCCTTTCTACTATGAACTTGATGAGGCGACAAACTATGATACAACAATACTTGCAGGAAACGATGCAGAGATGATTGATTTTAAATATGCAGATGAATATAAAAATCTGTTTGATTTATATATAAATAATTCTGTTACTGATAAAAAGCTTCTAGGAAGTAAAACAACCGCTGATGCTATGAGTGAATTTGCGCTGGGTAGATGCGCTATGGTGCAAAATGGCGACTGGGCTTGGTCACAGATAAGTGAAGTTTCAGGAAATACTGTAGATGCAGACGATATAAAAATGCTCCCTCTATATACAGGTCACGAAGGCGAAGAAAAACAAGGAATATGCGTTGGAACAGAAAGCTATATCGCAGTGAACTCTAAAGTATCTGAGGCAAAACAAAAAGCATCAATAGATTTTCTTGAGTGGCTGTTCTCAAGTGAAAAAGGTAAAGATTACGTTGTAAATAGACTAGGTTTTAACGCACCGTTTAATACCTTCTCTGATGATGAAAAGCCTGACGATCCGCTTAGCCGTGAGGTTTTAAGATGGCTTGATAAAGACGTAAATAACATTGAGTGGACATTTCTTTCTTTCCCAAGTGAAGAGTTTAAAAACAGGTTTGGCGCATCACTTCTTGAATATGCACAGGGAAATAAAGACTGGAACACGGTTGTATCAGACGTTACTTCAAGCTGGAAAAGCGAAAGAGCAAAATAATATTACTTTATACACCTTATCTGCCCACGATAAGATGCATATAGCTTTATAAGAAAGTGGGCGGAAAGGCTATGGGAATTTTATATGGAAAACAGCTTAAAAAAGAAATTTCACATCTTTGTGCTTCCAACTCTCCTGGCGTTTTTGATTGCCTTTATCATACCATTTTTACTTGGAATCTATCTTTCATTTACCGAGTTCACCACAGTAAACGATGCTAGGTTTACAGGACTCTCAAACTATATAAATGCGTTTAAAAACAGGGACTTTCTAAACGCACTTTGGTTTACTGTAAGGTTTACCATTGTATCTGTTGTCAGCGTAAATGTACTTGCGTTTTCTCTTGCGCTTCTTTTAACCCGAAAGGTAAAAGGTACAAATGTATTTAGAACGATATTTTTTATGCCAAACCTTATAGGCGGTATAGTGCTGGGTTATATATGGCAGATAATATTAAATGGAATTCTTATGCGCTTTGGAGTTACACTTACCTATAAAGCCACATACGGGTTTTGGGGACTGGTTGTTTTAATGAACTGGCAGATGATTGGATATATGATGGTCATATATATCGCAGGTATACAGAATATTCCAAAATCACTTATTGAAGCATCAAAGATAGATGGGGCGACATATTTTACCACGCTTAGAAAAATTATTGTTCCGCTTGTAATGCCTGCAGTTACAATATGCTCATTTTTAACTCTGTCAAATTCGTTTAAACTGTTCGACCAGAACCTAGCTCTAACTGCGGGTGCACCGGGTAAGGAAAGTCAGATGCTTGCGCTTGATATTTATAATACGTTTTACGGAAGAGTAGGCTGGGAGGGAGTAGGACAGGCAAAAGCAGTTATATTTGCCATAATCCTTGCTACTATTGGAATGACACAGCTTTACTTTACAAGGCGCAAGGAAATAGATAATTAGGGGGTGGAATCTTGGAGAAAAAAGGCTCACGTGGTTTGCTGTTTGCATTTTTGATTTTACTTGCAGTTATATTTATAATCCCTATTTTAATAGTGCTGATTAACTCTTTTAAAGGACAGTTTTATATAAACGATATGCCGTTTGCTCTGCCAAATAAGATGACCTTCGCAGGTTTCGATAACTTTGTGCGCGGAATAGAGAAAACAGGATTTTTAAAAGCGTTTGGATATTCAGTGTTTATAACACTTTTTTCAGTAGGACTTATAGTATTGTTTACCGCAATGACTGCGTGGTATATCACACGAGTGCGTGCGAAATACACTGAAATTTTATACTATCTGTTCGTGTTTTCAATGATTATTCCATTTCAAATGGTAATGTTTACAATGACAAAAATTGCAAATGTCTTGCATTTAGACAATCCTTTAGGTATACTAATATTATACCTTGGTTTTGGCGCAGGTCTGTCGGTGTTTATGTTTTGTGGTTTTGTAAAATCAATTCCGATTGAAATTGAAGAAGCTGCAACTATCGACGGATGCACACCTGTAAAAACCTTCTTTTCGGTGATAATGCCGATACTTAAGCCAACTACCATAACAGTTGCCATATTAAATACTATGTGGATATGGAATGACTACCTTTTACCATACCTTGTAATAGGCTCGGATTATAAAACAATCCCAATTGCCATACAGTATCTAAAAGGCGGTTATGGTTCTATAGATATGGGCGCTATGATGGCACTTTTGGTGCTTGCTATAGTACCGATTATCATATTCTATCTTGTGTGTCAGAAGTATATCATCGAAGGTGTAGTTGCAGGCGCAGTCAAGGGTTAATAATGACTTGTGGGTTAGACACCCTACAGACTAAAAGGGGCAGTTTTAAATGAGAACAGCAGGAATACTTCTTCCTATATCAAGCCTTCCGTCAAAGTACGGCATAGGCGGTTTTTCAAAAGAAGCGTATAAATTTATAGATATACTTGCAAAATGCGGTCAAACCTATTGGCAGATACTACCGCTAGGACCAACAGGCTTTGGTGATTCGCCGTATCAGTCTTTTTCTGCATTTGCAGGAAACCCGTATTTTATAGACCTTGATACTCTGTATGAGGAAGGTCTTATTAGCGAAAGAGAGCTTGAGGCATCTATTTGTCACGACAAAGAGATAGATTACGAAAAGATATATTTCTCACGTTTCAAGGTGCTGAAAATAGCATTTGAAAATGGATTTAATAAAGATGATGATGAGTACAAGGCATTTGCTGACGAAAATTTTTTTTGGCTCGATGACTACGCGCTTTATATGGCGGTAAAGGAGTATTTTCACGGAGTTAGCTGGCTGGAATGGAATGATGACATAAAATTTAGAAAGACTACTACAACATTTGAAAACCATTTGAAGGACAATGTAAATTTTTATAAATATCTGCAGTTTTTGTTCTTTAAACAGTGGGGGAATTTAAAGGCTTATGCAAATGAAAATGGTATAAAGATACTCGGTGATATTCCCATATATGTGTCTATGGATAGTGCAGATACTTGGGCAAACCCTGAAATGTTTGAGTTTGACGAAAATCTTACACCAAAACGTGTTGCAGGCTGTCCACCCGATAGCTTTTCAAAGCTTGGACAATTGTGGGGCAATCCTTTATACAACTGGGATTACCACAAAGATACAGGCTACGAGTGGTGGATAAAGAGAATAAAATTCTGTTTTAAACTATATGACACACTTAGAATTGACCATTTCAGAGGCTTTGACGAGTATTATGCTATAAACTACGGAGATGTAGATGCAACACGCGGAAAATGGGAGAAAGGTCCTGGTATAGAGCTATTTAATGCCATAAATAACGCCGTTCCAAATGCTGATATTATTGCAGAAGATTTAGGCTTTATGACAGACAGTGTTAAAAAGCTTCTTGCAGATACAGGCTATCCCGGTATGAAGATAATTCAGTTTGCGTTTGACGGCACAGATTCAGACTATCTTCCGCACAATTATGATAAAAACAGCGTAGTATATACAGGGACACACGATAACGATACCATAGTCGGTTGGTTTAACTTGCTTGATTCCAAAACAAAAAAATGTGCTCTTGAGTATATGAACAAGGACGCATCTAAATTATCAGTTGACAGTGCAGGCGCAAGCGACGGATTCTTTGAAATATTCAAAAAAGACCGCGTTAAAAATGTGAACTGGGACTTTGTAAATCTGGCTATGGCAAGCGTTGCAGATACTTGTATCATTCCGCTTCAGGATTATCTTGGTACAGGGAGCGATACGAGAATAAATACTCCGTCAACCCTTGGCACTAACTGGCTTTGGAGACTTGATGGCGATTATATATCGGAAAAAACTATTGATAAAATAAAAAACATTACCAAACGCTACTTTAGATGCAATAAAACTTTGGTGGGAGAGCGTAATATGTTAAATAAATATTTAAAGGAAAAGTATAATACTTCTCTAAAAGATGCTGAAAATTCGCTTATATTTAAAGCGCTTTTGGAGCTTGTAAAGGATAAAATGGAAGACCGCGGCACTATAGACAAAAAGAAAAAGGTCTACTATATCTCTGCAGAATTTCTCATTGGAAAGCTGCTTTCAAATAACCTTATAAATCTTGGTATTTATGAAAGTATCGAAAAAGAACTTGCAGATGCAGGTAAATCGCTTTCTGAGATTGAGGAGATAGAAAACGAGCCGTCTCTTGGAAACGGCGGTCTTGGAAGGCTTGCTGCATGTTTCCTTGATTCTATAGCCACACTTGGACTTTGTGGCGATGGAATAGGACTGAATTATCATCTTGGTTTATTTAAACAGAAATTTTCTGATAATAAGCAATGTGAGGAGATAAATCCTTGGATAGATGATAATTCGTGGCTTGAAGACACGGGTAAAAGCTACAAGGTAAGATTTAAAGATTTTACATTAAAATCAAAAATGTACGATATCACCATTACAGGTTATGGCGGAAAGTGTAACAAACTTCATCTTTTTGATATAGAAAATGCAAATGAAAATATGGTGAGTGACGGTATCAGTTTCAATAAAAACGATATCGAGCATAACCTTACACTTTTCCTATATCCTGATGACAGTGACGAATATGGAAAGCTACTTCGAATATATCAGCAGTATTTTATGGTGTCAAACGGAGCACAGTATATAATAGACGACGTAAAATCACGTGGCGGAAGTCTTTATGAACTCGACAAGTACGCAGTTATCCAGATAAATGATACACATCCTACACTTGTTATACCTGAGCTTATATACAGACTTACTCACGAGGGGATTGATATTGATACTGCTATAGATATCACAAGTAGGGTCTGTGCGTACACCAACCATACAATACTTGCCGAGGCACTTGAAAAGTGGCCTATGAGCTATCTTGAAAAGGTTGTGCCGCATTTAGTAAGCATTATCAAAACTCTTGATAAAAGAGTGCGTGAAAAGTTTGATGATAAATCTGTATATATCATAGACGATAAAAACACCGTTCATATGGCGCATATAGATATCCATTACGGATTTAGTGTAAATGGTGTTGCAAAGCTTCACACAGATATTCTTATGGAAAATGAGCTTAACCATTTCTATAAGATATACCCCGATAAGTTTAACAACAAAACTAATGGTATAACCTTTAGACGTTGGCTTATCGAGTGTAATAGACCGCTTGAAAAATATATTACATCCCTTATCGGTGATGGATATAAAAAAGAAGCGGGTAAGCTTACCGAACTTACAAAGCATATAAACGATAAAGAGGTTTTAAATAAAATCCTTGATATCAAAGCTGATAATAAAAAAGTGCTATCTGATTATCTGTCAAAAACTCAAAATATAACGCTTAACCCTGATTCGATATTTGATATACAGACTAAAAGGCTTCACGAGTATAAGCGTCAGCAGTTAAATGCACTTTATATTATAAATAAATATTTTGAGATTAAAAATGGTATTATCCCTGAAAAGCCTATCACATTTATATTCGGCGCAAAGGCGGCATCTGCCTATGTGATAGCAAAGGATATCATTCACCTTATACTTTGTTTATCGGAGCTTATCGAAAAGGATAAAGAGGTGTCAAAGCACTTAAAGGTTGTAATGGTTGAAAACTACAACGTAACACTTGCAGAGAAGATTATCCCTGCGTGCGATATCTCTGAACAGATTTCGCTCGCGTCAAAAGAGGCAAGCGGAACGGGTAATATGAAGTTTATGCTAAACGGCGCAGTTACCCTTGGCACAATGGACGGAGCAAACGTTGAGATTGCAAACCTTGTAGGCGATGAAAACATTTATATATTTGGTGCATCTAGCGACGAGGTTATTGAGCATTATAAAAAGGGCGACTACGTGTCGAAGAAAATATATGAGAAAAATGCTGATATCAAAAAAGCCGTTGATTTTATCGCGGGCGATGAAATGTTAAAACTCGGTGATAAAAAATGCCTCGAAAGACTTCGTGATGAATTAATAAACAAAGACTGGTTTATGACTCTTCTGGATTTTGAGGATTATAAAAAGGTTAAGGATAAAGCGATAAAAGATTATGCCGACCGCGAAAAATGGGCGGAGAAAATGCTTGTAAACATTGCGAAAGCAGGATATTTCTCATCTGACAGAACTATTATGCAGTACAACAGCGATATATGGAATCTTGATGTTTAATATAAAAAGAGTGGATAAAACCACTCTTTTTATTTGCAAAAATGGACATAATGCGTTATACTTATTTGTGAGGTGATACATATGACCTGCGAAGGTATAGTATGCGAAATAAAAGATAATAAAACCTATGTGTATGTACCAAGAGAGTCTGCGTGCGGAGGTAACTGTGCGTCTTGTTCTGCCTGCTCGGAGAGAAAAAATAAAATAGAAGTTTTAAATAATGTTGGCGCAAAAAAAGGTGACAAAGTCACCATTAGTATGCCTACATATAAGCTTATGGGTTATGCGTTCTGTGTGTATCTATTACCTGTATTTTTGGTGCTTTTATTAGTTACGCTATCCGATGCATATTTTAAATCAGTAATAGTAAATACCTTTGTCGCGTTAGCTTGCATCGTGGTATGGTTAATCACCGTAAAGCTTTTAAACAAAAAAGCAAAGTTCAAAAACGAAATTATAAATATAATAAATATATGAAAAAAGCTTCCCTTTGAGGGGAAGCTGTCACAACATAACTGGTGAGGTGTCGGGCAGTCTTTTTGGACTGTCTATTTTTTCTTTTAAAACACATTTACAAATGAAAGTTGTTCCTTTCTAAGCATATCAAGCGCAAGCATCTTACAAAATTCTATCTCAGGAACGGCATCTTCTTCTGTTTCGTAGTTTATAGCCTCACGAATTTTTATCATACATTCAGCTATTTTATTTGTGTCGGTATGATTAGATAACATCAGCATAAGAGTTCCTACATCGTCCCAAGACTTGCTTACCTTTTTGTATTCGTCTTTTGCATCTTCCCAGTTTCCGTCTTTTACATAATCTTTTAATTCATCAAGTGACTCACACATATCTTTTACTACGGTGTTTAAATAGTAATAGTTTCCTGCAAAACCGCCAAGCATTACCCCAAGGATTATAATTGCTGCTACAAATGATTTCATTTTTTACCCTCTTTAAATTGTAAATCCATATTTCCTACAGTATCGACTGTCATTAGAAATACATCTTTTATATTTTTTCCTTTTAGATTTTTGTCCAACCATTTTCTGTTATGTCCGGACTTTTCAAGCTGACCTTTTCTAAGCACGCCGTCGGCAATAATTATATACGGCATCTCTTCTTGAGTTGGATTTAATCCCATATCCTCGGCACTAACAGCTTTTTTTGCTGCTTTTGGTATTACGGAAAGCTCGCCGTTAGTTTCAAGCACCGCAAGATGAATGTCTGAAATGTTTACATAGTCACTCATTCTTAGCTCTTCCATTATGTCGTCAATGGTGTAGCGTGTCTTTCTCATTTCAGCTTCGATAAGCTTTCCGTCTTGTATGATAATGCTCGGTGTTCCGCTTATCATATTTCTGACTCTTTCGCTTTTTAAACTTATAAACGATAGGGTTATTTCCGCCACAACAAGCGTGAGTATTGGTACAAGTCCGTTCCACAACGGTATTGCAGTGTCACCCATAGGTACTGCCGCAAGGTCGGATATCATTATTGCAACTACAAGCTCTGTTGGCTGAAGCTCGCCAATCTGCCGCTTTCCCATTATGCGCAGTGCAAATATTACAAATATATATGAGATAATCGTTCTCACAAAAGTTATTATCAATATATCGACCACCTTTGATTTTTATATATGTATTTTTTGCTAAATATGTGTAAATATACATTTACAAGATTGAAATTATTGATTTGGTGTGTTAAAATATTTATATAAATTTGGAGGAATACAGCTATGAAACGAATATTAATCACATTACTTGCGCTTTTATTGGTTTTTACAACAATTACACCGGTTTTTGCACTTTATATTGATGATCCGTATGCACAAGAGTTGTTAAAACAAGGGTATACGGAAGAAGATATTTTGGAATTGAGTGCAGTTTTTGCGCTTTTGACCATTTCAGGAAACAATACAACAACATATAAAGATATAATGCACTACTACTATTATTTCTGTCAGAGCAATTGGAAAAAGGTCAGAGAATATTATAATATTGACGAAAAGGCATATGAAGATTATATGTTTGGTCGTATGATGTGGCAGGCAGTTTTAGACAGAGTTCCGGAAAATGTAATCAACGATATGAAAAAAAGAGGATGGAAACAATCTCAAATTAATAGATTTGTAAACGATATGAATGTTATGAATATTGATTTTGAGTATGGATGGAACGAGTATAAAAACGGAAAAACAGTTGATGAACTTGTTGAAGAAAAAGACTCAGCTGATATGGAATTCTCTAAACTTAGCACGGAATTCGTTTGGGGAGAAATGAGTGATGAAGAATATATAAGTAGGTTGAAAAAAATACCATTTACAGATGAAAGCACTATAGAAAAATCCCTTGAAGATGCAAAAGCTTCAAGAGAGGAAAGGCGCGAAAAATATAGAGAGAGAAGCGGTATAACAGATGAGGAAATAGAATACTGTAAAAATCAGGGTATGACAAATCCTATGAGCATATATCAGGCAAAGATGATATCAAGCGGTAATAATCTCTTACTTGAAGATGTTGTTCATACATATCTGCGTGTGAAATCGTGGACGATAACCATAATAGAGCTGACCGATATTACCCCTGAAGAGTATATTGAGCAACTTAGAGGTTCAATTGATGATCCTGCGAAAGAGAAGGAAAAAATAAAAGAAATAGAGGACTACTATTTTTCAACTGATAAATCAAACAGTGATACCAATGAATTTGATATTAAAGATTATACAGCATTATATGTTGGAAGCAATAATGCATATATAAATGGCGAAAAAAAGCTTTTGGACGAAGAAAATGCAGATGTATCTGTGTTTGTAGATGATGATCGTTCTTATGTCCCCGTTAGATTCATAAGCGAAAATTATGGCGGAAAAGTAGAGTGGGTAGAAGAAACCCAAACTGTAAATATTCTTTTTGATGATAAAAAAATTTCATTAACAATCGGCAAACCGGAAATCACAGTAGATGGTAAAACTACTCCAATAGATGTTTCACCTGTGCTTGAAAACGGAAGAACATTTTTGCCACTCAGAGCGTGTGCAGACGCGCTGAGCAAAGAAGTGTTTTATGGTAATGGTTTGATATTGATAAGTGATAATCCAAACACTTTAGATGAAACAGAAGATTCAGACAAAATTAATGCGGTAATTAATAAATATTTTAAATGATAAAATTATTAATTTCTTATGGGGTAAAAATTAAATACAAATTATACGGAGGAAAATAATATGGCTAAAATATTAGACGGAAAAGCGGTATCGCAGAGAATAAAAGACGAGCTTAAGATTGAGGTGGAAAACATCAAAGCCAAGGGAATCAATCCTGGACTTGCAGTTGTAATAGTAGGGGATAATCCGGCATCAAGGGTATATGTAAATTCAAAGAAAAAAGCATGTGCGGAGATTGGTATTGCGTCGTTTGAATATGCACTTGAAGAGAGTACAACCGAGGAAGAACTATTGGCACTTGTAAGAAAGCTAAACGATGACAGCACAGTAAACGGCATTCTTGTACAGCTTCCACTTCCAAAACATATAAACGAAGAAACAATTATAAACGCCATCACACCTGAAAAGGATGTAGACGCGTTTCACCCTGTAAACGTTGGTAAGATTATGATAGGAAACTTTGATTTTCTTCCGTGTACACCTGCAGGCGTAATGGAGCTTATTAAGGAGTCAAATATCGACCTTGAAGGCAAAAAATGTGTTGTTGTAGGCAGAAGTAATATTGTAGGAAAACCACAGTCTATGCTTCTTCTTCATAAGAATGCTACTGTTACAATTTGTCATTCGAGAACTAAGAATTTGGCGGAAGAGTGCAGACAGGCGGATGTACTCGTTGTAGCTGTTGGAAAGGCAAATATGATTACAGGGGATATGATTAAGGAAGGCGCAGTTGTTATAGACGTTGGTATGAACAGACTTCCTGATAAAAAGCTTTGCGGTGACGTTGACTTTGAAAGCGTATCGAAGGTAGCATCATACATCACACCTGTTCCAGGCGGAGTAGGACCTATGACTATAGCAACTCTTATGAAGAATACCGTTACTGCCGCTAAAAAGTCAGGAAATTTAATATAATTAAAAATTGTATTGACTATGTATAAAATATTTGGTATAATATGAGTTACAATCCAAAAAGAATTTTTACATAGTATCAAGGAGCGGTTTTATGTTTAGTAAAGAAGTCGTTGTACAAAATCAGGTAGGACTGCACGCACGTCCGGCTACATTTTTTATACAGAAAGCAAATGAATATAAGTCTAGCATATGGGTTTCAAAGGATGAAAGAAAAGTAAATGCTAAAAGTCTTTTGGGCGTTTTATCACTTGGTATTACCAGAGGAACAAACATCATAATAGCTGCTGATGGTCCTGATCAGGAGGAAGCAGTAAACGGACTTATAGAGCTTATCTCAAAAAATTTTGTTGACGAACAGTAATTTATGACTTTATATATAGTTACACTTTAACTAGTGTAACTATTCTTTTTATCAGGAGAAAATATATATGTTTGATTTTGAGTATGAACTTAAAAATCTGCCCGATAAAAGTGGCGTATATATAATGAAAAATTCCGACGGAGAGATAATCTACGTCGGTAAAGCCAAGGTGCTTAAAAATAGAGTCAGACAGTATTTCAAAGGAAACAAACATTCACCAAAGGTAGAGGCAATGGTGAAAAATGTTGCATCATTTGAATATGTAATCACCGACTCAGAGTTTGAAGCGCTTGTTTTGGAATGCAATCTTATAAAAGAGCATATGCCAAAGTACAATATTCTTTTAAAAGATGACAAAACGTATCCGTTTATAAGATTATCGTTAAACGAGATGTACCCAAAGCTTACTATATCTCGCAGCATCAAAAATGACGGAGCAAAATATTTTGGCCCGTATTCGAGTGCAATTCTTATTCGTGAGGTTATCGACCTTGTAAAAGATATTTTTAAGCTTCGAAGCTGTAACAAAGTATTTCCGCGCGATATTAAAAAGGGCAGAACGTGCCTTTACTATTATATAGGTAAATGCCTTGGTGTTTGCACAGGCGAGGTAGACGAGGGAATGTATAAAAATCTTGTAAACGAAGTTTGCGACTTTTTAAACGGAAACACTTCAAATGTAGTAGCTGAGCTTTCGCAAAAGATGAAAACTGCATCGGAAAATCTTGATTTTGAACGTGCAGCATTTTACAGAGATAAATTAAAAAGCATAGAACTGCTTTCGCAAAAACAAAAGATTGTATCTGCAAACGGTCAGGATATCGACGCACTTGCTATGTCAAGTACAGATAAGACAAGCTGTGTACAAATATTCTTTATTCGTTCAGGCAAGATTATCGGGCGCGAAAACTATTTTATAGACAGAATAGAAGGACAAACGGAAACCGAAATACTTACCGAATTTGTAAAGCAGTATTATGCAAAGTCGACATTTATACCAAAAGAGCTTATGCTCGAACTCGAGATAGATGATATGGAATTTATCAAGAAATGGCTTTCAAGTCTTGCCGGCAGAAGTGTAAATATAAAAATTCCTCAGCGTGGCGAAAACCTTAAGCTTATCCATATGATAAAGACTAATGCTAAAAAGGCGCTTTACGAAAATGATAACAAAATGCTGAGAGATATAAGCTTTAAAAACAATGCACTATCCCAACTTGCAAAAATTTTGGGTGTAAATACCATTATCCATCGCATCGAAGCGTATGATATGTCAAACTACGCAGGAAAGAATAACGTTGGTGCTATGGTTACATTTATAGATGCCAAGCCTTCTAAAAAGGATTATCGTAATTTTAAGATAAAATCAGTATCAGGAAGTGATGATTACGCTTGTATGCGTGAAGTGCTTACCAGACGTCTTTCGAATGCCAAGTCCGAACTTTTAAAGCTTGAAAAGGGTGAAATAACAAAAGAAGAATTGAATTTTGGTAATCTTCCTGATGTTATACTTTTAGACGGAGGTCTCGGACACGTTAACGTTGGCAGAAGAGTAGTAGACCTTCTTGGGTTAGATATTCCCGTTTTCGGTATAGTAAAAGACGATAACCATAAAACGCGAGGTTTGGTATCACCTGATGGCGAGCTTTATATAGAAAAAACAAGCGAGGCTTTCAGGCTTATTACAAATATTCAGGACGAGATGCACAGACGTGCTATTGATTATCAGGCAAAACTCGGCAAGAAATCAACGCTTGAATCAGAGCTTGAAAATATCGTAGGTGTTGGAGAAACACGCAGAAAATCGCTTTTAAGACATTTTAAAACGCTAAATAAGATTAGAAACGCAAGTGTAGAAGAAATATTAAAGGTTAAATCTATCGACCAAAAAACTGCACAGAATATATATGAATATTTTAAAAAAGCTGATGAGTAATCATCAGCTTTTACTTGTATTTGTTGCTTTTAAATTTTTCTTGTATTGTGATGGTGTTTGAGAAAAATGTTTTTTAAAACAACGGCAAAATGTATTTAATGAATTATATCCGCAATCATAGGCTATTTCTGTAAGGTTTTTTGTTGTAGTGCAAATCATATTTGCAGCGTGCTCGGAACGTACTATTCCTAAATATGTTCTAAAAGGAATTTTAAGCTGATCATAAAAAACATGTGCAATATACGAAGAACTGTAGCCAAATTCTTTCTCAAGGTATTTAATAGTTAAAGGTTTTTCAAAATTTTCATTTATATATGAAATTAAACGAGGCGCTATATTTGAAGTGTTTGATTTTTGTATGGGAATTAATTCCATATTTTTAATAAGTCCTGATATTGCAATAAAGGTCCAACCCATAAGCTCTGTTTCATTTTGGGTATCCTTTAATTTTTCAAATGCAAGAATTGAATCTTTGTTAATATGCTCAGCACTTATAAAGGACGAAACAGGATGTTTGGTTATTAAATCCGGGATAATACTCGAAAGATAATTTGTTTCGCACATAATTGATACGCTTTCAGTGCTAATATTATTCTTTGGTTGATTTTTTATATATTCGTGAACAACATTAGGAAAAATAATTACTGCATCACCTTTTTTTAGGGTGTATATTTGATTTTCTATTTTTACATCCTGAAAGCCGGAAAAACAATATGTCATTTCTGTCTTGCTATGGAAATGAGAATTGAAATTATAAGATTCACTTTTATGATGAATATATATGTTTCTGCTTTTGTTTTCAAAGTATACTGACATATTTACTTCACCTCTTTTTAAAATATAGCATAAAAAGTATAAAATTACAATATACAATAGCATATTTCGGTGAAAAATATGTTGTTTATAAGTTGTGCGTAGTAGCTTGTTTGATATAATTAAGGTATACTTTAACTAAGGGGCGTGTTAATATGGAAAAATGGGCGAGAATTAAGTATCAACCGGTTTTGCCTTTGGGTGATAATAATTCTAAAATTACAGGCTGTGAAAAACATATTCAATTATCGAGAGAAGCTGCTTGCGAAGGTTGTGTTCTTTTGAAAAACGATAATAATTTATTGCCGTTTGAAAAAGGAACAAAGGTTGCGATTTTTGGTAAAGCACAAATTGATTATGTGAAAGGTGGCGGCGGTTCAGGTGATGTTTACTGTGAATATGTCAGAAATATTTATCAGGGTTTAAAACTAAAAAACGATAAGGTTGAGGTTTTTGATAAGCTTTCACTATATTATGAGGAAGTTTGCCTTAATGCGTATAAAAAAGGAGAAAGACCTGGTCTTTTTGACGAAGTTGAAATTCCTGACAATCTGCTTTTGGAAGCAAAAGCATATACCGATACAGCGATTATTACAATAAACAGATATTCGAGCGAGGGCTCTGACAGAAAAAATGACGAGACAGATACATATTTTTCATTAAGTGATAACGAAAAGGAAATGGTAGAAAAAGTTACATTGAACTTTAAAAACGTAGTTGTCCTTCTAAATACAGGTGCTATGATAGATACATCGTGGTTTGCCAAAAACGATAAAATAGCAGCAGCTCTTATGATATGGCAAGGCGGTATGGAAGGCGGACTTGCAACAGCCGATATTTTGGTTGGTGATGTTACGCCGTCAGGAAAGCTTGTAGATACATGTGCCGAGAGCTTTGATGACTATCCATCATCTAAAGGTTTCCACGAATCCGAGGACTATGTAAAATATACCGAAGATATTTTTATAGGATACCGATATTTTGAAACTATATCGGGTATGAAGGAAAGGGTAGTGTATCCTTTTGGATACGGACTATCTTATACAACATTTGAAATTTCGGATTTGCTTGCATATAATGTGGGAGATAAAATTATAGTAAATGCCACTGTTAAAAATACCGGTAGTATGTCCGGAAAGGAAGTAGTGCAGGTATATTACAGTGCTCCAAACGGAAAAATAACAAAACCAGCAATCCAGCTTTGTGCATTCCAAAAAACCGAACTTCTTAACCCAGGCGAGAGCGAAACGCTTATTTTATCTTTTGATATAAATCAAATGACATCATACGATGATATAGGTGATGTCGAAAAATCAGCATATGTTCTTGAAAAGGGAGAATACAAGATATTTGCAGGTAATTCTGTGCGCAATCTAACCGAGCTTGATTATAAATATATATTACCTGAAACAAAGGTTACCGAGAAACTTACCGAATATTGTACACCTAACAATCTTGGAAAACGACTTACCGCAATAGGTGAGTACGTAGATGTTCCTAATCGCGAAGTAGAACGCAAAAAATTCTCTTGCGAATATGTTTGCGAAGAAAACATTCCAACAAGCGACGAAGATATAAAAACACTTTATGATGTTGCAAATGGTAATGTAACTCTTGATTATTTTATATCACAGCTAACTGACGAAGAAATGATGTCGCTGCTTATAGGAAAGAAAAATATCGGTGTTGCAAATACAGATGGAATGGGAGATAACGAAAAATACGGAATACCTACACCTATGACTGTTGACGGTCCTGCAGGAGTTCGTATACAACCAAAAACAGGCATAAGAACGACTGCATTTCCGGTTGCAACTATGCTTGCTTGTACGTGGAATACTGATATTCTTGAAAAAGTTGGCGTTGCAGGAGCGCTTGAAACAAAGGAAAATAATCTTTCGATGTGGCTTACACCTGCTCTTAATATTCACAGAAGCCCGCTTTGCGGACGAAATTTTGAATATTATTCCGAAGACCCGTTTGTATCAGGTAAAATGGCGGCAGCAATGGTAAGGGGTATTCAATCTCAGAATATTGTTGCAACACCAAAGCATTTTGCGTGTAACAATAAGGAAACCAACAGAAAAGAATCAAATTCTATTTTATCAGAGCGTGCGCTTAGAGAAATTTATATAAAAGGATTTGAAATATGTGTAAAAGAGTCAAATCCAAAACTTATAATGACAGCATACAATGTAATTAACGGAGTAAGAGCATCAGAAGATGCTGAGCTTATAACAGGAATACTAAGAGGTGAGTGGGGATATAAAGGCCTTGTAACTACTGATTGGTGGAATAAAGCAGAAAGATCCAAGGAAATTGTTGCCGGAAATGACATACATATGCCGTCTACAAGAACCGACGATAGAAGTAAGCAGGCACCAACGCACGTGGATGGAGTAACAAGAAATGAGCTTGCAGTATGTGTAAAACGTCTTCTTGAAATGATATTATGGCTTAAGTAATATATTTTATAAAAGATTATTTAAAAATAAAAAATACGAGATAATTATATGCACCCCGAAAACGTACAAGCTTTTGAGGTGCATATTTTGTTATTTAAAAATTAATTGATTTTCGCCTCATATAGACGTTCATTACAAGGCCTATCGCTACCATATTGGTTATGAGCGACGAACCTCCATAACTGAAAAACGGAAGAGGTATTCCGGTTACCGGCATAAGTCCTATGCACATTCCGACATTTTCAAGTATGTGTGCTATAAACATTGACGCTACACCTACACATATATATGAAGAAAAATTGTTTCTCGATATCTTTGAAATGTGAAATACCCTTAGCGTAAGAGCAACCAAAAGTGCTATTACAAGTATGCATCCTATTAGTCCAAGTTCTTCGCCGATAACTGCAAAAATAAAGTCTGTGTGTCTTGCAGGAAGGTATCCTAGCTGTGTTTGTGTGCCGTGATATAATCCTTTTCCAAATATTTGCCCAGAGCCAATTGAGATTTTAGACTGTATTACGTGATATCCTGCGTTTAGCGGGTCGCTTTCAGGGTTTAAAAATACGAGTATCCTGTTTTTTTGATATTCTTTAAGCAGGAAAAACCACGCAATAGGGGATGCAATTAGAAGAGCGCCTATTGCAGATAATATATATTTATAGGAAATTCCTGCAGAAAATATCATACCTAAGAATATGCAAACAAATACAACTGTTGTACCAAAGTCAGGCTGAAGCATTATAAGTCCTATGAGAATTCCTGCGTGAATTAGCAGTTTTAGTACGTTTAACGGATTGTTTATATCGTCGTCAATTTCGGACAAATGCTTTGCAAAGGTTATTATAAAGCCTATTTTAACAAATTCCGATGGTTGTATTCCTATAGGTCCAAATCTTATCCAGCTTCGGCTTCCTGTATCCTCGCGGCCTGTACCCAGAAATAATACAAGCACAAGCATAAGCACACATACTATATAGATGTATTTTGATAAGTCGCCATAATATTCGTATTCAAAAAACGAAACAAGCCACATAGCAAATATGCCTATTAAGAATGCAGCGGATTGAATTACGACATATCTTACATTTCCCGGTAAGGTTTTTGTAGCGCTTGATATAACAATTATGCCAAATACTGCACATACAAATGTCAATATCAGTAGCATATAATCTATATTTGAATATATTAATTTCCTTCTGTTGTTCATTTTAATTTACCTTTTCTAATGATATTTATATAGTAAAAATCAAATTTCTACCTATAATAAGTATAGCAAATATCCGAAAAAAAACAATATTTATTTGTAATTTTTATCAAAAACACGTTAAAGTAGGGCGTTTTGAGTGCTTTAAAAGTAATTTTTGTGTAAAAAAGAGGCTGATTTTGTCTACAACAAACACTTTTGTAAAATTTTACAATTGCCAAAACCCTTGAAAATAGCGGGTTTACAAAGGTTCAATGTAAAAATAATTAAAAAGTTGTTACATTTTTGTTAAAATTGCACTAAAATTTTAAACTTGACCAAATTAGCGGAATAAGGTTAATTTCACCTGCATACCTTGAAAACAAAGGGTTTTGGCTAAATATGTAATTATTTAGAATAAATGTATAATTATTACATAAATGGTAAAAATATGTTAAAAGTATGGTAAAAGTGCATAACAATAAATGGAAATAAATGTAAAATAATTTGACAAAACCAAAATTTTTAAGTAAACTTTACCAGACTTGATTATTGACACCGATTTTCAGTCTCGACTACTAAATGGCTGAAATCTTGTATTCTTTATTCGGTGACAAGTAAACCAGGAGGGAATTATGATTATTGGACTAACGAAAAAACATATGACGATGATTTGTTCGGCACTTGTTTTTTTCATGTTCGCAGTAGCGATGACCATCTATGCGGCATCGGTAGCTAAAGTCACAATCAAATGTGACGATAATATTGTTGAATGTATAACAGCAGCTACTACTGTGGGAGAAGTTTTAGAAGAACAGGGAATATCGCTTGGAAAATATGACAAGGTTATTCCACAGATTGAAAAAAAGCTAAAATTAAATAACACCATTACTGTAAGACGTGCAGTTAAAGTTTCATTTACTCTTGCAGGTGAAACTAAAACACTTTACACTGCCGAAAGAACAGTAAGAGATTTTATAACATCACAAGGTATTATTCTTACAAACTACGATGAGCTTAATGTTTCGCTTGACGATTATATCGCTAGTGATATGGAAATCTCACTTACTCAGGTAGATAAAAAAGTTGAAACCATCGAAGTAGCTATTCCGTATACTATTATGAAGATAGAAAACGATAATCTTCCAAAAGGGCAGATTAATGTTATTACACCAGGTATTGACGGAAAGAAAATACAGACAATCGAAAAGATAATAGTTGATGGAAAAGTAGCACACGAAAATGTTATTGAGGAAGCTATTCTTTCAAAACCTGTACAAGAGGTTGCTGAATATGGCACACAGGTTATGCAGGTTACATCACGTGGTGAAAATTTCAGATTTAAAAAGATGATAGTATGTAATGCCACAGCTTATGATTTGTCATATCAGAGTGTTGGTACCAGACCTGGTGATCCTGGTCACGGTATTACCGCTACAGGTACGTATGCAAAGTACGGCACTGTTGCAGTTGACCCTAGAGTTATACCACTTGGCAGCAGACTTTATATAGAAAGTCCTGACGGATCGTGGGTATATGGATATAGCGTAGCTGCCGATACAGGCGGAGCTATCAAGGGCAACAGAGTAGATTTATTCTTCTCATCACATCAGGATGCTATTAACTTTGGTAGAAGAACAGCAAATGTATATATATTAGAATAATTTATATGTTTATAAAGCACAACTTATGTAGTTGTGTTTTTTTTATTATCATAAATTTGATTTTTTGATAATATTATGTTAAAATAAAATAGTATTATTATAAATACAAAGGAGTGAGTTAAATGGAGCTTTTTACATTTAAAGGCGGACTTCATCCAAATGATAAAAAAGAAAGTACGAAAGATATTTCTATATCTGAACTTGCGCCATCGAAAATAATGGTATATCCAGTGTCACAGCATATAGGTGCACCGTGCGTTCCGGTTGTTGCGGTAGGAGATATTGTTACTATGGGACAAAAGATTGCAGATAGCGATGCATTTGTTTCAAGCCCTATACATTCGTCGGTTTCGGGTAAGGTTATTGCTATCGAAAAACGTCGCCATCCAAACGGCAATATGGTAGATAGTATTGTTATAGAAAATGATGAACTAGATACACTATGTGATACTATTTACGATAGAAATGATTATGATAGCTTAAATCGTGACGATATGCTTAAAATCATTAGAGAAGCTGGAGTTGTTGGCCTTGGCGGTGCAACATTTCCTACACATATAAAACTCAATCCTCCACAGGATAAGAAAATTGAATGTGTTATATTAAACGGCGCAGAATGTGAACCATACCTTACATCTGACCATAGAGTAATGCTTGAAAATACGGATATGGTTATAGGCGGTCTAAAACTTATAATGAAGATTTTAGGTGTGGACAAGGCATACATAGGTATAGAGGAAAATAAACCTGACGCAATAAAGATTATGAAAAATGCGTGCAAGTACGAAAAGGGTATAAGTGTTAAAGTTCTTAAAACAAAGTACCCTCAAGGAAGCGAAAAGCATCTTATATATGCTATTACAAAACGAGAAGTACCAAGTGGCGGTCTTCCTGCAGATGTTGGTGTTGTTGTTGACAATATCGATACCTGTACGGCAGTATATAACGCTATTACAAAACGTAAACCGATTATGTCAAGGGTAGTAACTGTTTCGGGTAATGCGGTAAACAATCCTAAGAACTTGCGTGTAAGAATGGGTACATCATTTGCAGATATATTTGAAGCGGCAGGTGGATTTAAACTTGAGCCAAAGAAAATCATTATGGGCGGACCAATGATGGGTATGAGCCAGTTTTCGCTAGATGTTCCTGCTATAAAAGGTACATCGGCACTTTTGGCATTTGATGATAATGAAATGCCTGATATAAAGGTATCACCTTGTATTCGCTGTGGAAAATGCGTGGAAAAATGTCCTATGCGTTTAATGCCTGTATTCTTAAACGAATACGCAGTAAATGGTGATATAGAAAAATGTATAAAATACCGCATAATGGATTGCATTGAGTGCGGTGTGTGTGCATACCAGTGTCAGTCAAATAGATTTGTGGTTGAACAGATCAGGATAATGAAACAGAAAATAAACGCATCAAGAAAGAAAGCGTAAAGGAGTGAGGAATATGGAAAATAAACTACTTATGTCGGTTTCGCCTCATATAAGAAAGGGCGAAAGCGTATCAAAAACTATGTCAGAGGTAATCATAGGCCTTATTCCTGCACTTGTAGCTGCTGTGTATTTCTTTGGACCTAGAGCGCTTATGCTTACACTTGTGTCAGTCATCGCGTGTGTGCTTTCAGAATACATATGGAATAAAATCATAAAAAAAGAGCAGACAGTAACCGATTTAAGCGCGGTTGTTACGGGCATATTAATAGCATTTTGTCTTCCTGTGACAGTGCCGTATTATATGGTTATAGTAGGCGATGTGTTTGCCATTATAGTGGTTAAAGGGTTTTTTGGAGGACTTGGAAAAAATATAGTTAACCCTGCACTTGCTGCAAGAGCGTTTATGCTTGCAAGCTGGCCGGTGGAAATGACAAGTTTTGTACTCCCTCGTACACCAATTAATCTATTTGGAAAAACAATCGATGCAGTATCTTCTGCAACTCCACTTAGTGTTATTAAAGGAACGGAAGATGTATTTGAAGCGAGTTTTTTTGACCTTATATTCGGTAATGTTCCAGGATGTATAGGCGAGATTAGTGCGGTATGCATACTCCTTGGCGGACTATATCTTCTTTTTAACAGGATAATAACGTGGCATATTCCTGTTACTTATATATTAACAGTTGGTATATTTGCTGTTATATTTGGTGACAAATCAGATATGGCAAATGTGTTTTTATATAACATATTATCAGGCGGAGTACTTCTTGCAGCATTTTTTATGGCAACAGATTATGTTACATCTCCCGTAACTAAAAAAGGCGAGATTGTATTTGCCATTGGAGCAGGATTTATCACTGAGGTAATACGTGTGTACGGCGGATACCCTGAGGGTGTAACTTATGCAATACTTATTATGAATATATGCGTTCCGTTTATTGATAAATATACTACGCCTAAAGCATTTGGTGAGGTGAAGAAAAATGGAAAATAAAAGTTCAATAATTAAACTATCACTTATCCTTTTAGCTATAACATTTATATCGACTTTAGTGCTTACTGTGTGTAATGCAGTAACAAAAGATACCATAGCTTATATAAACGAACAAAATGTAAAAGCTGCTATGCTTGAGGTTCTTCCTGGTGGAGAAACATTTGAAGAAATAGGCGGAGAATACCCTGAATATATCACTTCTGCATCTTATGGTAAAAAAGATGGTGACATTATGGGATACACGGTAAATGTTTCTGTTCCCGGTTTTGGCGGAAATATCGAAATGATAATCGGTCTGTGCAGACATCATACTGTAACTGGGGTGAAAATTACATCGCTTAGTGAAACTCCCGGTCTTGGCGCGAAAGCATCGAATGAAGAATTTACAAAGCAGTATCTTGGTCTGGAGGATAATATATCGGTTATAAAATCTGGTATGCCAAATGGAAATGAGATATCGGCAATAAGCGGTGCTACAATTACATCGAAAGCAGTAACTGAAGGTGTAAATGCAGCACTAAAATACGTAGGAACACTAAAGTAGGAGGGGATTTTTATGAAAAAACAAAATGCGTGCCTTGATGCACTTAGAAACGGAATAATTGACGAAAATCCCACACTTATACAGCTTCTTGGTATGTGTCCGACACTTGCGGTTACGACATCAGTTGCAAACGCTATAGGAATGGGACTTTCAGCTACATTTGTGCTTGTGTGTTCAAACGTTGTTATATCAATACTTAGAAAATGCATTCCTGCAAAAATACGAATAGCATCATATGTAGTAATCATTGCGACATTTGTATCGGTTATAGAGATGCTTTTAAAGGCATACCTTCCAAGTATATCAGCATCTCTTGGTCTTTACATACCGCTTATTGTTGTAAACTGTATAATCCTCGCCAGAGCGGAAAGTTTTGCATCTAAAAACAAAGCCCTTCCTTCAGCATTTGACGGACTTGGTATGGGATTAGGCTTTACCCTTGGACTTTGTATACTCGGCGCGGTCAGAGAAATCCTTGGAAGCGGTACATTTTTAGGCTTTGCCATATTTGGCGAGGGATTTAATCCTGCGCTTATATTTATACTTCCACCGGGAGCTTTTATAGCACTTGGCTGTATACTTGCAGTTATAAATGTAATATCTAATAAAAAGGGGGCGTCTAAGAAATGAGTGTAATCGGTGAATTTTTAGTAATGGCGATAACTGCCATATTTGTAGAAAACTTTGTACTTGTAAAATTTCTTGGTATTTGCCCGTTTTTAGGTGTATCCAAAAAGACCGATACTGCTATCGGTATGGGTATGGCAGTTACATTTGTAATGGTACTTGCATCGGTTATGACGTGGTTGGTACAGAAATTTATACTTGTACCTTTGGGTGCTGAGTATCTGCAAACCATATCATTTATACTTGTAATAGCTGCACTTGTTCAGTTTGTTGAAATGTTTGTGGCTAAAGTAGTGCCAGCACTTTATAATGCGCTTGGAATATACCTTCCGCTTATCACTACAAACTGTGCGGTGCTTGGTGTAGCTATTATAAACGTACAGAGAAACTATACACTTATCCAGTCAATGTGGTATTCTTTCTCGGCTGCAATTGGATTTACACTTGCAATTGTTTTATTTTCAGGTGTAAGAGAGAAAATTGAGGCAAATAATGATATTCCAAAAGCACTAAAAGGATTTCCTATAACTCTTATTACAGCAGGACTTCTTTCTATTGCATTTTTGGGATTTCAGGGCCTTAGCTTTTAGGAGGTGTAATTTATGAACAGTATACTAATACCTGCTTTGGCTGTAGGTGCTATGGGACTTGTGTTTGGTGCAATACTTGCATTTGCATCAATTGTGTTTAAAGTGGATAGTGACGAAAGAATAGACCAGATTACAGAAATACTACCTGGCGCAAACTGCGGCGGTTGCGGATACGCAGGCTGCAGTGCATTTGCAAAGGAAATAGTTGAAAACGGCGTAGATGCAACTCGTTGTAATCTTATGACAGCTGATAAAGCTAAAGCTATTGCTAACATAATGGGCACCGAAATGGGCGAGATAGTAAGGAAATATGCAGTAGTTGCATGCAACGGCACTTGTGACGCCGCAAAGGATAAATACATATACGAAGGTACACATTCGTGTGAAGCAGCAGTAAGACTTGCGGGTGGACCAAAGGCTTGTGAATACGGCTGTATGGGACTTGGAAGCTGTGTAAATGCTTGTAAATTTGGAGCAATTTCAGTTGTAGATGGCGTTGCAAAAGTTGATAAAGAAAAATGTACAGGCTGCGGCGCGTGTGCAAACGCATGTCCAAAGGGACTTATATCGCTTGTTCCTTACGATACTAAATCAGCTTTTGTAAAATGTAATTCAAAGGATAAGGGCGTTATCGTAAAAGATATATGTTCAAACGGGTGTATAGGATGCAAACTTTGTACAAAGAAATGCGAAGCAGGTGCAATAGATGTAAATGACAATCTTGCAAAGGTTGACATCGTTAAATGTACAAATTGTGGAGCGTGCATAGAAGCGTGTCCAAAGAAGATAATAGTAAATATATAAACATAGGAGAAATGAGCATTGGGTAAAAAAGTAATGCTTGGTATGAGCGGCGGAGTTGATTCCTCTGTTGCAGCATATCTTTTGAAAAAACAGGGATATGACGTTGTGGGTGTTACCTTAAATTTGTGGCAGGAAAAATGCGATGACGGATGCAATAGCTTATCCGCAGTCGAAGATGCAAAAAAAGTTGCTGATAAGCTTGGTATTCCTTTTTATGTATTTGATTTTAAGGACTTGTTCGAAAAAAATGTCATAGACTACTTTACAGATGAATATTTAAATGGCAGAACGCCTAATCCGTGCATTGCGTGTAATAAACACATAAAATTTGATGCTATGCTGAAAAAAGCAGAATCTATGGGTATAGATTATATTGCTACGGGACATTACGCCCGCATATCATATGACGATGTATTTGAAAGATATCTATTAAAAAAATCCAAAACCGATGCAAAGGATCAGACTTATGTGCTTTATAATATGACTCAGCATCAGCTTTCTCATATCATAATGCCTCTTGGCGACTATGAAAAGGATGAAATAAGGAAAATAGCACAAGAAATTGGTATAGAAGTTGCCAACAAGCCAGATAGTCAGGAAATCTGCTTTGTAGCGGATAATGATTACGCAGGATTTATCGAGCGAAGAATAGGAAAAAAGCTCCCTGAAGGCGATTTTTTAGACGTTAACGGCAATGTTATAGGAAAGCATCGCGGTATTATACATTATACGGTCGGTCAGCGAAAAGGGCTTGGAGCATTTGGTAAGCCGATGTTTGTTGTGAAAATTGACGCAAAAAACAACGCTGTAATTCTTGGCGAAAAGGGTACAGAATACAAAGAATCACTTATAGCAGACAAGCCTAATTTCATTTTATTTGAAAAACTTACAGAGCCAATAAATGTAAAATGCAAGGTGCGTTATAATCAGACAGAAGTGCCGTGCACAGTATGTCCTATAGAAAATGGAAGAATAAGAGTTGATTTTGATAATCCGCAAAGGGCGGTTACACCTGGACAGGCAGTTGTATTTTATGACGGTGATAAGCTCGTTGGCGGAGCTACAATTTTAGAATGATATATTAAGAGCGAAAATTCTTCGCTCTTTTTTATTTGTAATAAAAAGGCGTTTCAAACGTATATTATACGGGTGAGATATATGAAATATAAAAAGATAGTGGTACTGTGCATATATTTACTTATTTGTGTGGTGTATATTTTTGGAAAATATGAAAAAACAGTAAATGTTTCAGGGGTAATAGACGACATTAAAATACCGGGTGTGATGTATCATGGGATACTTAAAGACCCATCTCGTTTGGGAAAATACGTTATAACACCTATGCAGTTTGAAGAAGATATAAAATATCTAAAGGATAACGGCTATACAGGTGTGTTTATATCCGACTTAATTGCATATGTAGAAAAAGGAACGCCACTTCCTGAAAAACCGATTTTAATTACATTTGATGATGGTTATTATAACAATTATCTGTATGCATATCCAATACTTAAAAAGTATGATACAAAGGCAGTTTTTTCGCTTATAGGCAAATATTCCGAACAGTATTCAGAAACAGGCGAGGAAAACGCGTATTACACGCATATAACGTGGGAGCAAGCTAAAGAAATGGCTGATTCAGGACTTGTGGAACTTCAAAACCATTCGTATGATTTGCACAGCTTAGAACACAGAAAGGGCGCAAGAAAGCTTTCAGGTGAATCTGTAGAAGATTATCAACGAATGTTATATGGCGACCTTCATAAAACCGATATGCTTATATATGAAAATACAGGCTATAAGCCTACTGCATTTACATATCCGTTTGGCTATATATCTCCAGAATCAATTATGGTGTTAAAGGAGATGGGGTATAAGGCGTCTATATCGTCAGAGAGTGGATATAGTAGCATATCGCGTGAAAGTCCTGATTTATACAGGCTTAAAAGAGTGAACAGACCGCATGGAAAGTCATCGGCAGATTTTTTTAAGGATATACTTCAAAAATAGAAAAATATGTCTTGAAATAATTTTTTTGTGTGCTATAATATGAAATATGCTCTATTATAGAGTATGTTTCATATTATAGGAGAAAACAATGGAAATATTTATACTTACACTTAAACAAATGCTGACTATGTTCAGCTTTATAATTGCGGGATTTATACTTAAAAAGAAAAACATTATTGCCGACAATGCTCACGCAGTTTTGTCAAGGGTACTTTTGTACATAGTTACACCAGCACTTTCGCTATATACCCAGATGAACAGATGCACAGTCGAAACATTTAAGGAAAACTATGTATTAATACTTTACGGACTTGGTGTGGCGCTGACTGCTGTTTTACTTTCATATCCGCTATCTAAACTATTTGTAAGAAATCCTAAAAAATCATCTGAGCTTTCATACCAGAAAAATATTTTTAAATATGGATTGGCTTTTGGTAATATAAGTTATTTTGGCAATTTTCTTATACTCGGAGTATGGGGAGAGGAAATGCTTTTTAAATATCTGCTTTTCAGTATGTTTCCTGTTATTGCCTGTCAGACGTGGGGACTATACGTGCTTATACCAAAAGAGAAAGGTATCACCATACTTGAAAGCCTAAAAAAAGGACTTATAAATCCGCCTGTTATTGCACTGGTTGCAGGTATTGTACTTGGTATTACAGGATTAGCTAAGTTTGTTCCTGAGTTTTTGATGACGGCTTTTAATAATGCCGGAACTTGCCAGGGCCCTGTCGCAATGATTCTTGCAGGCTTTGTAATAGGTGGATATAGTTTGAAAGAGCTTTTAACAAACAAAAAAGTTTATCTTACAAGTGCTTTTAGACTTGTGATAATTCCGTCTGTTATGATACTTATTTTAAAATTAATTGGTACAAGCGTTGAAATACTTGTATTTGTGCTTATAGCGTTTGCCGCACCGCTTGGATTAAATACAATTGTTTATCCATCAGCATATGGCGGTGATACAAAAACAGGGGCATCTATGGCAACAATCTCTAATGTACTTGCGATTGCAACATTACCTGTTATGTACCTTGTGTTTGTAGTGCTATTATAAAAAGGGGAGATAGATATGAGAATTGAAGATGTTGATGTAAATATGAAAGCCGATACACTCGGCGATATTGATGTGAAATTTTACGATGTCAGAAAAGCACCGTTTAAAATTTATGGACTTTATAATCCCGAGACAGAAGATGTGTTTAAACGTCTTCCTGACGAGATAGGATTAAATACCAATGATGGTGTTGCACATTTGTATAAACATACCGCAGGTGGCAGAGTAAGGTTTAAGACAAATTCAGAGTTTGTTGCTTTAAAGGTTAAACTTACATATTCAAGCAAGGATGCCCTTATGTATCATATGCCGTTTGGTTCGACTTCGTGTTTTGATATATATGCCAATGGCATATTTAAAAGACTTTTTGCACCGACCATAAAGGCGGCACAGGTTGACTATGATTACGAAGCAATATTGCATTTTGGTAATAATGATGAAAAGGATATTCTTTTAAATTTCCCGCTTTATAATGGGGTTGAAACTTTGCGTGTAGGCCTTGAGCCAGATGCAAGTCTTTGTGAAGGTAATAAGTATAAGTACCAAAAGCCTATTGTGTATTACGGCTCATCTATCACACAGGGCGGAGTTGCGTCTAAACCATCAAATTCGTATCTGGAAATGATCTCAAGATGGCTTGATGCTGATTATATTAACCTTGGTTTTTCAGGTAGTGGAAAGGCAGAGGATATTATTGCCGATTATGTTGCCAATATGGATATGAGTGTGTTTGTATATGACTATGATCACAACGCACCTGATGCTAAATACCTTTCTGAAACACACGAAAAAATGTTTAAAAAAGTTAGAGCAAAACACCCTGATATCCCTGTGATATTTGCATCAAAACCGGGAAATCTTGACACAGAAGAAAATATAAAGGCTCGAAGAGATGTTATATATACTACATATAAAAATGCACTTAAAAATGGTGACAAAAATGTGTATTTTATAGACGGACAAACATTTTTCCCTGATGAATACCGCGATGACTGTATGGTTGATAAAACGCATCCAAACGACCTTGGCTTTCACTTTATGGCAAGAAAATTTTATGAGATTATAAAAGATGTTATAAAATAAAAAAACACCCTTAGGGGTGTTTTTTTATTTACTAATTCGATAGTGACCGGTTATTTCGTATCTATTAAGTACATCTTCTTCATATCGTGGTTGACCTGCCCACGCGTGGTGTATTATAAACGGAATACCGTTTGAATTCCTTGCGTCAGACACTATACCTATATGTTCAGGAAATATCACTATATCTCCGCCATGCCATTTCTCTATTTCGCTTGTGTCGGTAGTAAGGCTTATTGCATTGTTGTCAAAATATACCTTTAGATTTCTTACTCTTCTAAAATCAATGTTCGAATCAGGTGATGTTATGCCGTATAGAGCAGGGTTTTTTCTTATATCCTCGTCGACAAGTTTCATTAGGTCGTACCCGGAATTTTTAAGTGCAATTGCAACAACATCGGTGCATACACCATATCCATCATCTGGATAACCGCCATTGTAATATTTACTTTTGTATTGTGGCTTTGTAGATATGTATTTCTTTGTACTTTCAAGAATATCGGTTTGATCATCTATTCCGTCACCGTCTTTATCAATTGAGCTTATTAAAGGTGAAATCTCAAAATCTTCGTCAGTGTATTTTAGGTGGGGAATAAAGTTATATTGATACAATGCATATATTCCTATCACTAATATAACAACAAATAGTGCAATTATAATTCCTTTTATAAATTTTTTAATCATTTGTATTCCTCCTTAAAATAATTTTATCACAATAAACTATTAATAACAATAAAATGCATAGATTTTTTTGAGGTATTAATCCAATAACGGTATCTGTCTAAACATCAGATACCGTTTCGTTTTCGTTAAATCTGTTTAGCAGTTTTTTTAGTGCTTTTTTTTCTATTCTTGATACATACGAACGTGAAATTCCCATCATATTAGCTATTTCTTTTTGGGTAAATGATTTTTCACCACATAATCCATAACGAAGTTTTATAATAAATTGTTCTCTGTCAAGCAGTACTTCTTTCATTGCACTATATAATTCTGTAATCTGCATTTTAAGATTAACCTCTTCAAAAATCCCGTCGTCGTCCGTTCCTAGTTTGTCGATAAGCGTTACTTCATTTCCTTCCTTATCAACACCGATTGGCTCCTGAAGCATCAGTTCGTTTTGGTGCTTTTTGTTGGAACGTATGCTCATAAGTATTTCATTATCAATGCACTTCGCTGCGTATGTAGAGAGTTTTCTTCCGCGTTCAAAGTTATATGTGTTTATAGCCTTTATAAGACCAATTGTGCCGATTGATATAAGGTCGTCTGTGTCTATGTTCTGATTTGAATATTTCTTTACTACGTGTGCCACCAGTCTTAGATTTCTTTCTATAAGTATGTTTTTTGCTTCTTTGTCACCGTTTTTGTATCTCTCAAGATACATCTGCTCCTCTTTTAGTGAAAGCGGTTTTTTAAATGAGTTTACATTTGATACATATGAAATCAAGAAAAATATATTTGTTATGCACGCAAGTATTGAACAGGATAAAAACGCTGACATAAATGCACCTCCGGATTTTATTACCTTAAAATTATATGCATTTTTAAATTTTTTGTGTATGTCCTTTGAAGTTTGTGCAGATAATATCTATAAAATTTTATAAAAGGGAATTTTGATATGGATAATAATATAGAAAATAACAATGAAAATAAAAACGAAGAAATAAAAGAATATGGCTCATCAGAAATACGTAACGAACGTGGAAATATACATTGCCTGACGATAATAGGACAGATAGAAGGACATATGATTTTATCGCCGCAAAATAAGACTACAAAATATGAGCACCTTTTACCGCAGCTCGTGGCTATAGAAGAAAACGACGACATAGACGGGGTGCTTATACTTTTAAACACTATGGGCGGTGATGTGGAGGCAGGTCTTGCAATTTCCGAGATGATTGCGACTATGAAAAAACCAACAGTATCATTAGTTCTTGGTGGAGGGCACAGTATAGGCGTGCCCCTTGCAGTATCGGCAAAATATTCATATATTGCCCGCTCCGCCACTATGACCATACATCCTATACGTATGAGCGGTATGATTATCGGTGCACCCCAAACATATGAATACCTTACCAAAATGCAGGATAGGATAGTGGATTTTGTAACGAGAAATTCAGAGGTTACAGAACAAAATTTTTTAAATCTTATGATGAACACTGAAAATATCGCTAACGATGTTGGTACAATTCTCTTTGGAAAAGAGGCTGTAGAATATGGCATAATAAATTCTGTTGGCGGACTTGAGGATGCGGTTGAAACTCTTTATAAAATGATAGAGGAAAAGCGTGATAAGATTGACAAAGATGAGTCAAAGTGATAAAATCATTTATGCCGAGGGGAATCAAACCCCATAAGGTTTTAAAATACAAATTCCGCGTAATACTACGGAAAAACTTACGAATATACGTCAGTATTATTCGCAAATTTTTTCCTTGTCTTCCATCAAAATTTGTTGTTTTAAAACTCTTCGACCTTAAACGCATAGAAATTTAGTGCAGATTCAATGCGGAGGACGAAGATAGGCTGTCGCCTTTCAAGGACGACAAATTGAAGGTGTGCAAATTAATAAAGTTTAAGGCTTGTGGGATTTGATTTCCCTCGGCATATGGTGATTTATATGATAACAGGCTCAGTTATAAACGCTGTTTTAATCATAATAGGAACAGCGGTTGGAATGATAATTAAAGGGTTTTTTTCAGAAAAAATAAAAGATGCACTTTTAAATGCTCTCGGACTTGTGGTGCTATTTATTGGTATCGGAGGAGCACTGTCTGGTGGACTTATCGTTAATAACGGAAGTATCGAAACTACAAATACTACAATTATGATAGCGTCTATGGTGATTGGTACCATAATAGGAGAGATATTGAATATAGAAGATGCTCTTCAAAAATTTGGAGATTTTTTTGAGAGAAAAATGAAACGACTTGCCAATGAATCAAGTTTTTCCGAAGGCTTTGTAAGTGCCACTTTGATATTTGGTATAGGTGCTATGGCAGTAGTAGGTGCACTGGAAAATGGTCTTACCGGAAACTATGATATACTTTTTGCAAAGTCGATTATAGACGGTGTTATGTCTATTATACTAGCATCAACACTTGGTATAGGTGTTGGATTTGCTGCTATATCAATGCTGATATATCAGGGCAGTATATCTCTTCTTGCATCGTTTATCGAGCCATATCTAAACGATTTGGTCGTGTCACAGATGAATTTTGTAGGTTCGATACTCATCTTTGTAATCGGTCTTAATATGCTTAATATAACAAAAATCAAAGTAGGTAATATGCTTCCGGCAATATTCATACCTGTGCTGTGGTACATAATAAATGTTTTAATATAAAAGAGGTCTTTAATATTAAAGACCTCTTTTGTGTTGAGAAAAGTTGATAAATCTCCAATTATTTTGACGTATCTTGAAAATTGTTGT
The DNA here is from genome assembly GCA_045540815.1 of Clostridia bacterium. GTDB lineage: Bacteria > Bacillota > Clostridia > UMGS1810 > UMGS1810 > JAZQHR01. The sequence goes on along the minus strand of JAZQHY010000065.1, from coordinate 25,161 downwards.
TTGATATGTTAATATTTTTTGTAATTAAATAAATAGGCATAATGTATGGAGGAATATATGAAAAATATTAAACTTATTGCTTTTGATTTAGATGGTACTCTTACACAACATAAAAGTAAGCTTGAGGATGCAAATAAAGCTGTTTTAGACAAGCTTGCGAAAAAGTATAAGCTTCTTATGGTAGGAGCAGGTCAGTGCCTTAGAATATTTAACCAGATGAACAAATATCCGATTGATATTATAGGTAACTATGGCATGCAGTATGGAGTATACAATGAAAAAACAGGTGAGCTTGATATAGTAGAGGATAATCATCTTCCTTGCGATAGAGAAGCTACAGAAAAAAAGGTTACTATGCTACGTGAAAAATATGGATTTACTGAGTTTACAGGTGATAACGTAGAATATCACGATTCAGGATGTGTAACTTTCCCTATACTTGGTACAAAGGCAGAGCTTTCGGATAAGCTAGCATTTGACCCTACAAGAGAAAAAAGAAGAAAAATATACGATGATGTAAAAAATACATTTTCAGAATATACAGTATTTGTAGGTGGTACATCTTCGTTTGATATGGCACCTGCACCGTATAATAAATACTATGCACTTGATAAATATTGCAAGGAAAACGGATATGCGCACGATGAAGTAGCATTTGTCGGCGACGATTACGGTATTGGCGGAAATGATGAGTCAGTGTACAAATCAGATTTTAACTTTATATGCATAGATGATTACAAAGAACTTGAAAACGTATTAAAGGAGTTATTATAATGGATATAAACAGCCTGCTTAATAAAACAGTTAACTGCAAATGCGGTATGGAGCACAAGTGCGATATTAAAAGCGTTGTTATAGAAAACGATGCTATTAAAAAATTACCTTCGCTTGTAGAAAATTATAAAAATATAGTTGTAACTGCAGATGAAAATACTTTTGCGGTATGCGGTGAAAAAGTAGTTAACGCACTTGGTGACAAGCTTGAAACTCTATTTGTATATGATGATGAAGGTATCCTTGTTCCAAACGAGGAAGCAATTGATAAACTAAATGACAAAGTGAGCGATAAAACTGACCTTATTATAGGTATTGGTTCAGGTGTTATAAATGACCTTTGTAAATACGTTAGCTATAAAAACAGCCTTCCATATTACATAGTTGCTACTGCGCCTTCTATGGACGGATACGCATCTGTTGGTGCGGCTATGATTATAGGAAATATGAAAATTACTTACGGCGCTCATGTGCCTACAGCTATAATTGCTGATACTGCAGTATTAAAAGATGCACCTATAGATATGATTAAATCGGGTTATGGTGATATTATAGGTAAATATTCGGCGCTTAACGACTGGAAACTCAGCCACGTTGTAAATGATGAATATATATGCGAATATGTATATAACCTTACTATGGATATGGTCGAAAAGGTTAAACCACTTGCCAAAGGCGTTCTTGCACGTGATGAAGAAAGCATACAGACACTTATGGAAGCACTTGTTGTAGTAGGTATTGCTATGAGCTATGTTGGCAATTCACGTCCTGCATCAGGAAGCGAGCATCACCTTTCTCATTTTTATGAGGTTACAGGCATTATGACTGGTATGCCGTATTTCTTACACGGAATAGACGTTATGTATTCTACATATATTACCCAGCTTCTTCGTGAAGAGCTTCTTAATATTGATGAAATAGGAGAGGTTGCACCTTTTGATAAAGAAAAATGGGCAAAGATAATAGACGCTATTTATTATGATGCCGCTGAAGGTGTAATTGCTCAGCAAAACAAATTAGGCTGGTACGCAAAGGATATGGTATCAGTGTATAAATCAAAATGGAACGAGATAAAAGAAGTTCTATCAGAAGTTCCTTCAAGCGATGAGATACTTAATTTGCTAAATGAAATTGAATTGCCATATGACGATTTTATGGATATGTATGGTGACGAAAAAATTTATTATTCAAAATGGTACGCAAAAGACCTCAAGGATAGATATTCTGTTCTTTGGATGTACTATGAAATTCTTCACAAATAATATGATGGCACCTGAAATCAGGTGCCGTTTTTATGTTTACAAAAATATATTTTTGTGGTATAATACTAGAAAATAATATTATAACGGAGGAATGAAATAATGGGATGCGATCATAATTGTGAAAGCTGCAGCTCAAATTGCGGAAGCAAAGAAAGCTTTCTTGAAAAGCCGCACGAGCTTTCAAATATTAAAAAAATAATTGGTGTAGTAAGTGGTAAAGGCGGAGTAGGTAAGTCGCTTGTTACTGCGCTTTTATCTGTGTTATCACAGAGAAACGGATATAATACTGCTATACTTGATGCTGATATCACAGGCCCTTCAGTACCAAAAATGTTTGGTCTTACCGAAAAAGCTACAGGCGACGATGCAGGACTTTATCCTGTAAGAACAAAAACAGGTATAGACGTAATGAGTCTTAACCTTCTTTTAGAAAATGATACTGACCCTGTTGTGTGGAGAGGACCGGTAATCGGCGGAGCAGTTAAGCAGTTCTGGACAGATGTAGTATGGAAGGATATTGACTTTATGTTTATAGATATGCCTCCCGGAACAGGCGATGTACCTCTTACAGTATTCCAGTCAATCCCTGTTGATGGAATAGTTATCGTTGCATCACCTCAGGAGCTTGTTTCAATGATTGTTGAAAAAGCTGTAAGAATGGCGCAGATGATGAATATTCCAATACTTGGGCTTGTTGAAAATATGAGCTATGTTGAGTGTCCTGATTGTGGCAAGGAGATTAAGATATTTGGCGACAGCCATATAGAAGAGGTTGCCGACAAACACGGACTTAAAGTAATAGGCAAAATACCTGTTCAGCCGAAGCTTGCAGCTGCTTGTGACGCAGGAAGCATTGAGCTTTTTGAAGGCAACTGGCTTGACGAAATGAAAGATATTTTTGAAGGATTGATGAAATAATGGGAGCATACGCAGATAAGGCTAAGGCACTTTTTTTAGAAGGTTATAACTGTTCTCAGGCAGTAGTTGGTGCGTTCCACGATAAAATGGGTTTGGATTTTGAAACCGCTATTAAACTTTCTTCGTCATTTGGCGGAGGAATGGGACGTCTTCGTGAGGTGTGCGGAGCTGTAAGCGGTATGTTTATGGTAGTAGGTGCTATGTATGGTTATACCGATACAAACGATAATGCGGCAAAAGCAAAACACTATGAGCTTATCCAAAATCTTGCAAAGAAATTTTCTGATAAAAATGGATATATTGTGTGCCGTGACCTTTTAGGTCTTGCAACAAAGAAAGACGACCCTACGCCATTGGAGAGAACGAAACAGTATTACGAGCGTCGACCATGCGCAGAATATGTGTATGATGCGGCTGCCATTTTAGAAGAGTATATTGAAAGTGTTAAATAAAATTAAAACACGATATACTATCGTGTTTTAATTTTTGCAAAAGAATTGTTTTATTTGGATAAAAATCATTACATTATGTTGAATTTTGATGACATAAATGATAAAACGATAATGTAAAAATGGCAATTTGAGGTGTTTCAAATGACAAAACATAAATCTTTTTTATTAACATTAATCGGTACTATGATGACAGGTTTTGGAATAGGAGTGTTTCTTACACCGAATAAGATAGTCGGTGGTGGAGTATCTGGTCTTTCGACTATACTGTTTCACACATTATCTGTTCCGCCGGGCGTCAGCTTTTTTGCGTTTAACATACTGTTTCTTATAATTGGTTTTAAAGTGCTTGGAAAGAGTTTTACTGTGAAAACTCTTATCGGAGCATCACTTCTTTCTGTGTTTGTGCAAGCTTTTTCATACTTACCGTTTAAGTCGGATAACGCGCTTTTGGTTACCATATTTGGTGGTGCAATTTACGGAATAGGCATAGGTATCAGCTTTGCCGCCGGTGCATCTACGGGTGGTACTGATATACTTGGCAGACTTATTCAGTATAAGTTTCCAACTGTTCCTATAGGAAAGCTACTTATGATAGTTGACGGAATGATTATTTTAATATCACTTTTAGTATTTAAAAATCTTGAACTTACGCTTGTTGGTATCATCTCGCTTTTTATATCAAGCTTTTCGATAGACTTTGTAATCGGTCAACTTAACGTATCGAGAATTGCATTCGTTATAACTGAAAAAGGCGATGAGATATCAAATAAACTCGTAACAACATCACCGCGAGGAATTACTGTTATAGATGTCGTGGGTGCATACACAAATGACAAAAAGAAAATGCTTTTCTGCGCGCTTAAAGAAGGTGAGTCGGAGGTATTTCAGAGAAAAATTTTATCAATTGATGAAAATGCATTTATAGTGTTTGCTGAGTCGCAGAGAATAAAAGGAAATGGATTTTACTTGTATAAATAAAGTTTAAAAAATTGTTGAATAATTTTAGAAAAATTGTAAAAAATTTTAATGTTACCTATTGACAAAAGGATTAAAAAGTATTATAATTTCTTTTGTTGTAAGATATTGGGGTGTCGCCAAGTTGGTAAGGCACAAGATTCTGACTCTTGCATTCCGTAGGTTCGAGTCCTGCCACCCCAGCCAAAAAAATCACTACACCGTAGGGTGTGGTGATTTTTTTATTAGCTGAAAAGGACTTAAGCCTGTACAAGGCAATGAGCGTGAATAAAATGGTTGATAACTGTTTTTATTACTCTTGAATGAACCATTTTTTTGTGTTAAAATGTTTTGAGGATTGTTTTGGAGGAGATTTAATGGAGAATAAACAAAACTTACACACCCATTCAATCTATTGTGACGGAAAAGATACTCCTGAGGAAATGGTGCTTGCCGCAATAGAAAAAGGTTTTGATTCAATAGGCTTTTCGGGGCATTCATATATGTATTTTGCTGAAAGTATTGGTATGACGCCTGAGGGGACAGAGGAATATAAAAAAGAGATAAAAGCACTTAAACAAAAGTATGCAGATAAAATTAAAATATATTTAGGTCTTGAATTTGAGATGTGCTCAAAGGTTGACCTTGCAGGATACGACTACCTGATTGGTACTGTTCATTATATGCCTATCGATGATTGTCCTATAGGTATTGACCGTTCGCAAGATGTTGTGAAAAACGTAATAGACACATATTTTGGCGGTGATGGTATGGCATATGCTAAGGAGTATTACAGACTTCTTGCCACATTACCTGAGTATGGAAGCTTTGATATACTTGGTCATTTTGACCTTATAACAAAACATTCCGATAATATAAAGTTTTTTGATGAGGAGTCGAAGGAATATAAAAATGCAGTTATTGAGGCAGTCGAAGCATTAGCTGGTAAGATACCATTTTTCGAGGTTAATACAGGTGCTATAGCACGTGGTTACAGAAAAACTCCTTATCCTACAGCCTTTATATTGAAAGAACTCAATAGACTCGGTTTTGGTGCGATTATATCATCTGATTGTCACGATAAAAATTTTCTTGACTGTGGCTTTGAAGATGCAAGAAAACTGCTTATAGAATGTGAGTTTAAAGAAAGATATATACTTACCGACAATGGCTTTAAAGCAGTTGCAATATAGTTTACGGAGGATAGTATGAATTTTGTATCAGTATTTATGGCGGTGTTTTCTGTGATTGGAGCGTTTGACAGAATAATAGGAAACCGCTTTGGTCTTGGTGAAAAGTTTGAAAAGGGTTTTATGCTATTTGGTAATATGGCGCTTTCTATGATTGGTATGATTATTATTTCTCCACTGTTAGCCGATATACTTGAGCCTGCATTTGATATTGTGGAAAATACACTGCATATCGACCCGTCTATTATCCCTGCATCGTTTTTTGCAAATGATATGGGAGGCGCGCCGCTTGCAGTAGAAATAGCCGCAAATCCAAATATTGGAATGTACAATGCGCTTGTAGTTTCATCTATGATGGGTGCAACATTTTCGTTTAGCATACCGTATGCGTTAGGTGTTGTAAAAACCGAACATCACAAGGAAATGTTTTTGGGTTTTCTTTGCGGCATAGTCACTATTCCTGTTGGCTGTATAATATCGGGTATAGTTCTTAATATACCATTTTCACAGCTTATATTAAATCTTCTTCCGCTTGTTGCGTTTTCAGCTTTAATTGCGTGTGGACTTGTATTTTGTCCAATGTTGTGCGTTAAAGTTTTTGCTGCTTTTGGTACAACTATAAAAGTGATAATTACTATCGGTCTTATGCTTGGAATAATAAAATTCCTTACAGGTTTTGAAGTTATACCAGGGCTTGCTACTTTAGAAGAAGGAGCGGAAATTTGCCTTAATGCCAGCGTTGTTATGACGGGTGCGTTTGTATTTTTACATATAATGTCAAAGGTTATATCAAAACCACTTACGATGCTCGGAAGTAAGCTTGGTATAAATGAAACATCAGCGCTTGGTTTTATTTCAACTATTGCTACTAATGTAACTACATTTGAAATGCTAAATAATATGGATAAAAAGGGTATAGTGTTAAACAGCGCATTTGCAATTTCGGCTGCGTTTGTGTTTGCAGGTCATCTTGCGTTTACTATGGCATTTAATGCTGAATATATAGGCGCAGTTATGATTGGTAAACTTGTTTCAGGCTTTTTTGCACTGATTGTTGCAATAATTATATATAACAGAATGAATAAGAGGTAACAAAAATGAGAATGAGAAGAAAAAAACATCGTGAAGAACGTATGGACGTTTGCAGTGATATTATGATTGAAAATTTTGCTGATTATAAAAATGATTTAAAATCGGTATTTTCTGACGATAAACCACTTCATATAGAGATTGGTTGCGGTAAGGGTAAATTTATGCTTGAAACTGCGAAATCCAACCCAAACGTAAATTTTATAGCTATAGAGAAAAATCTTGACGTGCTTGTGCTTGCTATGGAAAAGGTTAAAAGGGAAGGACTAACAAATGTCCGCTTTGTAGCAGGCGATGCAGGAGTGTTGTCAGAATTTGAAAGTAAGACAAAATGTGATGTTATATACATAAATTTTTGTGATCCCTGGAAGAAAAATCGTCAGGCAAAAAGAAGGCTTACTCACGAGAATTTTTTAAATGTGTATAAAAAGATTATTTCACCTTCGGGAATGATAAGGTTTAAAACAGACAATAAAATGCTTTTTGAATTTTCACTAAATTCATTTTCAGATTATGGCTTGCGACTTAAAAATATTACACTAGACCTTCATAGCAGCATATATAACGAGGGCAACGTAATGACAGAATATGAAACGCTTTTTTCAGAAAAAGGTCAGCCTATATACTCGTGTCAGGCTATATATGAGTAAAAATTAAGGATGTGCTTTGCACATCCTTTTTATATTATTTTTAGACTTGCTCATGCATTTTCTTAAACGCCCGTTTCTTTACGCATAAATAACTTATGTAATGCGCAATTGTTGTTATCGCCCAGGAAATAGGATAGGATATCATTATACTTTCATATGTGCCGTATACAGGGAATACCATATATATCCAAGCTATTCTTAGTATGCAAGTTCCTACAAGTGTTACTATTACCGGCATAATTGAGTATGACAATCCTCTTACCAAACCAACGCATACTTCCATAAGTCCGCATATTACATATGGAAGGCATACATACCCAAGCTTTATTCCTCCGTAGCGTATAACTTCGGCATCTGTGGAGTAAATTCCTATAAAGAAATCTCTAAAAAGCCATATACCTCCGCCCATTACAATGCCAATTACCGAAACCAGTCCAAGACATACTAAAAAACTTTTCTTTATTCGGGTCTCATTTTTTGCACCATAGTTTTGCGACACAGATGTAATTGCTGCCTGATGTACAGCGTTCATAGCAGTATATGCAAACCCTTCGATATTTGATGCAGCAGAGTTTCCGGCTACAACTATTGAACCAAGTGAGTTAACCGATGACTGAATAAGCACATTTGAAAGCGAAAACATTGACCCCTGAATACCTGCAGGTATTCCAAGTTTCATTATTTCTAAAAGTTGCTTTTTCCAGAAACGAACATCTTTTATTATGAGCTGATAAGCAGCCTCGTCACTACGTACAAGGTATATAGTACAAAGGGTTGCTGATACTACCTGCGAAACAGCAGTGGCTATTGCAACACCTGCAACATCAAGATGAAATATTATAACCAAAATAAGATTTAATACAACATTTGTTACACCGGCTATTGATAGGAAAAATAATGGTTTTTTAGTATTTCCTACTGCACGAAGTATTGCACTTTCATAGTTGTATAAGAGTGTGGCAGGAAGTCCTATAAAATATATCTTCATATATAGTGCCGCTTTGTCTATAACGTCTACTGGCGAATCCATAAGCTTTAAGAATGTTTTTGAAAATATAAATCCAAATATTCCAAGTACAATTCCACCAAATACACTTAGCGCAACAGCGGTATGCACCGACTTTGATACACCATCATAGTTTCTTGCACCAAAATATCTTGAAACAACTATGGTAGTACCTGATGACATTCCAAGAAATAAGTTAATGATTAGATTTATAAGCGAAGTAGTTGAGCCAACCGCAGCAAGTGATTCCTTGCCGGCGAATCTACCTACAACCACAATGTCAGCCATATTAAACGCAAGCTGGAGCATACCTGAAAGCGCGAGAGGAATTGTAAACATTATTATGTTTTTAAGTAGATTTCCACCACACATATCAATTTCGTATCGTTTTGCCATAGCTATTTCCTCCAAATTTCATTTCAAACATCAAAAATCACTTGTAAAAATACAAGTGATTAAAGCTCAAAATCTTCTTTTGAAAATTTTGATGTATTTAGATTTATTTTTCTTTTTGTTTCTCGTTTAAATATGTCGTATGAGTATTTCTTGCACACATAGTCTTCTGATACTATGCCTTTTTTTGAACATACTACGTCAGAAGTGTTAGGTATTCTTTTTCCGTGCTCACAAAAGTAGCATTTTGGACTTTCGACATCCTTGAACATAATATGTATTTTCCTTTCGTAACAGATGAAAAAATCATTTATAATTTATATTTTACGAGTATATATTATCACTTTAAAATATATAAATCAATAATTTTTCAAAAAAAATAAAAAAAATCCCGAAAACAGTTGTAATTTCCCCGAAAAAATTATATAATTTAAAATAATGCATATAAGGAGTGATTACTATTATGATAGTTTTATATATACTTATCGCGCTTGTTTTGATAGATATGATTGTGTTTGTGTGTCTTGCTATGCCGGAAGTGAAGGGAATAATGCAAAGAGACCCTGCTGCACGTAATTTTTTGGAAGTGCTTATACTTTATCAGGGACTTCACGCAGTTGTAAGACACAAGTATTCGCATTTTTTCTACAAACACAAAATGTTTTTTATAGCACGACTTATTTCACAGGTTACAAGATCATTTACAGGTATTGAAATTCACCCTGGCGCTACAATAGGCAGAGGACTTTTTATCGACCACGGCATGGGCGTTGTAATTGGTGAAACAACTGTTATCGGTGATAACTGTACTATTTATCAGGGAGTTACCCTTGGCGGTACAGGTAAGGAAAAAGGAAAACGTCATCCAACTATTGGTAATAATGTTATGATTGGCTCGGGTGCGAAGGTATTAGGACCATTCTCTGTCGGAGATAATTCTAAGATTGCTTCGGGTGCGGTGGTGCTTTCCGAAGTACCCGATAACTGTACCTGCATAGGCGTTCCTGCAAGAATTACAAAACGCAATGGCGTAAAAGTATGCGACCAGCTTGACCAGATACATATTCCTGACCCTGTTTCGCAGGAGCTTTGCAAGCTTCATAAAAAGATTGACGACCTTGAAAAACTAATTAAAGGAGATAATAATGAAACTTTATAATACACTTACAAGAAAAAAAGAAGAGTTTAAGCCAATAGAAGAAAATGTAGTAAAGATGTATTCTTGCGGACCTACAGTTTATAACTATTTTCACATAGGAAATGCTCGTCCGTTTATTATATTTGATACACTTCGCAGATATTTCGAATATCAGGGCTACGATGTTAAGTTTGTGCAAAACTTTACCGATGTAGACGATAAAATGATAAAGCGAGCAAACGAGGAAAATATTACTGTTAAAGAACTTGCAGATAAGTTTATCGGTGAGTATTTTATAGATGCCGAAGGTCTAGGCATAGAAAAAGCTACAGTTCACCCTCGTGCTACCGAAAATATTGATGCGATTATTAAGCTTATTCAGACTCTTGAAGAAAAAGGGTTCACATACAATGTAGGCGGTGACGTATACTTTGATGTAAAGAAATTTAGTGACTACGGCAAGCTTTCACATCAGCCACTTGAAAACCTTGAGGCGGGTGCAAGAATAGATATTGATGAAGATAAGAAAAACCCTATGGACTTTGCTGTATGGAAAGCAAAAAAAGAGGGCGAAGTTGCCTGGGACAGCCCTTGGGGAGAAGGCAGACCCGGATGGCACATCGAGTGTAGTGCTATGGCAAACAGATTTTTGGGTGAAACTATAGACATTCATTCGGGTGGTCAGGACCTTATATTCCCGCATCACGAAAACGAAATCGCTCAGAGTGAGTGTGCAAATGGTTGTCAGTTCGCGAATTACTGGCTACACAATGGTTATATAAATGTTGATAACCGAAAAATGTCAAAGTCGCTAAACAACTTCTTCACTGTACGTGACGTTGCAAAGGAATTTGACTACGAGGTTATAAGATTCTTTATGCTTTCTGCTCATTACAGAAACCCTATCAACTTTAGCCACGATTTATTAAAGCAGGCTGAGTCTGGTCTTGAGAGAATATACACATGCATAGATAACCTTGAATTTTTAAAGACAAATGCAAAAGCAGGAAATGACGAAAATATCGATAAAGCACTTGCTGATTTTAAGGCAAAATTCATCGAAGCTATGGACGATGATATAAACACAGCAGACGCTATATCTGTAATATTTGATATAGTAAAATATTTAAACGTAAATGCAAATGAAACTACACCTGCGTCTTCACTTGAAAATGCAGTTTCTCTTATAAGAGAACTTGGAGGAGTGCTTGGTGTACTAAAAAAAGCTGACAAAGATATGCTTGAAGAGGACATTGAAAAGCTTATCGAAGAAAGAAATAACGCAAGAAAAGAAAAGAACTTTGCCCGTGCTGATGAAATCCGCGATATGCTAAAGGATATGGGCATTGTACTTGAAGATACACCACAGGGTGTAAAATGGAAGAGGGCATAATGTTGTTTGATTTTGAATTAGACATAAGTATAAACGAATATTCACCGCTTGTACTTGCGTATGTGGGTGATGCGGTGTATGAAATTTATATTAGAACACAGCTTTCTAAAAACGGCAATATGCCTGTAAACAAACTGCATAAAGAGGCAACACGTTTTGTGCGTGCAAAATCACAAAGTAAGATTTCTCATTATCTTGAGGACAAACTTACAGATGAAGAGCTTAGAGTGTACAAAAGAGGTAGAAATGCATCGTCAAACACTCACGCCAAAAATGCCGATATAGTTGACTATCGTCACGCAACAGGATTTGAGGCGCTTGTTGGCTATCTGTACTTGTCCAAAAATGAAGAAAGGCTTAATGAAATTCTTGAACTTAGCTATAACTACATAACTCACAATGAATAGATAATACACTTTTTTCCAAAAATATATGTAGTTTATATTTTTGGAGTGGTGATAGCTTGAGTAAAAATGCTAAAGATTATTTTGTAATACTTCTTGGCTCGTTTTTGATTGCAGCGGGAGTAAACTGGTTTTTGGTACCGCATAAGATTGCTGCTGGCGGTGCAAGCGGTATAGGAACTATACTTTATGTAATGCTTGGCGTTCCCATATCGGCAACGGCGCTTATAATAAATGTGTCGCTTCTTATAGCTGGTTATAAAAGCCTTTCAAGGCGGTCGTTTTTTAAAGCACTTTTTGGAATGCTGGCACTGTCTTTTTTTCTGGGTATTACATCTGTTGTCCACCCGTTTTCAAATGATGTACTTCTTTCGTCAATTTATGGTGGTGTGATAGTTGGTGCAGGAGTTGGACTTGCAGTTTCCAGAAATGCATCTACAGGCGGAACTGACTTTGCAGCTGTTATGTTAAATAAGATATATCCAAGGTTTTCGGTAGCTATGTATATACTTATTATTGATGCTATCATAATTTTAGCGTCATCGATTGCGTTTGAAGATTTTTCTGTCATACTGTATGCTACACTTTCTTTATATATCACTACAAGAATAGCTGATGACATTATAGAAGGTGTTGACTTTGCAAAGTCGATATATATAATATCCGACAGATGCGACGAAATATCTAAATGTATTATAACTGATTTAGACCGCGGTGTAACAGGTATATATATACGTAAGATGTATAGTGAAAATGATGGTATGATGCTTATGTGTATCATCAGGAAAAATCAGTTTTTAAAGCTTAAGAAAATAGTTAAACAAATAGATGAAAATGCTTTTATTATCCTTACCGATGTAAGAGAAGTACTTGGCGAAGGATTTAAAAAATAAATTTCTGGGAGGAAAACACATTGAATAATGTTGAGCTTGCAATATTAGCAAACAAAATCAGAAAAAATGCACTTACAGCAGTGTACAGTGCAGCATCTGGTCATCCCGGCGGATCACTTTCAATCGCGGATATTTTGTCAGTTTTGTACTTTGACGAAATGAATGTTGATGTGAAAAATCCAAAGGACCCTGACAGAGACAGATTTGTACTTTCTAAAGGTCATTGTTCACCTGCACTTTACGGCGCACTTGCTGAAAAAGGCTTTATACCTAAAGAGGATATAAAAACCTTCAGACAGGCAGACAGCTATCTTCAGGGACACCCTGATATGAAGCATATCCCTGGTGTTGATATGTCTACTGGTTCACTTGGACAAGGCATAAGTGCTGCAAATGGTATGGCGCTTGCAGGAAAGCTTGATAATAAATCATACAGAGTATATTCAATACTTGGTGATGGTGAACTTGAAGAAGGTCAGGTGTGGGAGGCAGCTATGTTTGCTGCTCATTATAAACTTGACAACCTTGCAATATTCGTTGACTTTAACGGACTTCAGATAGATGGAGATATCTCTAAGGTTATGTCACCGCTTCCGATTGACGAAAAATTCCGTTCGTTTGGTTGGAATGTGGTAGTTATAGATGCGCATAATATTGAAGAAATAAAGGTGGCTCTTAATGCTGCTAAAGAAACAAAGGGTAAGCCTACTGCTATTATAGCAAAGAGCGTAAAGGGTAAAGATGTTTCATTTATGGAAAACGAGGCAGGCTGGCACGGTAATGCACCAAATGCCCAGCAGTATGAGATAGCTATGAATGATTTAGAAAAAAAAGCAAAAGAATTGGAGGCGATGCTATAATGACAGATAAAAAACAGGCTACAAGAGAGGCGTACGGCATCGCGCTTGCAAAGTACGGCAAGGACTATGACATTATTGTACTTGATGCTGACCTTTCAAAATCAACTAAAACAGATACATTTAAAAAAGAATTTCCAGAAAGATTTATAAACTGTGGTATTGCAGAGGGAAATATGATGTCAACCGCTGCAGGATTTGCATCTTGCGGTAAAATCGTATTTGCAAGTTCATTTGCAATGTTTGCTGCAGGAAGAGCATTTGAACAGATAAGAAACTCTATTTGTTATCCAAATTTAAACGTGAAAATCGGCGCTACACACGCAGGTATTTCAGTAGGTGAGGACGGAGCTACACATCAGTGCCTTGAAGATATAGCTATTATGAGAGCTATTCCTAATATGGTTGTTATAAACCCTGCAGACGGTGTTGAAGCAGTAGCCGCTGTTAAAGCTGCTATTGACCACAATGGTCCGTGCTATTTAAGATTTGGAAGACTAGCTACTCCAATCATTTTTGACGAAGATACATATAAATTTGAGCTTGGTAAAGGCGTTGAGATAGCTGACGGCAATGACGTGACAATCGTTGCTACAGGACTTATGGTTTCAGAAGCTGTAAAGGCAAGAGAAATACTAGCTTCAGAAGGCATTGACGCAGGAATTATAAACATACACACTATTAAACCTATTGACAAAGACATCATCGTAAAAGCTGCTAAAAAGACAGGTGCTATCGTTACTTGCGAAGAGCATAACATTATCGGTGGTCTTGGCAGTGCAGTAGCTGAAGTTTTAGCTGAAAACTGCCCATGCCTAATGGAAAGAGTAGGTACCGAGGACGTATTTGGTAAATCGGGCAAACCTGCAGACCTTCTAAAAGAATATGGCTTAACTGCTGAAGGTATAGTAGAAAAGGTGAAAAAAGTTCTAGCTAAAAAATAAAGGGAGATATTGTATGAAAGCGCTCATTACAGGTGCAAGCTCAGGCATAGGACGCGACATTGCCTTTGTCTTGGCAAATAAGGGATATGACCTTATATTAGTTGCAAGACGCAGAGAGCTTTTAGAAGAATTAAAATCAAATCTTTCTACAAATGTTCTAATTATTACCGCTGACCTATCAGATGAAAAAGAATGCTTTGAGCTTTACGAAAAGACAAAGGACGAAAATATTGATGTGCTAGTTAATAATGCAGGCTTTGGTGTTTTTGGCGATTTTTGTTTATCAGATTTAGAACGTGAACTTCAAATGATAAATGTAAATGTTAAAGCAGTTCATATCCTTACAAAGCTATTTTTAAAAGACTTTGTTGAAAAAGATAAAGGACATATATTAAATGTTGCATCTATTGCGGCATTTTACGCAGGACCGCTTTTGTCAGGATATTACGCATCAAAGAATTATGTATTAAGACTTTCGCAGGCTATAAGCGAGGAACTTAAAAACAAGAAAAGCAATGTGAAAATCAGCGTTCTTTGTCCGGGACCAGTCGATACCGAGTTTAATAAAGTAGCAAATGTTAAATTTGCACTTAAAGGACTTAACAGTATGGACGTAGCAAAGTATGCTGTGAAGAAAATGTTTAAAGGTAAGCTTATCATTATACCGGGCACGCTCATACGAATTGCCAAAACATTTTCACCGCTTATCAGCGATAATATTAAAATGAAATTTTTGCATAGAGTGCAGAAACAAAAAGCAGATAAATAAGATATAAAACGCAGTTTTTCATATTTTGATGTCAAAAACTGCGTTTTTAAAAACATACATAATATGAAAGGTGGTATTATGATGAAAAAAAGTATTGTAAGTATTTTAGTGCTTATGTGTATGCTGGCAGGATGTATGACGGTTATGGCATTTTCTGATGATTTTGAACCTATTTATCCTCATATAACAGCAGTTACCAGAAGTGTGGCCGAGATATACGAGCGAACATTATCGGGCGAAGCACTTCCGGAAGACGTTGAAAAAAACAGAAAAGAAGTCATAAAGATGTTCCGCGATGCAGGACTTGACTTATCACTTGACAACGAAAACTGGCTTGATAGCAAGAGATTTATTCAGGACAAACCATCAAGATTTTCTCGTGAAACTCCAAAACCGCTTGAAGGTGATTTTGACCAGTATTATTCTATTGATGCTGCATGGAACAACAAAATTCCGGCTAATCATCCGCGTACAGAGCTTTACGCAGCGTTTAAAAGAACATTCCAGATAGCTACTGTAAAAGAAAAAAGCGATATGGGCGGTAACGGTGTAGGCATACCGGTGATTATCGGCAGAGAAACTGACCCTGTATTTAATATGGTTGAGGCGTATACGTCGTGGGATATTTCACGTGGCTGGACAGTTCGTGCGCCGGAAAATGTTGATGACATTGTAAATCAATATACAAATGGTGACCAGCATGGATACTTTATTGATGCTGTTAATAAAACTGTTGTAGGTGCCTGGAAGGTTAAAACACCAAACGATCCATTAAGATATGGCGTAAATCTTGACGACGGATATAAAATGGGCTTTGATATGCGCAACAGCTCCGGCACAACAAAATATTCAATGACAGGTATTGCATCGGAGGGAAGAGTATCAACAAACGCTGCAAAAGTACCTCTTGATGGTATAAGCATAAAGAAAAAAGAAATTGCTGACCCTGATGTGTTTATAGAACACGCAATAGGCGGTGCAGGTTGGCCTATTATGAAGGGCAGAACATATCCCGCAAGCGGTATGGACGGATACATAAATAATGACAGTGTTGCAAAACAGGTAAATCAGGGTGTACTTCCATATGGCGGTGTTCTTCAGCTTGACCCAGATATTGATATAAAAGCAATGTACGATGAAGGCAAGCTAAGTTTGCCTGGTTATAAAATTCTTAAAGCTTGGCAGGAGTATGGATATTACAATACCGATGTTTCAGGTATGACAGCAAGTTCAAAAAGTATTCTGCTATATACATCTACTGTATCAGGAAACTGGTTAGGTGATGAAAAATACAATGTTCCATTCCTTGATGGAACACAGGGATTTGAAGCAGTTCAGGCGGAAATACAGGCATTTCTTAAGGGTGACGAATTCTTTGGCGGTAAGGAACCAAAGCTATACGTAACTCTTCCGGTTGTTAAAATTGCTAATCTTGATGTGAACAGTGATGGTTCAATCAATGATACTGATACAGAAATCATTAAATCACAGCTTGGAAATGAAGTAACCGATGAAAATATTTTGTGCGATGTCAATCAGGATAAAGTGATTGACAATAAAGACGTTACTGTAATGACGAATTATTTCGCTGACCTTCCTCAGCATCCTTTTGACCTTGTAACAATTAACCTTGATGATATGGAAGGCGGATATGTTGCCTTTGGATGGACAAGTGGTATAGATTATTTTGAAAATCAGTCGCCAAAAGGAACTTGGAACTCTGTAACAGCAGTTGCAAGACCGGGTTATGAGTTTGTGTGTTGGACTGGTGAATTTGAAGGCAGAACAGACAAGATAATAGAATTCATTGCTGAAAAAGATATAACAGTTGGAGCTAAGTTTAAAAAGGTTGAAGACTACTCGCTAACGGTTAAAACCATAGGCGAAGGCGAAGTGAACTATCAAAAACACGGCATCAGTGTAAATACTGACAGACCCGAAAAGCTTGGAAAAGGAGCTGTTGCAGTACTTAAAGCCGTTCCTGCTGAAGGTTACAAGTTTATTGGCTGGGAGGGTGATGCTTATAGTTCAAGCACCACACTTAAACTGTTTATGGATAGTGATAAAGAGGTTGTAGCTATATTTGAAAAAGATGAATATTACACACAAAATTTTGCAGGAAAAGAACTTCCTGAAGGGTGGGTAATTTCTTCTAATCCGGAAGATATATCGGGATTTATGAAAATTTCATCTAACGAGGTGTTGTTTAATAGCTGGAGTACTAAGGATTATAATAACACAGCAACTGTTATTGACAATGTAGATGTATTTAAAGCACCTTACACATACAAAATAAGTATGAAAACAAATTCATTCTCCTCTGACGACAGAATATATGTGTATTTTGACTATCAAGACGATAAAAACTATTATATGATTGATATGACACCTTATGATGGTGCAAAGCTAGTTAAGGTGGCAAATGGAGAAGAAACAGTAATATCTGAGTATGCATCAGAAAATGGCAGATATCCATTCGAGGTAAATGCTTTAATGGTGTTTGATGTAAGAGAAGATGAAAAAGGAAATATTAATATTGGTGTAATTCAAGGCGGAAACAGAACTGTAATGTTTGAAAATGTTAAATCTGATTTTATTGGCGGAAAGATTGGCTTCGGAGAAAAAGGCGCAAAACAGATTTACTTTAAAAACGTAGTGGTATTAAATAAACATTATGACTTATCTAGCGCTAAAACCATTGAGCCTGCAAATGATATAGTAACACTTAATGAGCGTATGGGTGATTCGGTTGCAATGTATTTAAAGAGCAGCAGAGCTTATGCAGATGGCAGTGAGCAGGTGAGGATAGACGGCAAGAATAGCGCTGTTGTACCTTATACTGAGGATGGTAGAACACTTATCCCTGTAAGGTTTGTTGCTGAAAGATTTGGCGCAAAAGTGGGATGGGATGATGCTACCGAAACTGTTACTGTTTCACTTGATGGAAAAACAGTTGTGCTTAAAATTGGTGATAGTAAATTTACAGTTGATGGTACAGAATATGAACTTGAAGTACCGGCAAAGGTTGAAAACGGTAGAACACTTATTCCGCTAAGGGCTGTTGCTGAGGCGCTTAACAAAAAAGTATTCTGGGATGACAGAGGACTTATAATAGTAAGTGACGACGAATTTGATAAAACAAACGATAAAATATTTATCGAAGAACTTGTATTTTTATTAAGAACAAATTAATTTGAATGACGCAGCTATATAATAGCTGCGTCATATTTTTTGTTGACTGTGTTTGGCGTTTGTGATAAAATATTTAATAGCGCATTATGATAAGGAGTAATCATTGTGAAAGAAAAATCACTAAAAAAGGAGAATAACACTTTAAAAACTATAATTGCAGTTTTTGCATTATCTGTACTTATGGTTTTCTTTCAAATGGCATTTCAACACGATAGGTATATATACAAGGCTATTGTGTATTTGTGGAATCCGCATATCATTTTATTAAATGTATTGCCTGTTTTTCTTATTATGCTTTTTTTGACATGTGTGCTAAAGAAAATTAACTTAGCTTTTATGATAACATCTGTTCCGATGTTTATAATGTTGGTAATAAATAAATACAAAATATATTTTAGAGATGAACCTTTGTTGCCTCTCGATTTTTCACTTCTTGGTGAAACGGCAAATATAGTCCAAAATTATAATCTCCTATCATTCAGACCTGTGATAATTCTTGGCGTTGTGGTGTTTGTTATAATATGCGCTTGGGTTATAAAGAATTTTAAGGGTTTTGAAACTACAGTTCTTACAAGAATTGGTGTGATAGGTGCGTGTGTTGTTATAGGTGCATCGACATATCTCGGTATATATTCAAAAAAGCCGGTTTACGATCGTATAGTAGCTGATACAGGACTTTATCACGATACAGAGATAACTACAAGACTCGGGTTTACTTATAGCTTTATTGCTAAAATTAACAGTGTGAATTATATACAACCTGATGGTTATAGCGATGAAAAAGTTAATGATATTTTCGCAAGGTATTCGGAAAATGATAAAATAACTGAATTTCCAAATGTAATCTCGATAATGAGCGAAGCGTTTTTTGATGCTCAAGGGGCGGAAAATGTAAAATTCAATAAAGATTTAAACCCTTACGAAAAATACAACAAACTAAAAAGAGAGTCATATTACGGAAATATTGTTGTTCCGGGGTTTGGTGGAAGCACGGCTTCTACAGAGTTTGAATTTTTAACAGGTAATAACATATCACTTATTGATAGTTCCATGCCTGTTGTGTATAAAACTCATATAAACCAAAAAGTTTATTCACTTGCAGCTTTTTTCAAGGAACTTGGATTTAAAACTACAGCAATTCATCCGCATCATAAATGGTTTTATAACAGACAAAATGTATATCCTCGTATGGGATTTGATGAATTTACCGGGGTAGAGGATATCGACAGAAAGCTTGAAAAAGTGCATAACTATGTAAGTGATGCCGAAACCACCTCACTTATTATCGATTCATACAAAAAACATTTGGAAACAAATCCTGATAAAGGTTATTTTAATTTTACTGTAACTATACAAAATCACGGTCCGTATAATCCTGATTACACTGAAGCATACAGACGTCTTATAAGACCTGATGGGCTTGACGATGTATCATATAATGTTGTGAGTAACTACTTTAATGGTGTGTATGATGCAGTAGAGCTTTTGGAAAATGTAAAAAATTATTTAAAGAGTATTGATGTTCCTACCGTGCTTGTGTTCTTTGGCGATCATTTAGCATATTTTGATGATGAATTTATTACTTATCAAAAGCTTGGCTATGACTTTGATGCTACTACTTTGGAGGGTATGTACAACAAATATGCTATCCCGTACATCATATGGGCAAACGATGCGGCGAGGGATTTTATAAAGGAACGCGGGGGAAAATTCAAAACAGGTTATGGTGGAAATATTTCATCAAACTACCTTGCTTCTCAGATGTTCGAGTGCGTAGATATAGGTATGCCACCGTTTTTTGAGTTTGTTAACGAAGCAAAGGACAAGCTTAACTGCATAAAAGGAAATTACTATGTTCACGAAAAAGAATTTTCAAATATGGTGCCTGATGAGTATGCAGAATTGGTTAATGAATATAAAATTCTTCAATATTATAATTTGAAAATATACGGCAAAAACAAAAAACGTCCCCGATAATACAATTGGAGATTGCATAAATATACCAAATTTTTGGTAATAAAAAAGATTATCATTTCGATAATCTTTTTTTAACTTGTAAAATCCTCTGTGATGTGCAAAATGTCGCTTGCATTTTCAACTATTATTCCGTGCTCGAAATTTATTTTATCAATTTCACGTAACGTGTCGGTTGATATATCAAGCGTTCCGCAATGTATTTTGGCTTGGTCGGAATACACTTCATATATGTTTACGATATTATTTTCGAGTTTTAACATATAGTGTGATAACGTACTGCTTTCTGGAATAGTCTGTGATTTAACTGCATCTTGAGTTGGATTTGAACTTCTGCTGCTTTGCTCAGGTATAGTCTCCTCTTTAATTGTCGAGAATACAAGAACAGATATTAGACACAAAATGGACAAAGAGTATATAAATGATTTTATAAATAATCGAAAATTCATATTTTATCCTCCGTTATATTATATGTATATAATCACCAAAGGTAATGTTTTTATACAGAAATGCAAAAACAATATAATTGTAATATTTTTTTAATAACTTTTGTGTTATAATTAATTTGATAAAATTTGCTTTTATTTTTTATGGAAATATATTTTGATATTTCGCTAGGAGGTGCCGTATGGCCAGAGGAAAACACGAAAGGACAAGTAAACCTATTGGGACGAAAAAGAAAATAAAAAAACCACTATCAAAAAAGAAGATTATTCTTGGTACGATAGCTGCTATTGTACTTGCTTTTGTTGTTTGGATTTTGGTGGGAGTAGACTTTGGGTTTATAAGCTCAGTCGATAAGCTTAGCCTTAATCTTATGAGCGTTGTTTACGGACGAGATGACAAAGGTGAATTTACCGAATTTGAATATATTTCATCAGGGGAAAAACGCGTATGGGCGTCGTACGACGAGATTTCCGAAGACTACAAAGATGCATTTGTAGCTATAGAGGATGAGCGTTTTTATAAGCACCACGGTATAGATATAAAGAGAACAACAGGTGCTGTGCTAAATGAACTTTTTGGTAAGTCAACGTATGGCGGAAGCACTATAACACAGCAGCTTGTAAAAAATATTACAGGCGATAAGGAACGAAGCTATGTGCGTAAGTTCCGTGAGATTATCCGTGCGCTTGTGTTGGAAACAAAGCTTTCAAAAGACGAAATACTCGAAATGTATATGAATTCAATTTATCTTGGCGAAGGCTGCTACGGCGTTGAAGCTGCATCAAACTTCTACTTTGGTAAATCAGCCGATGAACTATCACTTGCACAATGCGCTTGCATTGCAGGCATAACACAGTATCCAAGTAAGTTTGACCCGCTTCTTGACCCCGAGGCTAATAAAGATAAACAGATTCTTGTTTTAAGCAAGATGCTTGAACATGAGTACATCACGCAGGAAGAATATAACGAGGCTGTAGCTGAAGAACTGGATTTCTCAAACGCAGGAAAGAAAAAGGTGCTGAGCAACCAGTCATATTTTGTAGACCAGGTTATAGAAGATGTAATAGCGGACCTGCAGTCTGAAAAGGGTTATTCGGAAACAGTGGCTACTCAAATGGTATATGGCGGAGGACTTAAGATATATTCAACGGTTAATCCTAAAGTTCAGAATGCTATGGAGGAAGTTTTTGAAAACGAGGCGAATTATCCTAAAACATCAGGTGATGTAAAGCCGGAAGCTGCGATGGTTGTATCAGACGTTACTACGGGAGAAGTCGTTGGTATAATTGGTGGCCGCGGTGAGAAGACACAAGACAGAGTTTTAAATCGTGCTACTCACACAAATCGTCAGCCTGGATCATCAATAAAGCCTGTTGCGGTATATGCACCGGCGCTTGATACAGGAGTTATAACGAATGCCACTGTTATAAATGATGAAGCGGTAAGTTATGGAAGTTGGTCGCCTAAAAACTATTACGATGGTTTCTATGGTAATATGACGGTTAGACGAGCTGTTGAGCTTTCAAGCAACATTCCGGCTGTAAAGGTGCTTGATGATTTAGGTGTATCAAGGTCTTATGATTATATGAAAAACAGACTTCATTTTTCAACAGTTGTCGATGGAGAGAAGAAAGGAAATAAAGTATATACTGATAAAAACCTTTCATCGCTTGCTCTTGGAGGTCTTACTAACGGACTTAAAGTTATAGAGCTTAATGCTGCTTACAATACAATAGCAAACAGCGGTATTTATATGGAGCCTATAACATATTTGAAAGTTCTCGACGCAGAGGATAAAGTTATTTTAGAAAAAGACCAGAAAGTAAATTCAGCGTTTAGAGAGGATACTGCGTACCTCACTACACAGCTTTTAAAGAGTGTAGTTGACTATGGTACGGGAGTAGGGGCTAAAATTTCCGGTATGGATACCTGTGGTAAAACTGGTACAACCGATGATGACTATGATAGATGGTTTGCGGGATATACTCCGTACTATACAGGTACGGTATGGTTTGGATATGATACACCTAAAACAGTTGTTGTATCTGGTGCGAATCCTGCACTTACACTTTGGAAAAAGGTTATGACTAAAGTGCATTCCGGACTTGCGAGCAAAACATTTACAAGACCTTCAAATGTACAGAGTGCTTATATCTGTACCGAGAGTGGAGAACTCGCAGGCGAAGAGTGTAAATCCGTTTTAGAATACTTTGCAAAGGGTAAGGCACCGTCCGGATATTGCGATGGCACAAAGCACAAGGTTGAAGAGGAAGAAAACACCGAGGGCGAAGAGGGCATGGAAGGCGAAGAAAACACAGGTGATGGTTCTATCGTAATTCCGCCGGATGAACAAAAACCCGACAGTAATACAAAACCTGAAAATAAAGACCCAGAGAGTATAGATTTAGACAGCATACTTTAATTAAACAAGGCTTCAAACTACAAAATGTTTGGAGCCTTTTTAAAAAAATACAAGATATTGTAAAAAAAGTATTGACTTTTCAGTTTGCGTATGGTATAGTGTTATATGCCGACGTATATGTCTTTTTTTTATGTAATTTTTTTGTATTAAAAATATATATTATGTCAAGCAATACTATAAGGAGGTGCTTAAAGTGAGAACAAGAGTAACTTTAGCATGCAGCAATTGCAAACAGAGAAATTATAACACTATGAAGAATAAGAAAAACGATCCTGACAGACTAGAAATGAAGAAATATTGTCGTTTCTGCAGAGAACATACTTTGCACAAAGAAACAAAATAATTTTTGTTATGTCAGGTGCGCATATATATAGGTATATATGCGTGCAAGGTTATAAATCGAGGATACGCTTCATATAGCGTGTTACCATAAGTTGAGGTGAATACTATGGCAGAAGCAGTTGGCGCAAAGAAAAAAACTGGTTTATTTGGTCGTATAGCAAAATTTTTCAGAGAGACAAAGTCTGAAATGAAAAAAGTAGTTTGGCCATCAAGAAAACACGTTTTTAACAATACTTTAGTTGTACTTGCAACAGTTTTAGTAATTGGTATTGTTATTTGGGTGCTTGATTTGATTTTCCAGTTTGGATTATTCAGATTCCTTGCTAACTAATTGTTGTTTTAATTCTTTAAAAGGAGGCCGGGAGTTTTAATATGGCAGAAAATGCAAAGTGGTATGTAGTTCATACATACTCCGGATATGAAAATAAGGTTAAAACAAATCTTGAAAAGATAATTGAAAACAGAAAACTTCATGAGCTCATTTTAGATGTTCGTGTTCCTACCGAAGAAGTGGTAGAGAAGAAGGATGACCAGGAAAAAACTGTAGTTAGAAAAATATTCCCGGGTTATGTTCTAATCAAGATGGTTATGACAGATGAAACCTGGTATGTTATAAGAAATACTACAGGTGTTACAGGTTTTGTTGGACCTGGTTCTAAGCCTGTTGCTTTAACTGAAGATGAGGTTGATGCACTTGGTGTTGATGTTCGCGAGATTGTTGCGGATTATTCTGTTGGCGACAATGTCAGAATTGCTAAAGGTGCATTTGCAAATCAGATTGGTATTGTATCTGAAATAGATAATGCCAAAAACAAGGTTAAAGTTGAGGTTGTTATGTTTGGTCGAAAGACTCTTCTTGAGCTTGAGATTGATCACGTTGAAGTTATATAGATAATAGCGGATTTTAGCCGTTTATTATAAAGTGGGAGGATAATTTTATTTATCCGCCATTTACCACATTTGTTCTAAGGAGGTGTTCGTAATGGCACAAAAAGTAATGGGTTTCATTAAGCTTCAGATTGAGGCAGGTAAAGCTACTCCAGCACCACCAGTTGGTCCTGCACTTGGTCAGCACGGTGTAAACATTATGCAGTTCTGTAAGGAATTTAACGAAAAGACTGCAAAGGATTCTGGTCTTGTTATCCCAGTTGTTATCACTGTATATCAGGACAGAACATTCTCTTTCATCACAAAGACTCCACCAGCAGCAGTATTGCTAAAGAAGGCTTGTAAGATTGAAAGCGGATCAGGAGTACCTAACAAAACTAAGGTTGCTACTATCAGCAAAGATGCTGTAAGACAGATTGCTGAACAGAAAATGCCAGACCTTAACGCTGCTTCTATTGAGTCTGCTATGAGTATGATAGCAGGTACTGCAAGAAGTATGGGTATTGTCGTAGAAGACTAATTTTAGGTGCTTTTATTTAGTGGGAGGAATGAATAAAAATTAAGGTCATTCCGATTAACCACAGAAGGAGGAAATTTCTAGTGCGTAGAGGTAAAATTTATCAGGAAAGTGCAAAACTTATCGAAAAGACTAAACTTTACGATACAGCTGAAGCACTTGATTTAGTTGTGAAAACATCTAAAGCAAAATTTGACGAAACTGTTGAGGCTCACATTAAATTGGGCGTTGACTCAAGACATGCCGATCAGCAGGTTAGAGGTGCGGTAGTACTACCACACGGTACAGGTAAA
>JAZQHY010000064.1:0-15832 GCA_045540815.1 Clostridia bacterium | reverse complement strand
AATAATCAACTATCATATTAGAAGCGTGTTCAAGGTCACTATGTTCATCAATGTATCTTGTATCTACAAGCCATTGTTTAACCTCTTGTAATTTCTTTGAGCGTTTAGATTTTCGCTTGCCGAATTTGTCAACAAATCTTGCACAGTATGTGCCATTTGATTGCTGATAAATTCCCTCGCCAAGTTCTTTGCCTTTTAAATCCTTTCCCATAATAGTAAGCTCCTTTCAAAAAGAAGCCCCAATATAGCACTATATATAATACCATAATGGGGCTTCAAATTCAATTAGAAAATTGAAATTATTACATTGTTTTTATTAAAGCTATTATAAGACGACATTTTGATTAATGAATTTTTCAAATTCCTTTCGTTTAACTAATTTCTTTCTGCCAACATATAAGACAAAAGGGCATTTAGGGGCTTTCATCAGCTCTGTAAGTTTGTTTTGTCCTATGTTGCTATACTTTGATGCTTCGACAATAGTTAAATTAGCTTTTTCCCAAATTGGTACATTTTGTTCCATACAATCACCATTCATTATCGTTAAAATAATAGGCTTTGAATAAAACACCTGTATTTGTAAGGAATATACCTTGCTTGTCCTTTGGGATTTTTTCAGCTCCGTCAGAGTTATCAAGAATAATCTGAGAAAGCACCTTGTCAGCTCTACCGCAAATTCTAAAGTCGATGTTGTTTTTTATCTGACCTTTGAGAACATCAGCATCAGGTCTTTGGGTTGCTAAAATAAGATGTATTCCAAAAGCTCGTCCTTGCCTTGCGATAGTGGATAATAGGCTTTCAATTTTTGCAACCTCAGATTTACTTTCCTTGTCTAAGCCTGTTTTGTCAAGAAGTTCAGCTATTTCATCACATGCAAAAACTACCCTTTTGAAAGTACAATTACATTTCCTGTTGTATGTTTCAATGTTTGCACACTCGCAATCAAAAAATAATTGCTTTCTGCTGTTCAGTTCATCAACGATGTATTCAAGGCAATTAATCAACTTTTCCTGTTGAGTAACTATGTTACACTTTCTCTGCCATACTCCGCAGAAATCAACACCGCCTTTAAAATCGGCTACGTGAACTTCAAAGCCTTTTTCAACGCATTGCATTAACAACAATTTGAGCAAGACAGACTTGCCCGAACCTGACGAACCGCCAATAAGAATATGGGGAGTAACTTTTAAGTCTACCTTTTCTGTATCAAGGTGACTTTCGCCAAGTAATAAAACACTTTCGTTATCTGTCAATAGTTTATTATTCCATTCAATCATTTGTGGTAAATCCTTTCTTGTAGTTATAGTTTTTAGAAATACGTGTTGAAAATCTTTGCCTGAATCAACACTCACTATACGGACATTAAGAGCCGTTTCAATATCAGATAGTTTTTTCTCGTATTCCGTAATGGGAATAGTAGGGGAGTAAAATTCCAACACTTCGGCTTTTGCTTCTCTAAATCTCGATAACAAAAGAGGTGTGTTTCCAGCTCTGTCTTTAAAGCCGACATTGTAAAGACACATTTCAACTCGTTTTGCTGATAATGGTGTACCTAATATTGATACAATGAGAAGTACACCAATAACTGCAATAGCTATCATTACTAAGCTAAATCCCCATAATAAAAACGTTGATAAAGCAGAGGATGTAATTTTAAGTATGCTATCTCTTGTCATATACCAAGCAAAAAACACAGCGACCAAGAATAGGATAGGAAACGCAGATTTCCACTTCTTGCTCCAAATGTTTTTAATACCTGTTAATAAGCGAACAGAGTTTATGGATTTAAGTATCTTCATCTAGTTTCACTTCCTTGTGTAAAGTTTTCTTTTTTGCATGCCCCTTTTTGTCATACTCGACTACATAATTTATTCGCCTTAAAAAGGCATTGTAGGTTTTCGGCTTTTCAACTTGTTCCCGTACATATTGTTTATTAAGCGGTAAGTTGCTTGTAAATATAACTTTGGTATAACAAGCCACTTTATCTGTGTATCGTGCAGGCAACATTAAAGGGTAAACATCCAAGAAATTCAGCATTTCTTCAATAGGAATCTGAGAAGCAAATTCCTCAAAGACAAGCACATCTTGTCCCGAATAGGAATCAAACTTTATGCCGTTTTTGGGATATGTTGTAATCCTACAAATGCTTTCCGCAGGGAATTGTTTATATATCCCTCTTGTTTTACCAACACCGCTTGCTCCGTGTATGTAGGTAACACAAACGCTACGCATACGCTCTCGGTACTTATCGGCAAGAAAAGTTTGTCTGACAGTATCAATAGCATTTGCTCTGAAAATGTGTTGTGGGTATTCGGTTATGATTTCACTTGTAGATAATCCCGAAACAATATCATCAAGAATTTGTGATAACTCAGGGGAGTGTTCTTCAAGTTCAGAGGGGGCTTCTCCGTACTCTCTAAAACTTCCCTCAACACTTGTTTCGGCTTTATCTGTGTTTCCCCATTTTCCTGTTTTAGTTATGTAAGCAATATTGTCGGCAACCGAACCATAGGCTTTGTCGATATGTGCAGTTGTGAATCGTTTTTTTATTGTAGAAAAACGGATTCTGCTGTTTGCATAAATAAACAAGTGAATGTGCGGTGTGCCATTTTCACCGATTTCTCGGCTAAGGCAAGCATATCTGAACTTGAACGTATTTAGTATCTTTTCAATCTCACTTTCACTAAAATTATGCTCGTCAGGATTATTAATCGTCAAAAGCCATTTCCGACATTGTATATCCCTACTAATTTTTCTCACCTCGCTTGTGACATTTGTGCCTAAAGGGTAATACTTACCCTTTAGGCACAGCCGTCATTGAAAACGCTCTAGGGAGCGTTTTCAATGACAGCTTTCCTGTCAGTAGTTAATTTTTGCTTTCAACCGCTTTGATACCCTTTGCAGTAGCTCGTACAATGTAGCCGTTTGATGTCCAAACAGGACACATTTCTAAGCCAATAAGCTCAACTTCCAAAGGATTATCTTCGCTTACATCCAACTGTTTGGCGGAAGCATCAACTTTCACCGCAAGTTTTTCATAACCAAGTGCAGGACAAAGAATTTCATATTTAAATGCAACTACTTCATCTGAAACTCTTTTTCCGTTCTCGTATACATACACAGGCTTTGAAGATAGAGCCATCAAATCCCTGCCGAGACACTTAGTGTCAAATTTCATTCTGCTAATAATATCAGCCATAATTTCTCCTTTCTGATAACTTGTGGATTTCTATGCATGCATATATGAAGCAAGTACAGTAAAACTGTATTTATATCTTGCTTCTGTTACCTATTGTATGATATAATATTAGGGAAATCATTAAGTGATATTTGATTATTTTTTAAATATTTTACCTAATGGAGATGTGACTATGAAACTTTATGAGAAACCACAGTTATCGACAGAAAACCTTTTACCTTCATTAACCAATTTTTTAATGGATAATTGCAGTAAAAGGATAAAATCAAGATACGATAGTCTTGTTGACGATATAACAAGATATAATGAATCCGTATTAGAATATAATCAAAAAATAAAGGAGAAAAACCTTAAGCTTGTAAAAAGCAAAAAGATTATTAAAAAAGCAGTTATAAAATCAAATAAAATAAATAATACCAACGTGCTTATTAACCAAAAAAACAATGAGGTTGAACAGGAAAATATTAAAACTGAAGAAGCTAATGTAGAAGTCGCAAACAAACAAATAAAAAACGAATACGAAGAATTCAAAGAAAAAGAATTAAAAATGAAATTAAGTTATGCTCGAATACTTCCCTCTAATACTCCTCTTATTTCTGATATTATGAATAATATTAGGAATAAAAATAATAAATATTTAATTAATGGTTCTGCTATAGGTGAAAAAGAGGACGATTATGGAATTTTTTCTGTTTTAAAATTTGAGAAAAAGAATGACATTATTTGGGGTAACGAGGCTGAGATAAGAAGCTATTTACCACAACTACATAAATTTATGTTATTAGATTTGATTAACAACGAAGAAAGAATAAAAGAAGATTTTTTAAAAACGTACTCAAAATCTGATGACGTGTATAATAATACCAACTACATATATAAAATAAATAATTTTGTTTTTGAGGATATTCTTTGCGAATTTATACCCTACGCAATATCATCGATTTATAGACAAATCATCCCAAAAGAAATGGATAGTACTTCTATTCAAAAATATTATGGTGTTACTATACATTCTCAAGAATATTACGATAGACAGAGAACACAAGCTATTGAGTTTTTATATACACTCCCTGATTATCGTCAGAGGTTTAATAAAATCATTATTAATTATATTGATAACGATTTTTTTGTTATCAAAAATGCTCCTAAAAAGAATGACGATAAAAAAGCCACAGCTATTAATAATCCATTTAATGATAAGTTCTTAGAAAATGATTTGATAATCCCAAAAATCATACCATTTTTAATTGATTACTTTTATCAAAAAGATTCTTTGGGTAAAAGGGTTCAGAATATAATTAAATACGATTTATCTAAATCAAGAGAAATGATAGAAAGGTATGAGAATGGCGATGTTCCTTTTGAAATGCATAAAGAAATAAATAGAGCTTCTTCGTATTATGCATATCAATTATCTGAAATTCAAAAAAAGTATTTATGTAGCCCTCAAATAGCTGATACGGATACACTATAATTTTTAGGTAAATCTATCCCAAAAATTTTTAAACTTTAACAATAGAACTATTATTTCCTTGTTTGTATAATATTTATTGTAAGAGAACGGATCCAAACACTTACAAATACAAAATTTAAAAAGGATTGAATTAAAATGAAATTTATGTTAATAGAAAAATTAATAATCACAAAACTATACTTAAAACTTTTAGAATGTATTAAACCTGAAAATCTCAGTGATACAGAATTAATCTCCAATAATATTTGTGAGATTAAGGATATGAAACCATTCTTGCCACAAAACATCTATGCTTCATTTATGCAGGCTATAGATAGGTACATTGACCCTATCATTAATAACAATGACAAATTTCTTTCAAGTTTGCATACCCCTGACATTGGTTTTATGAATGATGACGGACACTTTGAAATCAAAGGTGAGCGAGAGCTCAATCTCTTTTTTGCAAGGCTTTGTCAGTTGTCTATGAATGTAAAGAAGGATATAGAAGCATGGGCTTGCTCTGAGTTGTCGCCATATTTTGGTTAATTCGTAACTCCCCACCGTCAACACAATTCGTGTTGGCGGTTTTCTTTTTTGTAGGTATATCTCCTTATGAACTTTATGCTTATAAGGAGATTATTTTTATATCCGATTTTATGGCTTTGTCACGCTTTGATTATTTTTTCTTCTGTATTGACTATTCATAAAAATCTTCATCGTAGGATTTACTATCGCATTTTTAAAAATTGAAATTGAATATCAAACATTGCCCTGACGGCGTATCGTTATTACTTGCTATTTGACATTAAATATCAAATTTTTATTTTTTACGATTGTAAACCCCATACGATTGAAGACTTTTTAGGCGAATATTTCAAAATTCAGAAAGGAGAAATAATATCGTGACAATTTAAAAATCGGTGAAACCCCACCGAAATCAGAGCTTATTATCGAATATCAAATTTAATGAATTAAAGGAGAAAACAGAAATGAAATGGTTTAATAATCCAACAACACTTTCAGAATTAAAAGAACAATACAAAAAACTATGTATGCAAAATCATCCTGATTTAGGCGGAAACACAGCTGATATGCAAGAAATCAACAATGAGTATGAATTGCTCTTTGAAAAGCTGAAAAATGTTCACAGAAATTCAGAAGGTGAAACCTACACCAAAGAAAGCACCGAAACAGCAGAAGAATTCATACATATAATTGAAGTGCTAACACCACTTAAAAATATACTGGTTGAAATTTGTGGCTCGTGGATTTGGGTGACAGGCAACACAAAAGAACACAAAAATATATTAAAAGAGCTTAAATTTAGATACGCTCATAAAAAACAGGCTTGGTATTTCCACACCGAGCCATACAAAAAGAAAGGCAAGCGAGAACTTACTCTTGATGAAATCCGTGATATGTTCGGCTCTCAGAGTTATCAAAAGAAACCCGAAAAACAGCTTGCATTACAAGATTAAATAGGTTAGGGAAGCGGTCAGCTTCCCTTTTATTTTTTGTTCCCTCCGCCCACCCTATAATAAACAAAGCCGACAGACTTTTTTATAGTGCTGTCGGCTTGTTCCATTTCATATTAAATTTTACGTTACTCTAATATTCTGCTCTAAAACTGCTTAGTATTGCAATCATTTCTTCTTTTTCTTGTTCAGTATAGTTATCTGAAAGCTGTCCTGTAAAAGAAACATTTCCGCTATACCAAAATACAAATTCGCCCGAAGTAGCTTTGTTTACATTTTCTCTGATACCTTCTTCGGTTTTCGGTAATACAGCATAGGACACATTTCCGTCAACTTTTCTATAATCAGAGTCTGTTCTCATATCTAATATACCTATTGTTTTGAGTTCAGCAACCATAAATTTGCCTAGGTCTGAATGGTCGGTGCCTTGAACATAAGACGGTACGAATTGTGAATCAGCTATTTTAGATACTTTAACTTTTGACATATTAGTATTGCTACCACCACCAATATTTCTGTCACTAATATGCAAAAAATCAATTCTCGAACCATTGTCATTTTCTAAAGTGACAAGCTCACTTGTAGGAGTTACTTCTTCATTTGTTATAGTCCAATTATTAGAATAATCAAATAAAAACGAAGGATATGTGATAGCATTAGTTTGCCCAAACTTGGTTATATATGTACTTTGCGTTGATAGGGGTGTTGGGTTAGCAACTTCCCATTCTTTCTCCCAAAAAGCAGGGAGGGTGACTTTAAATATTTCTGCTTCCACTAAATCATAATCAACAACTGGGACAGTAACGACTATTTTACCGCTTGCTTTTGGAGCTACACTCAATGCTAACTTGCCATACAATGTCGGTTCGGATTTTTCGTCAATACCTAAAGCAAGCTCTCCATCAACATCACCTGCGATTCCGACAGATAAATCTGTTCCTGTGCTTCCGTATAGCTTTGTTACCAAGTGTGCGTAAATCCCTGCTTCTAACTCGCCTGATGCTTTTGCTTCTGTTTTCCACTCTATACCATCAGAGAGATAATTCTTTTCGTTGATTTCAACGATTTTTCCGGTTTTACTACTGTATTCAAATCCTGATACTCGTTCAGCGTTTACACCTACTGTTGTACCTATCTGACCTTCTAATTGTGCAGAAACTTCAGCAGACAATTCAAAATCATTTGTGATAACTACTGGCACAGGTCCTATGGAAAATTGAATATTTGGCAATGACTTGCTTATAATTTCCTTTTCGTATTCACCATTAAAGTTGTCTTTATCGTTTTTATCAAACAGTTCTTCTTTGAGTCCTACAAACAATTCGCCACTTGTATCAGTATGAACTGCCATTCCAAAATCTACTTCTCCATTTTCAATATCAATTTTCAGTTCAAAATAGGTGTCAACTTCTACTTGTCCATTAACTTGCAAACTTTCTCCCATTTTGTCGTCAAGCTCTATCATAACACCTAATCCGTTTTCACTCGGCTTGATTTTCACAGCAGAAGTTTTATTAATCTTCAAATTAGAATTGTTGGTATATGCAAGTGATTGAACAACTGGGTCGTTGGTGGCAGTAGATAAATTTAATGTCATAACGCCGTTATCAATCTCGTCCATATTTTTGACTTCTTCATCAGTTATAACGAATGTTTTAATAATATGGGCTTCCTCAAATACATCTGTTAAAACAGCATATTCTGTTTGATATTCATAAACACCATTTGATTTTGTTACACCAGTTATTCTGCGAATGAAACCATTTGGGGCAGAGTCGATTATGCCAGCAACTATAATATCACCAGTTTTATATTTAGGGTTACTGGTAAAAGATATTGAATCTTCCGTAACATTTTTCGGTTGAAAATCAATGTCTGTTTCAGATGTAATTATGTTTACATTATCTTTGATTTTTACATTGTCGCTGTAATTGTTTTTGTTGTCATTATTGCTATTATCTTTTCCGCTGAAAAAGACGAAAGACAATGACAATAGCAATATGATTATAGCTAAAACCACACCTACGATTATGGCTACTTTTTTACCTTTATTCATAATAGTTTGTTATCTCCTGTTTTCTACCTTTATTTTTTTACAACAAACGGAGAAGTTTCCTGTCCTAATCCCTCAATTTCTGCATTTTCTAAATCCATAACAGCAGTTATATCAATTTTGGTAACAGAAAGAGCACTTGAATCTTTAACCACCCAATCTCCTGCTTCTAATTTCATTGTAAGGCTTGTCATATCAATAGTACCTGACACTTTATAACTTCCTGCTTGGCTGTTCTTTGTAATTGTGTCAGGTGTATAGCTGTAAACACCCTTAACTTTTCCGTCCTCTGTGACTTCTTCAATGTCAAGAGAAGCCTTTCCGCTGAAAGGAGTTCCAGTATATGTTCCGTTCCATTCGCCCTCAATGTCTATTGACTCTACTTTGGCGGTGATTACAACAGGTTGAAGCAACCAACTGCCCTCGTAATCATACATAATCTGAGCGTCAAGAGAAATCTTGGCATTTGGTTTTGTTAATGTTGTTTTGCAGAAGTATCTTCTTATTGAACCTCTAGCTTCTACGTTTTCTTTGTATACCTCAAAATCTGAAATCTCAGCTTCTGTCATAGTCAAAGTCTGACTATTAGAAGTGTCGGCACATACAGTTACTTCGTTTTTTACCAACTCAGCTAATAAATCTTCATCTGTTATTTCTAAAGCACACTCAGGTTTATCAGAAACAGTAAACTCTCCGTCCTGTGAAACGGTATTTAATTCCCACTTGTTAGTAAATTCATATTCAAGTTTCAATTTGCCTTTTGCTTGCTGTACTTTATCATTTACTGTCAAAGAAATTGTAACTGTGTCTGTCTTTTCTTTAAGGTTTGTATCCTGACTTTCTATTGTTACGTCTGTTACATCGTTTAAGTACCAAGTTTCCTCATTTACACCAATAGATGTGTCTTTCAGTGATGAAGTAATAATATCCTGATTTACACCTTTAATCGGAGTAATTGTGGACTTGTCTTTGTCTACCTGAAAAGCGGTATCGAAAACATACTCTTTGTCTGCTGAATAAAGATATGTAGCCATAAAGTAGTCTGTATACTCAGCTACATCATCACTTGACATAACTTTGATTGATATAGAAGTGTCTTTCTTTTCATCAGACTTGTATTCTAAGATTTCAATATCGTCTATTGTTTGGTCGCTTGATAAAATTTCGCTCACAATAGGCTCAATATCCTGTCTTACAGTTTCTTTGCTTATCTTACCTGAGCAACCTGTAAGAAGCATAAGAGCACATACCATAACGGTTGTAATTGATGTTATTCTTTTTCTCATTTCCATTCTCCTTTGGATTTTCTGTTTGCTTTATTCGGGATAATATCTGTTTATTCGTTCTTAATCCCTATTAACTGATATTATATATCAATAACCTAAAATTTGCAATATATTTTGCCTTGCAAACTCAATGTGCGTTTCTCAGTGCTTATTATTCTTCTATTATGCAATATAATAGTATTATAGGAGGTGTTCAAATGGCATTTCAATTAAAACCAAACAGAAAAGAATCAGAGAATAAAACTATCAGATTTCCGCTTCCACTTATCGAAGAAATAGAAGCTGTAATAACAAACCAAGATGTAACTTTTTCAAGCTTTGTTATACAGGCTTGTGAGTATGCTTTAAAAAATATGGATACATCTGAACACGAACCAGAGTAAATGGTATTAAAACAAAATCATACACCAAGAAAAAATCCCTAAACCTCATTTTGATTTGAAGTTTAGGGATTTGCTATTTTATGTGTACATAATTGTAGAATATAAACTAATGTGATATAATTTATAATAGGTTAGAATAACACCAACAAAGCACAAGGTAGGTGATAGTTATTAAAGCAAAAGTACCACACGCTTTTTTTACATACGCTTCAAATTTTACCCTTGAATCTATGATAGTAACAATAAGTAGTTTTTCCTATGATGTATTTACAAACCCAGATGATAGCATGGGAAAATTAGCGAAGAAAGTTAATTACAAAATAATCATAAACAAACAAGTAGTTAAACATACAGCTGATTTAGTGCAAACATGGCTGATAGATATGCTTTATGATATAGTTACTAAGTGTGATTATGGCAAGGAAAGTATAACTCAAAAAGAAGCTTTGCATTTAGTTGCTTTATATAATGATTATGTAGATTCTTATGAGAAAAATAAAATTAAAAAATCAGATGTATGGTTACGTTTGTATGCCTTTTTCGGAGAACAAAAGAAATTTCAAACAAGTTACTTTTTTAAAGATGATTTTGCTCGTGAAAAATACATTTTAGATGTAGTATCGAAGAGACAACACCCAAAAAACATTTACAATGTAGATGTGATGAAAGAATTCTCTGAATCTTTAAATTTTTCTACATCAGAATACTCATTGGTTTTATTTGTTGTATTTTTAATGTTTAATACATCAAAGGGCATTATTAATTCTAAAAATATACCAACGGATTTTAAAAGTTCAATATTAACTTATGAAAATATTTTAAAAGTAATGAATTTGAACTGTACAACTATTGAAGAGTTCAGAAACAGTAAACTGAAGCGACAGCTTCTTTATTCAAAACCAATTATTAAAATAAACGATTATTATATATCATCAAACCCACATCTTATGCAAAGTCTATTTGTAAACTCTAATTATTGGATTATTAGAAATAAGTATCAAAAGAAAAACTCCCAACAATTCATAAATGCTTTTGGTGTATATTTTGAAATGTATGTTGAAGAGCTTCTTGAATATTGCTTAAATCCTAGTCAATTTAAACATATAGAGGAAGACAATAAAAGAAAACGTGCTGATTGGTTAATTAATATTGGTGATTACACATTCATAGTAGAGCAAAAGTCTGCAATCTCATTGTTAGGTATAAAGCAAAATCAGCCTGATGTTGAAGCTATGAAAAAACACATACTAAAAAACTGGGGAGAGGCTGTTCGTCAATTAAGCGAAACCCAGAACGACCTCAATGTTCCTAAACCGATAAAAATAATTTTGGTATATGAGGATTATTATAAAGCGGAATGTTTATCTGAACTCTTTGATTTAGATAAATCTCTCGAAAATGATTATAATTACTGGTTAGTAAATATTAGAGAGTTTGAAATGCTTCTTATGACATATAAGAATTCACCTGATATATTTTTAAAGATTATGGAAGAAAAGGTCAAAAGCGAACAAGAACAATCAACAAAAGGGCGAGAGCTAGATATATTTATATATAAAAATGGTATCAGGAAAAATGATTATTTGAAAGAACTCAAAATCCGTGAACAATACGATAATATCGAAAATACACTTCTCAAGCAAAAAACGTTAAATGATAATCATAAAAAGAAAGGATAATATTCATGAGTAAAAACATTTTAATAGGAAACGGAATCAACATCGAATTCGGAGGTTATGATAATTATTCTAGCTCCTCAATAATGAAAAGAGTTGTTGATAACATACACTCTAAAAAGTATCAATGTCTAGCTGATAATGAATTATCTGAATCTGAAATATTTGGAATATTGGATGGATTAGTTGATGTTATTAACAAAATAAAAGCAGGTAAACTTTCCAAATATGCAGATGGTTTGTTTATGCTTATGGAATTAGAGCGTATTAAACGAACTTATCCAGAAACAAGCACAGTTACATCCGTTTTTTTAGAGGACTATTTTTTAGCTGCGGAGATTTTTTGCAATATGTATAAAGAAACTGACGGAGAAGAATTAAGCGAATATTATCGTAAAACATTATTTACTTTCTTAAGACAAATGATAGTTGATGGTATTTTTAATAACGGACAGATTAATAATGTACATAAGAATTTTTATCCAAAAGCAACAGCTTTTCTTGATAGTTTTGACTATATATTTACACTTAATTATGACTACAATATTGAAAAAGCATTGGGTAATAATGAAAAGATTTTTCATCTGCATGGTGAGTTTGATAAACTAGCTCCTGAATACAATGAAAGCAGTAAATACTACGCTTCTCATGTGGAAGAGTGTCAGAAAAAAATTGCTTCTATGATGCCTAACCTAGACCACATTTACAGTAATTCTATTATGAGCTGGTATTGGCTTGATAAATACGGAGATTTAATTGAACCTGATATGCAAAACTGTAAAGAAGCGTTTTCTAATATATCAGGAACATTAGAAATGCTTGGCTTATCTCCTAACAACGATGAGCATTTGTTTATAATGATAAACCAAAATCCAAAAATCAAAAGTGTTGTTTATTATTACTTTAACGACAATGAAATAGAAGAACTTCCAAAACACATAAAGAAACCTATAACGTTCAAGAAAGTAAAACAATTATGGGAAAGTTTGAAATAACTCTCTATAAGTGTGGTTCATTAATTAACTAATGTAACAGTTATATCTGATGTTATTCTTGAATTCATAACTATATTTCGCTATAAAAATACCGACCTCCATAAGTTAGTTTTTAATTCTAACTTTCGGGGGTCGGATTTATTTGTATAAAGCTTTGAATTAATATCAAATTTAGCTATATAGGACTTCTTATTTTATCTTTGTTTTGTTATTTTATCGAGTGCCACAACGAGTGCCATTTTTGCGTGAAATATATAAATTTATATGAAAATACATAACGTAAGAAATCTAAAGAAAATCCCTATTGTGTTCGTATATTAAAATACAAGCATTTATGCGGAGATATATGAAACAGGTCGGTAAATAACGATTCCAAGTTTCATTTTTTACTCCATTCTTTGAGGTGTTGCTCAAAAAAGATTTTTGTAGTATTATAATAAATTAGAGTATAACATAAATATTTTTGAAAATAAAGACATTTTTTAAGGGGATAGAAATGAGCAAATACGATATAGCACTTTTTGACCTTGATGGCACTATTTCAGCTAGTGCCGAGGGAATAAAGTATTGTTTGATGAAAACTCTTGATAAGATGGAAAAACCACACCCTGATTTGTCCGATTATTCCAAGTATATTGGACCACCGCTTTTGTTTACATTCCAGAAGTTGTGCGGATTAAATCCCGATGAAGCTCAGAAAGCTGTTGAAATTTACGTCAAGCTTTATGATGTCGATGGTCTAAGACAAAACAAGCTCTTCGATGGGATAAAAGAAGTGTTGTGTGCGTGTAAAGAAAACGGCATAAAGCTCGCTGTTTGTTCGTCTAAACACGAGGCGATTGCGACTGAGGTTGTGAAAATGCTTGGTGTCTATGATTGCTTTGATAAGGTTTGCGGCTCTACTATTGACGGCTCGAGAAAAGAAAAGGAAGACCTTATCCCGTATGCTTTAGGTTGTCTTAAAGCGAAGGGTGATGAGAAAGTTGTAATGATAGGCGACACAAAATTTGATGCTAAGGGTGCTGTGCATTGTAAGGTGGATTTTATTGGTGTAACCTACGGCTACGGAAAACTTACTGATATGATAGATGCAGGGGGCAAGGTTTTTGCCGATACTCCACAGAATCTACACAATTTATTGATTTAATTAGTTTACGGCATACTTCCTGTTTTACATTCATATATTAGGACAGGTTATATGTTTTGAGGTGTATTATGTTTGCATTAACAGTAAATACAAAGTTGAAAAGTAAAAAGGCGAAGTTTTTAGTGCTTGCAATAGCGTGTGTGCTAGTTCTGTTTATAGCTTTTATTTGTGTATCCTCTTTTGTGTATACACCGCCGAAAAGTATAGAGGTAGAAGGAAAAGGCAAGTACACTACTGTAGTAAAAACTGATGAGGACGCACAGGAATTTGTCGAGCAGTTTTCCTATGAGGTTGAAGAGCTTTACAGTCTTCAGGAAATGTATGTGCCGATTGAGTTTAACGAAATTTATGCAAAGTACAATGAAGTTCAGAAAACTCAAGGGCTTGATTTAGAGCCGTACAAAGGTGAAAAGTGCAAGCTATACATATATAAGTTGAAAGACTATGAGGTTGATAACGCACAGGCGTATATGTCAGTGCTGGTTTTAGAAGACAGGGTCATAGGCGGACATATCTCAACTATGATTGAGGGCTGTGAGAGCCATACCTTTTTCGGTGAATGATATGGAAAGACTTGATAAGGTGATTTCCACCCAGACGAGCTACTCGCGAAAAGATATAAAACGTATGGCTAGGTCAGGCGAGATACTTTTAAATGGTGAAATCTGTAAGAACAGCGATGTAAAAGTCGATCCTCAAAAAGACGATATAACTGTATGCGGTGAAAAAATCGGCTACAAAAAGCACGTTTACTATATGATGAATAAACCTAAAGGCGTGCTTTCGGCAAGTAATGACAGAAATGCCACTACCGTTGTTGATATACTACCCGAAAAGTTTAAAAGAAAAACTCTTTTTCCTGCGGGAAGACTTGATAAAGATACAACGGGATTGTTGATTATCACAGATGACGGCGATTTTGCTCACAGAATGCTCTCACCTAACAAAAGGGTGTACAAGCATTACATAGCGACCCTTGATAAACCGCTTAACGATACCGTTAAGGAGAAATTCGAGAACGGAATAGTTCTTGCCGATGGCACAAAGTGCCTTAAAGCGTATTTTGAAAAGCTTTCTGACAATAAAGCCTTGGTTAAGATTTGTGAGGGTAAGTTCCATCAGGTGAAGAAGATGTTTCTTGCGTGTTCTTACACTGTTGTGGAGCTTGAAAGGGTGAGGATTGGTTCGCTTAGGCTCGACCCTGATTTGGAAAGGGCGCAGGTGCGTGAACTGACAGAAAGTGAGATAATACAAATATTTGATGAAAAAACTGACTAATTTTTACATAGTAATCTCTGTTTATGGATATATTATATAAAAATTTGGTCAAATATTTAGTGAAAAAATAGGTGGTATTGTGAAATGATTTGTGCTACAATACTACTTGGATATAGGTAGTCGTGTATCCGCACGCTATTATTGGAGGTTATTATATGGCAAAGGTATCATTACAACACATTTACAAAATTTATGATGGCGGTGTAACCGCAGTTACAGACTTCAACCTCGAGATTGAGGATAAGGAATTTATCATTCTCGTTGGACCTTCAGGTTGTGGTAAATCTACTACACTTAGAATGATCGCTGGTCTTGAGGATATTTCTAAGGGCGAACTCTACATTGGCGATATGCTTGCTAATGACGTTGCTCCTAAGGACAGAGATATTGCGATGGTTTTCCAGAACTACGCTCTCTATCCACATATGACAGTATATGATAACATGGCATTTGGTCTTAAGCTCAGAAAGATGCCTAAGGAAGAAATCGCTAGAAGAGTAGGCGAAGCTGCTAGAATTCTTGGTATCGAAGAGTACCTCGACAGAAAGCCAAAGGCTCTTTCCGGTGGTCAGAGACAGCGTGTAGCGCTCGGTCGTGCTATCGTTAGAGATCCTAAGGTATTCTTACTTGACGAGCCTCTCTCAAACCTTGATGCAAAACTCAGAGCTAACATGAGAACTGAGATTTCTAAGCTTTATCAGAGACTCGGTACGACATTTATTTACGTTACTCATGACCAGACTGAGGCTATGACAATGGGTACAAGAATCGTTGTTATGAAAGACGGTTTCATCCAGCAGGTTGACACTCCTCAGCATCTTTATGATATGCCATGTAACGAATTCGTAGCAGGATTTATCGGCTCACCACAGATGAACTTTGTT
>JAZQHY010000063.1:0-4778 GCA_045540815.1 Clostridia bacterium | reverse complement strand
TGGTAATAAGTTCGAATTGTATCGTATATGCGCTTGTAGCTCAGCAGGATAGAGCGTCCGCCTCCTAAGCGGAAGGTCGGGGATTCGAATTCCTTCAAGCGCGCCAAAAAGTGCCGAGAAATCAAGGTTTCTCGGCACTTTTGCTTTTCTTTTCTCACTCGTTTTCTTGAGTGAGTTTTCTGTTTTATTTGAATGATGTTGCTCCGGATTCTGTGTTGCTGATCAGGTATTTTCCGATAATGAGAGCGTCTTCGTCATATTTGTGATAGATGTTATAATCTTCTGACAAGTAGACTTCCATTTCTTCAAATACTTCGTCTGTAATTTCGACGTCCTGCCACTTTTCAAGTGCTACACATGTGTCATTAGCAAAATAGATGTCCTCACCATCAATCACATAATCGGCGAAGGAAAGTGTTTTTTCGCTTCTTTCACAAAGGAATCTGTCCGGATCACTCATATCAATTCTGCACAGATAATTATCACCATCTGATGCATCAATATAGTAGAGGTATTTTCCGTTCATAATTGGAGAGAAGCTCTTTACATATGTAATATTTACTTCTTCACCAAATGTTGTGTTATATAAATGTAATGATTCTGAGTCTGCATCGTCTTGGAAAACTATCCAGTCAGAACTGATGAAATACGGATAGTAAATTTCTTTATCCACTACTTTTTTCAGGTCTTTTCCTTCCATATCCGTAGATACAAAATGATATTTTCCATCTGTAAAATAGATTCTGTCATTGTGGATTTGCATATAATCACAGGCGCCTTTGTAGAGTGTTTTAAGTCCTGATCCGTCTGCATTGATACGGCAGATTTCTTCCCCGTTCATAACGTAATACAGTACATCTCCGACTTTGTTCACATACATAGGCGCTCCACGGTCATCAAGAATTTTTGCTTCTTTAAATTGTGGGAAATCACCTTTCATATAGAATGGTGTCGCAGCTAGCGCTCCCTGTAATCCTGCTGAATGTGTCAGTCCGTAAATGACATCATCTTCTACCCAATAACGTCCATACATTATAAAGTTACTCATCGCACGTGTCTGTTCTGCACTAAACTCCGGTTCGTATGTTGACCAAGGATTAGACGCTATAGAATGTGGCATCTCTTTCTGATAAGCAAGAACCATTTTGGATCCGTCTTGCAGTGTTATAGTCATCTTTTCTTCTGAATAACTACCTTTAAGTGTTTCATCAGGAAGCTGGATTTCAAATTTTTCCAGTGTTCCTGTATATGTTGCGTCAAAATTATCTGCAAAAAGAACACCGCTCACTTTTCCTTCTTTTGAAAACTTAAGTGCCATTACTGTGTCGAGTTTTCCGTAAATATCCTCGATTTCCTTACTTGTAAACTCCGTACCTTCCATTGTCATTGTTTCAATAACCCAGTATCCACTGTTCAAGGTTACTTTTTCCTCTACTGCAGGTTCGTTTGTTTTTTCCGTTCCTCCTGAGTTTGTGCATCCTGCAAGAAGACAAACTGTCATCATAATTGCAAGAATCACACTTATCCATTTTTTCATTGTTTTTCTCCTCCTTCACTATCTACAATTTATTTCCCTGTCCATTTTGACTAAAAACAAATTATAGTACGCTAAATGAAATTTGAAAGGTATTTGCCTCAAATATCTTTACATGTATATGTTATCACTCCTCAAATAATTGTCAACCTTCTTTTTAGTAAAACACACAGTTTTCCTACCCCAAAAAGAGTGGGGGAAAGTGTGGGATTATTGATTGTTAGCAAATAATTATTTTATCTCACTTTCAAGACTTATAATTATATATTTGTCCGTGATGTTCAGTTTAGGATTTTAAGTATCGGTTGTTATCAGTTTCATAAATTACCTCGATTTTATTTTACAGGATAATTATACCACATTTTTGAAAATAGTATTTAATCAATGGTAATTTCCAAATGAAATGCGATGACATCATAGTATTAGTGTTTTATCCCACACCAAATCCCACACTTTTTTAAATAACCAAGGAAAAATCCCACACCAAAAGAGGTTTTTGGGTGGGGACAAATAAAAGATTACAATTATAATATAATTGTAAAGGTGTAGAAAGAGTATACAGTAATGAGTATATTGATTTTTTGCATTAGTATAGCCTCGACAAATACCGCTCTTTATTTTTAGGTGTTTGAGCGGTGAATATATAAAGGAGTGTAGTATATGGGATTATTTGACAAGAAATACTGTGATATATGCGGTGAGAAAATCGGACTTTTAGGTAACAGAAAAGTCGAAGACGGCAACATCTGTTCAAAGTGCAACAAGAAGCTTTCACCACTTTTCAACGAAAGAAAACGTTCTACTGTTGATGAGATTAGGCAACAGCTTGAGTATAGAGCTCAAAACGAGGTGCTACTTCGAGATTTTAACCCATCTAGAGTTTATGGTTGTGGTGAAAAGCTGTACGTTGATTTAGCGAAAAGACAGTTCTGTGTTGAGAGTGGAAACAACTGGAGAGAGAAGAATCCTGACCTTATCGATTTTTCACAGGTTATGTCCTGCAGTATTGATATCAAAGAGAACAGGGACGAGATTTTCATCGAAGATGATAACGGCAACAGAAGAAGCTACAATCCACCAAGATTTGAAGTAGAATATGAATTTCTGGTGAATATTTGTGTGAATTCACCTTACTTTTCTGAGATTAGCTTTGAGCTTACGGGATATAATCAGCGCCCTGACAGCAGACTGACTGATTTATATCGTCAGTACGAGATGCAGGCGCAGGAAATCCAGAATATTTTTTCTAACCAGCAAGTAGGCTATGCTCAGCCACAGTATGCTCAACCACAGCAGGTGGGATATGCACAGCCAATAAATCAGGGTGTGGCGTATGCTGCGGGTGTTTCTCAGCCACAGTACGCACAGCCACAGCAGGTGGGCTACGCACAGCCACAGTACGCTCAGCCACAGCAGGTGGGCTACGCTCAACCACAACAAGGCGGTTTTGCTCAGCCTCAGCAGAGAATGGTGGTTTGCGATAAGTGCGGATGGCAGAGTGCTTCAACAGCTAATGTGCCGAAATTCTGTCCGTGCTGCGGTGACCCGATTGATTTTAATGATATGAGATAACTATTAAACGCTTTTCAGAAAGGACGATTAATATGAAAATTTTTAAATCCACTTTAGCTTTATTTATGGCATTACTCATGGTTTTTGCCCTTGTCGGTTGTTCAGATAAAGACCCTGCTGACAATAACACAAACAAAGGTGCAGGCGGTTTCAAAGAAACAGAAATTGTACTTGACGAGTGCAAGGTTGTTGTAGTCGGTGCGGAACAAATCGTTGATTACGATGAGAAGCCTGCCGTAAGATTATGGTATGATATCACAAACACAAGCGAAGATTCAAACTACGCAAACTGGCTGTTTTTCGTTTCTGCGACACAGGACGGTTACGATTTGGATGAGACTACTGCTGATTTTGAAATGACTGTTGAAGAAGAACCAAACAGCTACAGAAAGCTTCGACCTGGCGTTACTATCAGAGCCGTGTATGAGTTTGTTTTCAAAGAGGACGGCGGTGCTATCAGCGTGAATATTTCAAACTTCGAGGACGAGGAAAACGTAACAACAATCAGCCTTGACCCGAAGAATCTTCCGGGCAAACCAAAGAGTGAGTTCAAACTTGCTAAAGTTGACGACCCAAAATGGATGGGTGATATAAAGTCAGAAGGTACATACAATTCATTTGGTGAGGTTTACGAGATAAAAATCGAAAAGTTTGAGCTTACAAAGAACTTCTCAGGAGAAGATCTCATCAGAGTTTACTATGATTTCAAAAACACAGGTAGTGAGACAACATCGTTTAATATGACTTTTATTGCTGAAGCTTATCAGGACGGCGCTTCACTTGAGAGCGGTTACCCTGAAGAGGAAGTTAGCGAAGACCAGAACGGTACTGTTGAAATCGCACCTGGCGAGTCAATAAAGGTCGCTTACAGC
The DNA here is from genome assembly GCA_045540815.1 of Clostridia bacterium. Lineage (GTDB taxonomy): Bacteria > Bacillota > Clostridia > UMGS1810 > UMGS1810 > JAZQHR01. The sequence continues at coordinate 800 of JAZQHY010000063.1, read as the reverse complement.
TATGAACTTATCAGCGACAGCGTTGTTGAAATTGACGTTACTGATTTGGACGGTGGCGGAGTCGGCGTTATTTATGATATTAACGGATAAATTACTTTGAAGCAAAGCTCGCTTGTCAAATGGCAGGCGGGCTTATGTTTTTATAAACTTGTGTTTCGGTTTTGTAGAAAATTTTTCTGTACTGTTGTATTTAGTGATAAAAGCAGTTATAATGAAAATAATAAAATTAAGGAGAATTTCTATGAAAAGAATATTTGCTTTTTTAGTAGCTGTTATGATGATTATGTCGCTTTGCGCTTGTGGTGAAGAACCTCGTCCTACCTACGGTGCTGTCGGCGAGCCACTTGTTGTATCGTTTGAGGAAAATGCTGACAAATCCGCGCAGGAAATCGCTGATCTTTTACTCACTAATCCTAACTTAGGATTTATGGGTGCAACCATGGCGGTTGAAGAGGGTGCGCTTAACGGCTTTGGCAACGCTGAAATCACAGGCTTCAAGGAAGGCGTAATGTTCGGACCTGCTATCGGCACAATCCCGTTTATCGGCTACGTTTTCACTCTTGACGAGGACACAAATGTTAAGAAATTCAGAGAGAATTTAGAAGAAAACGCTGACCTTAGATGGAATGTCTGCACAGAGGCTGATGAGCTTATCGTTGAATCTGAAGGTGACAAAGTTATTGTTATTATGACACCGAATGAGTTCGACGCTGAAGGACAGGTTCCTGTTTACGGTGATGATTTCGTTGATGAATTTGCTGACGGCGATTTCTAAAATAAAATAGTATTGATTTTTCAGC
>JAZQHY010000062.1:0-20939 GCA_045540815.1 Clostridia bacterium | reverse complement strand
GTGTAAAAATAGGAAATTTAATTATAGGAAACGGACAAAATGTAGCTATACAGTCTATGACAAATACCAAGACAAAGGATATAGACTCTACAGTAAATCAGATACTTTCTCTTGAAAAGGCAGGGTGTGAAATAGTAAGGGTAGCCGTGCCTGATGTGGAAAGTGCAAATGCTATAAGAGAGATAAAAGAGAAGATACATATACCGCTTGTGGCAGATATACATTTTGATTATAAATTGGCACTTTTATCAATGGAAAACGGAGTAGATAAAGTAAGAATAAATCCGGGTAACATTGGAGATAAGGAAAACATAAAAAAAGTAGTGGATATGGCAAAGGTGAAAAATGTGCCAATCCGCATCGGAGTAAATTCCGGCTCGGTTGAAAAAGAAATTCTTGCTAAATATAATCACGTCTGCGCAGAGGCTTTAGTTGAGAGTGCAAAAAAGCACATTGACATACTAAACAAATTTGATTTTGATGATATAGTAGTATCACTTAAAGCGTCGGACGTAAATATGACTATCGATGCATACAGGCTTATGAGTGAAAGGTATGATTACCCATTACACCTTGGTGTAACTGAGGCAGGAACATTTTTGTCAGGAGCGGTAAAATCGGCTATCGGAATAGGCTCACTTTTAAAAGACGGCATAGGAGATACTATTAGAGTATCACTTACCGATGACCCTGTACAGGAAATAAGGGTTGCAAAGGAGATACTAAAAGCACTTGAGCTTAGAAATTTTGGTGCAAAGATGGTTTCCTGCCCAACTTGTGCAAGAACAAATATAGGACTTATCCCGCTTGCTAAAAAGGTGGAAGAATACTTAGAAGGTGTGGATAAAAACATAACTGTAGCCGTAATGGGTTGCGTGGTAAACGGACCGGGAGAGGCAAGAGAGGCAGATGTAGGAATTGCCGGCGGAAACGGAGAAGGACTTTTATTCAAAAAAGGTGAGATAATTAAAAAACTTCCCGAAGATAAATTATTCGAAGCATTAAAGGAAGAAATAGAAAAAATGTAAAGGAGGAAGTAAAATGTCACCGAAGACAAAAAATCTTTCGCATTTTTTCCCGAACGTGAATATTAAACGACCTCTTGAAGATGCAGTAATAGAAGATATCAGAGCAAATAACGAAGAAAGAAAAATAATGATTACGATATCTTCAAAAAATATTATTCCGTTTGAGGAGATAGAGAGATTTAAGATAGAAGCATCTGAAAAAAATAACCTTTCAGAACTTATAATAAAAGTAAAATATAAAGACTTAACACTTGAAAATATAGATTTACCAAGGTATTTTAAAAATCTTGTGTTTTACGTAAGTACAGTTTGTCCAGGTGTGAGAAATCTGTTTATAGACAGCACAGCATCATATTCAGACGGCAGACTTGTCATAAAATGCAAATACGGCATAAATGCTATTGAACAGTGCAAGTGCGACGTGATATTTGAAAAGCTTATATTCAATCAGCTTGGAGAGAAGGTAAAAGTTGAGATAATAGACACAAGCGTTGAGGGTGCACTTGAAAGGGAAACTGAAAAAATAGAAGAAACACTTGAAAAGATAGTAGTTTCAGATAAATCTAAGGAAGAAGAAACATACGAAATTATAAAAGCACCCGACAAGGTAAAAAAGGACAAGTCGGAGTGCGTAACGAGGGATAATGTTATCCTCGGCCACGTTATAAAGAGTGAGCCTATAAAGATAAAAGAGCTTTTAAAGGTTACTACAGGCTCAGCGGTTGTAAGAGGAGAGATATTTGAGTACGAGGCAAAGGAATTAAAAACTGGAAAATACGTTATAACCTTTGCGATTACCGATATGACAGGCTCGTATATGGCAAAGATGTTTTTATCTGGTGAAGAATACGAGGAAAAGGTAAAGGGAAAAATAAAAGACGGAATGTACTTAGAACTTCAGGGACAGGTAAAATATGATACCTTTATGAAGGAAATGGTACTAAACGTTCGAGATATAAATAAACGCTCAAAAGAAGAAAAGATGGATAACGCCGACGAAAAAAGAGTCGAGCTTCATATGCATACCAAAATGAGCGCGATGGACGGTATGACAAGCGCAAAGGACCTTGTAAAAACCGCTATTAAATGGGGACACAAGGCGGTTGCCATAACCGACCACGGAAACGTTCAGGCGTTTCCTGAGGCTATGGGAGCGGTTGGAGATTCGGGTATTAAAATCCTTTACGGCATAGAGGCGTATATCGTAGGCGACAGCCTTCCTATAGTGTTTAATACAAAAGAACAAAGCCTTGACGGAGAATTTGTAGTATTTGACATAGAAACCACCGGACTTAGTCCCGCAACCGAAACTATAACTGAAATAGGTGCGGTTAAGGTTAAAAACGGCGAGGTGATAGATAACTTCCAGACGTTTGTAAACCCTGAAAGACCTATCCCTCAAAACATAGTAGAGCTTACAGGCATTACCGACGAAATGGTAGCTGATGCACCGACAATCGATGTGGTAATAAAGGATTTCTACGAGTTTATAGGAGATGCGACTTTGGTTGCTCACAACGCAGGCTTTGATACATCGTTTATAAAGATGGCAGCGCAGAAAAACAATATGGAATTTAATTTCTGTTATATAGATACAGTAGAAATGTCGCGTGCACTTCTAAAGGATGTTAAAAACCATAAGCTAAATACTATTACAAAGCATCTTAATATTTCCCTTGAAAACCATCACAGAGCCATAGACGATGCCACTGCAACAGGCTATGTGTTTATTAAGTTTTTAAATATGATAAAGGAAAAGGGACTAACAGACGTTTCCGAAATAAACACAGGACTATGCGTAAATGCTGATTTTAAAAATCAGCGAACTTACCACGCCATTATCCTTGTGCAAAACTACACAGGACTTAAAAACCTTTATAATATAGTATCAAAGTCAAATATGGATTATTATTATAAAAGACCGCGACTGCCAAAGAGTTTACTTGAGAAAAACAGAGAAGGACTTCTTCTCGGCTCAGCTTGCGAGGCGGGAGAGCTTTACCGTGCTATACTCGAAGGAGAGAAGTTTGAAACACTAAACAGAATAGTGAAATTTTACGATTACCTTGAAATTCAACCGCTTGGAAACAACGAATTCTTACTTGAAGAAGGAAAGGTTACATCGTACGAGGATTTAAGAAATATAAACAAAAAGATTATAGACCTTGGAAGAAAGAATAATAAGCTTACAGTTGCAACCTGTGACGTTCATTTTCTAAATCCTGAGGACGAAATATACCGCCGTATTCTTATGGCAGGTCAGGGATTTACTGATGCCGACAATCAGGCACCGCTATACTTTAGAACTACCGAGGAAATGCTTGACGAATTTAAATATCTTGGAGAAGATGTAGCATACGAGGTGGTTGTGGAAAACACCAATAAGATTGCCGATATGTGCGAGTTTATAAAGCCTGTTCCCGACGGAACTGCACCGCCTGAAATACCCGGCGCAGACGAAGAGCTTAGAGAAATGGTTATGAACAAGGCTAAACGTATTTATGGTGAAAACCTTCCACAGCTTGTTAAGGACAGAATAGACGTAGAGCTTAGCTCAATCATCGACAACGGCTACGCGGTTATGTATATCATAGCGCAAAAGCTTGTTACAAAGTCACTTTCCGACGGATATCTGGTAGGTTCACGAGGCTCGGTTGGTTCGTCATTTGTTGCGTTTTTATCGGATATCACCGAGGTTAACTCACTTCCACCGCATTATGTTTGCCCGAACTGTCAGTATTCTGATTTTGAGGTTGCCGACGGCATATTCTGTGGATTTGATATGGAGGATAAAAACTGTCCGCACTGTAATACGCCTATGATAAAAGACGGGCACGATATCCCGTTTGAAACCTTCCTTGGCTTCGGCGGTGGTAAGGAGCCTGATATCGACCTTAACTTCTCGGGTGATTATCAACCACGCGCCCATAAATATACAGAGGAGCTTTTTGGCGAAGGATATGTGTTCAGGGCGGGTACTATCGGTACTATAGCTAGTAAAACTGCATACGGCTTTGTAAAGAAGTATTACGAGGCAAAGGGAGAGCATATAAACAATGCCGAGGTAAACAGACTTGTAAAGGGTTGCGAGGGTGTTAAACGTACTACAGGTCAGCACCCTGGCGGTGTTATGATAGTGCCTAGAAGCCGTGACGTGCTTGAGTTTACACCTATACAGTACCCTGCAGATGATAAGGACAGCGGTGTTATCACCACGCATTTTGACTATCATTCTATATCGGGTAAGCTTCTAAAGCTTGATATACTCGGACACGACGACCCGACCGTTATAAGAATGCTTGAAGATTTGACGCACACAAACGCGCGTGAAATACCTCCGGGTGACAAAGAAACAATGGCACTTTTTGGCTCGACAAAGAGCCTTGGTGTAAAGCCTGAAGATATATACAGCGAGGTCGGCACATATGCCGTTCCCGAGTTTGGTACAAAGTTCGTTAGACAGATGCTTGTGGACACCAAGCCTACAACTTTTGCTGAACTGGTTCGTATATCAGGACTTTCACACGGTACAGACGTGTGGATAAACAACGCACAGGAGCTTATAAATAACGGAACTGCCACACTTAAAGAAGCCATCTGTACGCGTGACGACATTATGCTTTATCTTATAAAATGCGGACTTGACCCTAAGATGTCATTCTATACAATGGAAAACGTGCGTAAGGGTAAAGGGTTAAAGCCTGAACAGGAAGAGGCTATGATAGCTAATAACGTTCCGCAGTGGTATATAGATTCGTGCAAAAAGATTAAGTATATGTTCCCTAAGGCGCATGCGGTTGCATATGTAACAATGGCATACAGGATTGCGTATTACAAGGTGCATTATCCAATGGAATTTTACTGTACATACTTTACCGTTCGTGCCGACGATTTCGACGCGTCGATAATGGCACAGGGTCACGAGGTGGCAAAGAGGGCTTTATTAGACTTAAAAGCGCGTGAAAACGAGCTGTCGGTAAAGGAAAAAGGTGTACTTACCATACTTGAGGTGTGTAACGAAATGTACGCACGCGGACTTAAATTTCTTCCGATAGACATCGCAAAATCAGAGGCGTTTAAGTTTATTCCTACACCGGACGGCATACTTCCTCCGCTAAATTCACTTGTGGGACTTGGCACAAACGCGGCAAAGAGCATTGTCGATGCCAGAAACGAGCGAATGTTTGATACTATAGACGATTTAACCGCGCGTTCATCGGTAACCAAAACAGTAGTGGAAACGCTTAAAAATCACGGTTGTTTAAACGGTCTTCCTGAAAGCGACCAGATTACATTTTTCTAAAAGGAGATGTGTAAAATGAATAAATTTATTTCAAATCTAAGAAACCTTGACGAGTTTGATATAGGCATACTTGCCATTACAGGTATTTCTATAGGCGCGCTTATCGCCTCTGTAAAGGAAAGCTTTGCAAAGAAATTTTCGTGGCTTTTTACACTTATATCAATTATAGGCAGTGTGTATCTCATACTTAAAATATCCGATAAAGATACAGTAGAATACGACAAGATTACACCTATCAAATATGAGGGTTAAGGGAATATAAAATTAGATTTTATGAATTTTAAAAGGATGTGAGTTATTTTCACATCCTTTTTTATTTGTTTGCCTTCGGCGAGGGCATTTTGAGCGGCAAAATGCCCGAAACCCGCCGGGGCGTTTCGGAGCGCCCCGGACCCCTCCCGACCAAGGCTCCGCCCTGGACCCCGAAAAGACATGGTGTGTTTCCAAGTAAAAACGGACAGGCGGACGGCAGACTTACAACCTCTCAGACACCTTCGGTGCCAGCTCCCTTTACACAAGTGAGCCTTTGATATGCTGTTGCTTTGGTCTGCCAATACACAAGACTACTTACTTAGTAAAAGTAGCTTTGGTAGTTTTTATCTTGGGAATACACGATGGCTTATGCAACATCTTAGTTAATCGCTCCATTTCTCTCTATTATCTCAGTATACACCTCTATAATCCTGTTCCACGTGTCAAAATCCGTCTGACCCGTGACCTCTATTCCGTAAATCCCTTGAAAATCCTCTACCGAACGGCGTGTGTTTGCGCCGTAAACGCCGTCGGGTAAAACCATCTGTATCTGTCCGTATTCATTTGATATTTCCCTTAAAAATCTTTGCAGATTTCTAATCGGCTGACCTATAAATTCATTTTGCGGTATTACCATAATTACCTCCTTCTAAATTCATTTGGAAGCACCCTGTCCCTGTCACCCTCTTTAAGCGTATAACCGGGGAACTGAATTTCACGTGTAAGATATGCTTCAAGCGTGGACGTGTACGTCCTGCCTATGCTGTTCCAGGTGTACGCATCTACTATTCCTGTTTGCGGAAGGTTAAATATCGCCTGATAATTTTTAACCGCAGCTTCAGTTTCGCGGTCAAATACGCCGTTAATAGAAGGCGCAGTAATGTTTGTATACATAAGCGAAATTTCGGTTAAATAACTCTGCAAGGTGGTTACTTCCTCGCCCGTGCTTCCAAATTCCAATAACTCTCCCGAAAACGGCTGATATGATACGATTAGAAAATCTGAATTTCTAAACGCAGTAGCTACTATGCCTTCAAACGCATTGTAAATGCTTTCCCACGTCGATCTGTCGACCTCACCTGTAGAAGGAAGGTTAAATGTTCTTTGAAATTCCGCTACGGCATTTCGCGTCGCCTCGTCGTATACGCTGTTTATTTCGGGTGGCTCTACTGTGTCATAAAACTCTGCAATTACTGATAGATAATACTGCAGTAGCCTTACTGCGTCGGGGTTGTCGGCTATTGTTTGTGCTACTGAAACTGACGATATCCTCGAAACAGACGCGTTATCAAAATCAATCTGGAAATCGTAAAACCTCTGACCCTCACTTTCAAGCTCGGATAGGTTAAGTATGCCCACGTACAATGTGACAATCTTGTTCCACGTCGCTCTGCCCACCACTCCGTCAGGCGAAAGGTTAAATATTTGCTGAAACGTGCGTACGGCATTTTCGGTGTTTTCGCCAAATATCCCGTCAACAGGATAAATTTTTGGTATTAAAGGATAGTTCTGCGATATTCTGTTTAGCGAAACCTGTACCGCCACTACGCTTTGACCAACCGAGCCACGCCTTAACGGCTCGCCCGGGTACGATTCGGGAATGTCACGAATTGGCGCATTTACCACCAGCTCTATATTGTCACCATAGTAGTAGCGAAGAATTTCTATGTAATTATACCCCTGTTGCGACAAATTCTCACTGCCCCACTGCGAAAGTCCCTCGCACGTGACGGTAGTGCCGTTGCAGTATTTCGCAGCAAGCGGCTCAACAAAACCTATCCTTCTTATGTACGACGTGAAAATGTCGTCCACTATCCTGTCAATGTTTTCAAAAATGTTTCTTCCGTTTATAAATTTCTGGTCAAATGCCGTGGAAGACGTAATGTCAAAATTGTAACCTCTGCTTCGGTAAAACTGCAGATAAACCCTGTTTAACGCGTATGAAATCTGCGCGTAAATGTTTGCATAAAGCGCAGACTCGCCCCACGTGGGATAAATCTCGCTTGATGCGACATTCTTTATGTATTCTGAAAACGGCAGAGTAACGTTTTGCGCATTTGAGTCGGGCGAGCCGAGATGCACGGTTATCGTCTGCGGTATAACGGGTGTTACAGCCATAATTACCTCCTTATAACGTTTGTGGGACTACCGTAAAGGTCTGCGGTTGATTGTTTGGCGCATCGTATTCAGGGAGCGGAATCAAAAACACATTCTGTATACTTACCTCGCCTGAAAACACCTGAACCTCTTCAAATATCATAGTCTGATACATCGGTGCTGTCACCTTTATGTTTATAACGGAAAAAACCTGCGTTCCGTTTTCCTGCGGACTTTGCGACAAGTTTTTGTCAGGAGTTTCTATCTCCACAAGCGTCGTCTGTCCGTTTAGATTAGTGGTGCGCTCGGCTATCACATCGCCGTTTGTTTCGGTAAACGTGACAGTTGCGTTTTTTACAGGAAGCGCCTGCGCCGCGGCAAACGCGTGTACTTTTATATAACCTGAACTCATATAAAACCTCCTATCTAATAATACCTACAAAATTATATTCACAAACCATCACCAAAATGAACTTTTTTTAAAATCTCATCATATAATATTTGTAGACAACACTAAACGAAAGGGGTTTTTAATTATGCCATCAATATATCTAAGCCCGTCAACACAGGAAAATAACCTGTTTGTAAACGGCGGTACAGAGGAATATTATATGAATTTGATAGCCGATGCTATGATACCATATCTTGAGGCGAGCGGTATCCAGTACACAAGGAACACACCGAGTATGACCGCTGCATCGTCAATCCGCGCGTCAAATGCAGGTAATTATGACCTTCACCTTGCTATTCATTCAAACGCCGCACCCGAGGGGCAGTACGGCTCAAAACGTGGCTCGGACGTGTACTATTATCCGCGAAGCCGTCAGGGTTTTCGTGCAGCAACTATATTTGCAAATAATTTAAAAGAAATATATCCGCTTCCAAACCTTGTCCGTACCGTGCCTACCACCACTATCGGCGAAGTGACCAGAACTCGTGCGCCAAGCGTGTTTTTGGAGCTTGCATATCACGATAACATAAACGATGCAACATGGATTAAAAATAATATAAATAACATCGCCGCAAATCTCGTCGTGTCGCTTACTGATTATTTTGGTATTCCGTTTGTGTCGCCGCAAACAGTAAGACAGGGCAGAGTGTCTATCCAGTCGGGAAACCTTAACCTGCGCGCGTTTCCAAACGTAAACGCACCTATAAAGGCGCGTATGCCAAACGGCGCACAGGTGACTGTGTATTCGCGTACAGGCGATTGGTACGTTGTGGGGTATAACTATAGCGTCGGCTATGCGCTTGCAAGGTATATAACGATTGTCTGATTTTCGGCAGGAGCAAGCCCCTGCCCTACAAATAAATAGATATCACATCGTAGGGAAGGGGCTTGCCCCTTCTTTTGTTTTGTGGTAGAATATATATAATACGTGCCTTCCCCTAGAGGGGAAGGGGGACCGCTTGCGGTGGATGAGGTGGAATAGTCTTCACGATACTAACGTATCTACACCTCATCAGTCACTACGTGACAGCTTCTCCTCAAGGAGAAGCCAATAGCAAAGGAGGCGAAAAACGTGGAAAACGAATATATGTCTGTAAAGTCAATGGCAACTGCGGAAATTACCGAGAAAAAATCAAAATTTATATCAAACATTATGCGTGTGGAAACGGTAGATGCCGCAAACGACTTTATCGCGCGTATAAAAAAGAAACATTACGACGCGCGTCATAACGTTTACGCGTATATATTGGCTGACGGAACGAAGAAATATTCTGATGACGGAGAGCCTTCAAAAACAGGCGGTTTTCCCGTGCTTGAGCTGCTTGAAAAGGAAGGATATACTGACGTTGTGTGCGTGGTAACGAGATATTTTGGCGGTATACTTTTAGGCACAGGCGGACTTATCCGCGCATATACCCTTTCTGCAAAGGAAGGACTTGAAAAGGCAGGCAGGCTGTACAAGAAATATTGCGATATAATTAAGATAAACGCAGATTATACATTTTTGAGCAAAATAGAGCACATAATAAAATCGGAAGGTGCTATGCTTAAAGACACCGAATATACCGACAAGGTTACTGTAACTGTCGTTTCTGAGGTGGACAAGACCGAGCATTTGACCCAAACACTTACAACCGAGCTTGGAAATGGTTTAAATATAGAAAATATGGGTAAAAATTATGTAGAAATATAAATGTAATCCGTAGGGAACACCCTGTGTGGCGTTCCACACGATGTACAATACATTAACACAAAACCTGTAGGGAACGGGCTTGCTCGTTCCGAATACAAAGGAGGAAATAATATGTCAAATACAATTCATTTAACAAGTGAAAATTTTAAAGAAATAGTTTTAAATAACGACAAACCTGTATTGGTAGATTTCTTCGCCACTTGGTGCGGTCCGTGTAAAATGATGGCTCCTATCGTGGACGCAATAGCCGACGAAATGGCGGACAAAGCGGTAGTGTGCAAGATTGACGTTGACGAAGCGCAGGACATAGCGATGGAGTATAGAGTAGCATCCATTCCTACGTTTATTCTTTTTAAAAATGGTAACGCAGTGGAAACAATTGTCGGTGGCAGACCAAAGGACGCGTTAGTTGAACTTATAGAAGAGAATATGTAAGGTATGATATGTAAGGAACGTAATTTTACGTTCCTTTTTTTATGCACGCATATTGTCTAGCATAGTGTCTATCGCACATCCCATTGTGCGAAATAGTCGGTTTTTCTGATTTGACATACGTCTGTGTTGCTTGTCGTTTATCGGGTCAATCATCATTCCCATAGCAGCACCGATAATAGTACCTGCAATAAGTCCTGTGGTAAGTCCTTTAATCATAGTTAATTCTCCTTTTTGTTTTCTGATTTTTCGGCAGGAGCAAGCCCCTGCCCTACAGATAAATTTAATATAAAGTGTAGGGGCGAGTTTCCATGCCCGTCCGTCAGTGTCAAACAAATTAATGTCAACCACCTCGTAGGGAACGGGCTTGCTCGTTCCGTTTTATTTTTACAATATTATTATTTTCGATTTTTAAATTAAAAATTCAAAATTCATATTAATGAAAAATTTTTCATAATTTTAAATAGTGTAATATTTGTTGGTTTTCACATTGTAACTGTGGAAAGTTTTAATGGGAATGTAGCACGGTGGGGTTCTCTATAATATGGTTTGGAGGTGATAATATGTTTCGTGCAGGGGATTTTAAATGCAAAGAGGTGGTAAACCTATGCGACGGAGAGAAGCTTGGTTTTGTGTATGACCTTGAAATAGATGAAGAAACAGGGAAAATAGCGTCGATAATTGTGCCCGGTCGGTCAAAGGTAAAGATGTTTGGCTCTGTAAAGGGTATAGTAATTCCGTGGGAATACATAAAGAAAATGGGCGAAGATATCATTATAGTAGATGTAGAAAAGTATTGGTAGATAAATAATCCTTCCCTGTGTAAGGGAAGGTGGCACACGAAGTGTGACGGAAGGGTTGTTGGAACAATCCCTCAGTCACTTTGTGACAGCTCCCTTGTGTAAAGAGAGCCTTTTATAAGCATAAAAAAAGACGGTTCAAAATGAACCGTCTTTTTAATATAATCTTAAAGATTATAGATTATTCTTCTTCCTCTTCTTCAGCAGGAATAAGTACTCTACCATCAGCGTGGTCAAGAGCAATGATATCAGTTACGTCTTTATCGTAAAGTTTGATTAGAACGTAAGATACTTTGTCGCCTTCTTCAGTTGTGTCAACTTCGTCAACTTTACCTGCCCACCAAGAACCAGCCTCAAGCTTGTAGTCCTTAGAGCTGATGTGTTTGAAGTAGTACTGGTTAGCGTCGTCGCCGATAACATATTTTGTACCTTCAACTTCAACGATATCACCGTTTATATCAGTGATGTAACCATATACGTATTCAACATCTTCGTCCTCAGCATTAGCACCAGTTGTAGCATAAGTAGATAATGCATAAGTAGCTTCTGTTCTTGTAGCTACAGTAGCGAATGAATCAACAACGCCTTTGTCGTTTGCAGTGTAAACGAATACGTCACCAACAGCAAGAGTGATGTCATCTACATCAGATACTTTAGAAGTAGCAGCTTCGCCGTCCCAACCAGTTAGGTCAGTAGCTTTGCCTTCTACGATAGTGATAACTTTTTCATCTTCAGAACCGTTCTGGATGAATCTAACTTTCTTAGCGTCGTCGCCATCAGCAGTTGAGATAGTAGTTACGCTAGTAACGATAGCAACTCCATCTTCAGCAGGAATCTTAGCACCGCTGTAAGTGATTAGAGCAGCTTCGTAGCTACCAGTTTCATTTCCGCTGTACATATAACCAGCATATTTGTTCTCGTTTACGAAAGCTTCAGCTGCAGTCTTAACTGTAGACTCAGTGTAGTCTTCATCAGAATCAAGAACGAATATTACTGCAGAGTCAGCAAGAACAGCATTACCGATCTTGTTGCCTTTAGATTTGTATTCTGCTGGGTCAGCTTCGTCATCGTAATCATCGTTTATATCGAAATCTTCGTCGATACCAGGGATTTCGATTCTAGTGATTTTGTTAGCAGAGTTAAGTTTAATCTTAACAAATCTTTCTGTAAGATCAGAAGCATCTGGAGTACCAAGAGCCTCAAGAGTTGCTCTTACGTTATCTGAATTGTAATCAGCCCATACAGTGTCATCGAATGCATCAGCTGGGAAAGAATCTTCGCCAATAGTGTCATCCCCATCTGGGTCTGCAACTTTGATGCTGAATACATCTTCGTCACCATTGTTAGGGATAGTTACGTTGTTAGCAACTGTGTAAGTTGCGATTTCGCCTTTAGCTGTTAGAACTTTTAGCTGAAGGTCACCAGCACCGATACCGCTAGTAGTGATACCAGAATCAAGGATGAATGCATAGTCGCCGTTTGCAACTTTGTCACCATCGAAACCGATGATTTTGCCATCAAGAGTTAGGTAGAATGTACCAACACTGTTAGCATCAATTTTTGCAAAGTTCATGATTCTAGAGTCGCCATCAAGAACGCTTAGACCATAAGCTACGCCATCAACGTATACTTTGTCAGTTACAGCAAGGTCTTCTCTGTCATCAATGTTGATTTCATCGATAGTACCAGTAACTGTAGCAGATGCGTTAGGGATAACAGTGATATCAAGAACTTCAAAATCGCTGAATGCAGCTGTATCACAGATTATAGCTAGAACGTCGCCTGCAGCGATGTCTTCAACAGCTACTGCGTTACCATTAACGTCGTTGATAGTAACGATAACGTCTTCGTCATCAAATTTAAGGTCGATGTTACCATAGTTTTCTGTTCTGATCATGCCAGAAGAAGCGTTTACATTCTTAACGATAGCGTGTTTGTAAGCATCTAGGAATACTACATCATATTCGTAGTCGTTATCCCAGTCAATAGCTTTAACTCTACCACCAAGTAGATCGTTTTCTAATCTGTTGATGAATGTAGCGATAGTCATTTCAGCTTCTTCGATGATTTCCTCTTCGCCTTCTTCATCTTCACCTACTATGTCGTAAGTTAGTTTGTATTCGTTGTTGATTACTAGGTATGCATCAGAAGCTACTTCTAGTTTAGTAGGAGAGTTTTTGCCCTCTTCATCGTAGTAAATGATGTTAGCGTTGCTCTTTGCATTTACATCAGAAGAAGCAAAAGTAGTAACGATGTTTTTGCCGTCTTCTGGGATTGCAGCGATAACTTCCCAAACGTTTCTAGAAGTTTCAGTGATGTATAGGTCAACTTTGTTACCTACAAGCGCGTCAGCGTTTGAATCAGCAACTTTAGCTTTTAGTGAATCATATTTATCGAAATCTTCTTCGAATTTAGTCTTAACGTCTTCAGTAACTAGGAATTTGATTTCGCCTTTTTCAGCTTTAACATCAGAGTTGATAGCTACTTTTTCGTTAGATGTGATAACACCTGAAAGTTTAGCAACGTCTAGTTTGCCAGAAAGAATAGTCTTAAGTTCAGAAGTAACGCCAGTTCCAAGACCGTCGTATACTAACCATTCTTCTTCAGTACCGTAAGAGTACTGTTCCATTGTAGGGCAGTCTAAAGCGTTGTATGTAAGTTCAGCAACAACTGATCTAGAAGCTGCTTCAGAAGCAGTAGCTTTTACGCCATCAGTAATGCCGTACTGGTTAGCAACTACAAGGTAACCTGTAGGGTAACCGCCTTTAGTCTGAGCCATGTACTCAAAACCTAGTGAGCATACAAGCATTTTAACAGCCTGTTCGAAAGTAACGTTTGCTTCTGGAGCAAATGTACCATCACCCATACCGTTGATGATACCCATCTGGTTTGCTAGGTTGATGTAACCAGTAGCCCAGTGGTCAGCTGCAACGTCTGCGAAAGCAGTTGCGCCTTTTGCACCATTAGCAGAATTTTCAAGGCCTAGAGCTCTACATACAACAGCAGCGAATTCTGCTCTTGTGATGTTAGCATCTGGATTGAAGTTGCCCTGATCGTCGCCCTGTAGAACTTTAAGAGCAGATAGGACTTCAACAGCAGTTGCGTAGTCAGCATCAGCATCAACGTCTGGATATGCTGCGAAAGCAACTGTGCTTAGCATCATTGTAAATACAACAACAAGTGCTAATACTTTTTTGAGATTTTTCATAATTCTCAAATCCTCCCTTAATATAATATATTTTTTTGAAAGAGATACGGGTTTGCGTGTTTAGCTGTCTCTCTTTCAAATACAGCTCACACTGATAACTAGAATAATACTAGTTTATGCACTGATTATAGCACTCTGGAAACGCCTAGTCAATGCACATTTTATTGTTGTAACAAAACTGTAAACTTAAGGTAATGTTTGTAATATTACGAAATTTACCCCTTGTTTATAGCTTTGATATAACCCTATGACTTCCTGCTATATATAATATATAGGAAGTTTTTTTGAAAATACCACAATATTTTTTTACCCGCATAGAAAAATACGCAGTATTTTACAACTATATTTTATAATTTTACCGCCGTATTGTCAAGAATTTTCAAAAATTTTGTGGGGATTTTATACAAGGACGAAATTCGTATTGTAAAATCAGTGGAAATGTGATAAATTTGTATATGGTGGTTTATTATGAAAATAGGATTTTACGGAAATAATACAGACAGATTGGGCTTTGCACAACTGATGCTAAAAAATAACATAAATATTGATTCAGTCTATACCGATGATGTACAGCTTTGCGTGGAAACAGCGGTCAGCCTCAAAGCAAGAGCGTGCTTTGATATGGCTGAACTAATAGAAACCTGCGATGTGATATCGGTGTCGGTTGGTGATGAAGATTTACGAAAAGCGGTGTTGAGGCTTGGTAAATATAATTTATCAGGAAAGATAGTGTGTGCCGAGAGCACAAGCGCTATTTGCGATGCGTTGGGCGATACAGGAGCAGATGCGGTGGCAACTGTGTTTTCTCCTGACGGAAAAACATTATATATAGAAGGAAAAGGCTCTGGCTACGGAGAATTTAAGCGCTTTCTTTTGTCAAACGGCATAAGTGTTAATGAAATATCGCCTTCAAAGAAGGAAAACATAGACCTTGCGATGTTTTATGTGCAGAGCGGAATATCTACACTTATCGGCATTGCAAGGGAGCTTATGGGTGATACGGAGAATTTTGACGGGATAATAACGGCAAATGTAGAAAATGAACTTGCGTTTGGCGGTAAAACCGGTATAGTGGATAGGTTTGACATAGGCGCTATAAGGCGGTACAATGAAAACGCACAAGGAAAAAATCTTGCTGTGTATCAAACTCTTATACTAAAAGCAGTCGAGATGGCTGACCTTAGCCAGGACGAAAAAGACAGAATAAAGAGTATTATAATAGGAAGGTAATTTTTAAGGAAAGGAAGGTGCTAATATGAGCGATTTTAAGCTGATAAGTGAATACACTCCTCAAGGCGACCAGCAAAAGGCTATAGACAAGCTTACCGCCGGTATAAAAAACGGCGAGAAAGGTCAGGTGCTCTTGGGCGTTACAGGCTCGGGCAAGACTTTTACCATTGCCAATGTTATTCAAAATATTAATAAACCAACGCTTGTTCTTGCGCACAACAAAACCCTAGCGGCACAGCTATGCTCAGAGTTTAAGGCATTCTTCCCTGAAAACGCAGTAGAATATTTTGTATCATACTACGATTATTATCAGCCGGAGGCGTACATTCCGGGTACAGATACTTATATAGAAAAAGATTCAAGCATAAATGATGAGATAGACAAGCTTCGTCACAGCGCGACTGCATCGCTACTGGAACGCCGTGACGTTATAATAGTAGCGAGTGTGTCGTGCATTTACGGTTTGGGTGACCCCGACGACTACAAAAACCTGATGATTTCCCTTCGTGTGGGTGCGGAGATGGACAGAAATTACCTTTTAAAAAGGTTAGTTGAGATACAGTACAGCCGAAACGACATTGACTTTTCACGTGGAACATTTCGCGTACGCGGTGACGTGGTGGAGATATTCCCTGCAAACACTAACGAAAAAGCGGTGCGTGTAGAGTTCTTTGGTGACGAGATAGACAGAATTTGCGAGATTGACACGCTTACAGGTGAGGTGCTTGCAAATCGCTCATACACGGCGATATTTCCTGCATCGCACTATGCGACTACCAAGGAAAAGATGCAAAAAGCCATTGACGGCATAAAGTCAGAGCTTCAAGACAGAGCGGAGTATTTTAAAAACGAGGATAAAATCCTCGAGATGCAAAGGCTTCTGCAAAGGACAAATTATGATATAGAGATGATGGAGGAAATAGGCTTTTGTCAGGGCATAGAGAACTATTCGCGTCACATTAGCGGTCGTGCGCCCGGCACAAGACCATACACACTTATGGACTATTTCCCTGATGATTTCTTACTGGTAATAGACGAGTCGCACGTGACTATTCCGCAGGTGCGAGCTATGTACGCAGGCGACCGCTCTCGTAAGGAAACGCTTGTGGACTACGGATTCAGATTGCCGTCTGCGTTCGACAACAGACCGCTTAATTTTGGCGAGTTTGAAACGCTTATCAATCAGGCGATATATGTAAGCGCCACTCCTGCGGATTACGAAAAGGAGCGCTCGACCACTATTGCCGAACAGGTGATAAGACCGACGGGTCTACTCGACCCTGAGGTGATAATCCGTCCTGTAAAAGGGCAGATAGATGACCTTATTTCCGAGATAAATATTAATATAGAAAGAAATCAGCGCGTGCTGGTGACTACGCTTACAAAGAAAATGGCGGAGAGCCTTACCGACTACCTTCGTGATGTGGGAATTAAGGTTAGGTATATGCATTCGGACGTGGATACTATGGAGAGAATGGAGATAGTACGCGACCTTAGACTTGGCGTGTTTGACGTGCTTGTGGGCATAAATCTCCTTCGAGAAGGGCTTGATATGCCCGAGGTGTCGCTTGTTGCGATACTTGACGCGGACAAGGAAGGATTTCTTCGCAGCGAAACATCGCTTGTGCAGACCATAGGCAGAGCGGCTCGAAACGTAGATGGCAGAGTAATTATGTATGCGGACAGCATAACTCCGTCAATGGACAGAGCGATAAAGGAAACCAATCGCCGTCGAGAACTTCAAAAGGCGTTTAATGAAAAGCACGGCATTGTGCCAAAGACCATACAAAAAGATGTGGCGGAGGTTATACAGACATATGTAACCGATGACACTAAGCCTAAGTCGAAGGCACAGACAATAGATGAACAGATAGAAGAGCTTACTTATCTTATGAAAAATGCGGCGGAAAACCTTGAGTTTGAGCTTGCCGCAAAGTATCGTGATGACATACAAAAGCTGAAAGGTGGGAAAAAACGTGGCAAGTGAATATATACACATTAAAGGTGCTAAAGAGCATAATCTAAAGGACATAAGTCTAACTCTTCCAAGAGATAAATTTATAGTTTTCACAGGACTTAGCGGATCGGGTAAGTCGTCACTTGCGTTTGACACTATATACGCAGAAGGTCAAAGGCGTTATGTAGAGTCGCTTTCGGCGTATGCAAGACAGTTTTTAGGGCAGATGGAAAAGCCTGACGTGGACTATATAGACGGACTTTCGCCTGCTATTTCCATAGACCAGAAAACCACCAGCAAAAACCCTCGTTCGACAGTTGGTACTGTTACTGAGATATATGACTATTTAAGGCTTTTATTTGCCAGAATAGGTATTCCGCACTGTCCAAAATGCGGTAAGGAAATAAATCAGCAGAGCATCGACCAGATAGTAGACCAGATACTTTCTATGGAAGATGGCACTAAAATTCAGGTGCTCTCTCCCGTTGTCCGCGAGAAAAAGGGCGAGCACGTAAAGGTGTTTGAAAGTGCGAAGAAGAATGGTTTTGTAAGGGTCAGAGTTGACGGAAATATACACGACCTAGATGAAAAAATCACTCTTGCAAAGACGCACAGACATACCATCGAGATCGTGGTGGACAGGCTTGTGATAAAGGACGGCATTGCATCAAGACTTGCAGACTCGCTTGAAACGGCGCTTTCGCTTGGTGACGGACTTGTAATTATAAACGAAATTGGCGGAGATGACTACACATTTTCGCAAAACTATGCGTGTCCCGACTGCGGTATCAGTATAGAGGAGCTTTCACCTCGAAGCTTTTCGTTTAACAGTCCGTTTGGCGCGTGTCCTACCTGTTCGGGTATAGGCTCGCTTATGGAGATAGACCCCGAACTTGTTGTGCCTGACCCGAATTTAACCATAAATCAGGGCGCTATTTCGGCAAACGGCTGGAACAGCATCACCGAAAAAGGCACTATTGCATATGCATATATGGAAGGACTTGTGGATAAATACGGATTTAGCCTTGACGTTCCGTGGAACGAACTGCCAAAAGACGTTACAGACAAAATCCTATACGGCACAGGCACGGAAAAGGTGAAATTCAACTACAAGTATGCTACCGAGCAGACGTTCGAGGGTGTAATAGGAAACCTTCAGCGCCGTCACAAAGAAAGCTACTCTATATACATTCGCGCAGATATCGAAACACTTATGGGCAACCGCGTGTGCCCCGATTGTGCAGGCGACAGGCTTAAACCTGAAATACTTGCAGTTACCATTGGCGGAAAGAATATTGCCGAGGTAACACAGATGTCTATTAAAGAGTGTAAGGCATTTTTTGAAGGTCTTACACTTACCGAAAAGGAAAAAATGATATCGCATCAGATATTCAAAGAAATATTTGCACGTCTTGGATTTTTGGTAGACGTCGGACTAGATTACCTTACACTTTCACGTAGTGCAGGAACGCTTTCGGGCGGTGAGGCGCAGAGAATTCGCCTTGCTACACAGATAGGCTCAAGCCTTATGGGTGTGCTTTACGTACTCGACGAGCCAAGTATAGGACTTCACCAAAGGGATAATGACAAGCTTTTAGCAACGCTTAAAAACCTTCGCGACCTTGGAAACACGCTTATAGTTGTTGAGCACGACGAGGATACAATGCTCGCTGCCGACCACATAGTAGACATTGGCCCGGGTGCAGGTGTGCACGGCGGAGAGATTGTCGCACAGGGTACGGCTGACGAGATAATGAAAACCAAAGGCAGTGTTACTGGAGAGTATTTAAGCGGTAAAAAGAAGATACCTGTTCCCAAAAAAAGACGTGAGGGCAACGGGAATTTCCTTTATATAAAAGGTGCACAGGAAAACAATCTTAAAAACGTAAACGTAAAAATACCGCTTGGCAAGTTTGTGTGCGTAACGGGCGTGTCAGGCTCAGGCAAAAGTTCGCTTGTAAACGAGATTTTATATAAAAAGCTGGCAAACGCACTTAACCGCGCTCGCAAAAAAGCCGGTAAGCACAAAAAGATTGAAGGTATAGAGCATCTTGATAAGGTTATAGATATTGACCAGTCGCCGATTGGCAGAACACCACGTTCAAACCCTGCAACATACACAGGGCTTTTTACTGACATTCGCGAAGTGTTTGCACACACCAACGAGGCAAAAATCCGCGGTTTTGGTCCTGGTAGATTTAGCTTTAACGTAAGCGGAGGACGATGCGAGTCGTGTCAGGGTGACGGAATAATAAAAATAGAAATGCATTTTCTTCCTGATATTTATGTGCCTTGCGAGGTGTGTAAGGGTAAGCGATACAACCGAGAAACACTTGAGGTTAAGTACAAGGGTAAAACTATAGCCGATGTGCTTGATATGACTGTCGAGGAAGGACTTGAATTTTTCAAAAACATTCCGAAGATACAAAGACGATTGCAAACCCTCTACGACGTAGGACTTGGATATATTAAAATCGGTCAGCCGTCGACAACGCTTTCGGGCGGTGAGGCGCAGAGAGTAAAGCTTGCTACCGAGCTTAGCAAACGTAGTACGGGCAAGACCATATATATCCTCGACGAGCCTACTACAGGGCTTCACACAGCCGATGTGCACAGGCTTATAGATGTACTAAACATTTTAGCCGATGCAGGAAATACTGTGGTTGTCATCGAGCATAACTTAGATGTTATAAAGACAGCCGACCATATCATCGACTTAGGTCCAGAGGGCGGAGCAGGCGGCGGAGAGATAGTGTTTGAAGGAACGCCTGAAGAGTGTATGAAATGTAAAAAATCGTACACAGGAAAGTATTTAAAGAAACATATTGAGAGAAAATAAGAGGCGTAATAGCCTCTTATTTTTTATGTATAGTTTTATTTATGCCTCCGGCGGGGGCATTTTGGACGGCAAAATGCCCGAAAACCGCTGGGGCGTTTCGGAGCGCCCCAGACACTTCTTAGGCCTTGGCCTTGGCGTTGCCCTGGACCCAAAACACATAATCGTTGCACATGCCTTGCTTGTAGGGGCGGCGCTTGTCGACGTCCCGAAGATGATAACAATAATCTGTGCTTGTCTGCCATCCGCCTGTCCGTTTTTACTTGGAAACACACACTGTCTTTCAACCACCATGTAGGGAACGGGCTTGCTCGTTCAGCAACTTAACGTGATATTAAAACCAAAACCAAAATTTTTTAAAAAATTGCAAATAAACTATTGACTTTTTGGAAAAAGTATATTAAAATATCATTTGTTACACAAGTAAATATGGCGGCATAGCTCAGTTGGCTAGAGCATGCGGTTCATACCCGCAGTGTCGATGGTTCAAATCCGTCTGCCGCTATCTTATGATAAAAGACTTTCATTTGAAAGTCTTTTATTTTTTTTGTAAACAACAAGCGTAGCAAAAATGCAATTGCTACGCTTGTTGTTTTACAATTTATTAAAATGTTTTTTGTTACAAATACAAACCATTATATATTTTCAGACA
>JAZQHY010000061.1:0-53646 GCA_045540815.1 Clostridia bacterium | reverse complement strand
TATGTGAAATAACGTAAAAATTTAACGACTTATGTAAAACAAAATCATTACTTCAGAAAATCATATTGGGAGGATATATACAAATGATAACACACGGCAAGAATATTAAAATCTTTACCGCAAATTCAAACCCGGCTTTTGCTAAAGCTATTGCAGACCAGTTAGGACTTGAGCTTGGCAAATCAGAAGTGGGAACATTTTCCGACGGAGAGATATTTGTAAATATCGGCGAAACTGTCAGAGGTAGCGATGTATTCGTTGTTCAGTCTACCTGCAATCCTGTAAATAACAACATTATGGAGCTTCTTATAATGATTGACGCGTTTAAGCGTGCATCTGCAGGAAGAATCACAGCTGTTATTCCATACTTTGGCTATGCAAGACAGGACAGAAAGGCAAAAGCCAGAGATCCAATTTCATCAAAGCTTGTAGCAGACCTTATTGCTAGCGCAGGCGCAGACAGAGTTCTTACTATGGACCTTCACGCACCACAGATTCAGGGATTTTTCAACGTTCCCGTTGACCATCTTGTAGGTGCTCCAATACTTTCAAAGTATTATAAGGAAAAATTTAAAGGCTTGGAAGGTGAAACAGTAGTAGTTTCTCCTGACCTTGGAAGCGTTACCAGAGCCAGAAATTTCGCACAGAAGATTGACGTGCCTATCGCTATTATAGATAAAAGACGTCCTAAAGCAAATGTTTCTGAAGTAATGAACATTATAGGTGATATAAAAGACAAAAATGTAATACTTGTAGACGATATGATAGATACTGCAGGTACCATTACAAACGGTGCTAACGCCCTTGTTGAAAGAGGCGCTAAGAAAGTTTATGCTTGTTGTACACACGGCGTTCTTTCGGGCCCTGCACTAGAGAGAATAGAAGCTTCTGCTATATCAGAGCTTGTAATGCTTGACACTGTACCTCTAACAGCAGATAAAAAGATTGACAAGATCAAAGTTCTTACAGCTGCTCCTGTATTTGGCGAGGCTATCAGAAGAATCTACGAAGATGTTTCTGTAAGTACATTGTTTAACTAATAAAAATTTTACATATAATAAATGCATATACCCCCTTCATAATCTTGAAGGGGGATATTGCGCTATCTGATAATAAATTTTGCATATAAGAGGTGAAAAGTATGTATCTTGTAGCAGGCCTTGGAAATCCCGACAAAAAGTATGAAGGCACACGACATAACATAGGCTTTGATGCGATTGATTGCATCGCTTATAAATTAAATATTGAACTTAACAAATCGAAGTTTAAAGCTATATACGGCGAGGGTAAAATAGGCAGCGAAAAGGTGATTTTTGCAAAACCGCAGACATATATGAACTTAAGCGGAGAAAGTATTCGTGAAATTTCTGCGTTTTATAAAATACCAAGCGAGAATATAATAATATTGTATGATGATGTAAGCCTTGAACTTGGTAAAATTCGTATACGTAAAAAAGGCAGTGACGGCGGACACAATGGTATAAAGTCTATTATATACCAGCTCTCGAGCGATGTGTTTCCGCGAGTGAAAATAGGTCTTGGCGCACCGCCTCATAAGGATTTTGACCTTGCGGACTTCGTGCTTGGGAAGTTTTCCAAGGAAGATATAAACGCACTTAAGCCTTGTATGCAGGAAATGCATAATATCGTAGAGTGCATTATAAAAGAAGGCGCAGACTCAGCTATGAATAAATATAACGGAGCATTTTAACGTGAATTGAGCTTGATTTCAAGCCAAATAAAAGGGGATAAGTAAAATGCCATCGATGCTAAACCTTGTTTCGTCAAGCCCCGAGTTTAAGCTTGTGTGTGACAACCTACGCAAAAACGAAACCCCCATTACCATTGTCGGTACAGGAACGGCTCAAAAAGCGCAGTTTATAAGTGCTATAGCCGAGAAAACGGGTAAAAGTGTTTTTGTGATAACTGCTGACGAAACTGATGCAAAAAAGATAAGAGAAGACCTAACGTATTTTTTAGATGATGAAGTAAAGCTTTACAAAACTAAAGAATACGTCTTTTTTGACGCGGACATTTCCACCAAGCAGTCGGAGCTTGAAAGGATATCTGTTATAAATTCAATATACGATGGCAAAAGTGTATGTGCAAGTATGAGCGCAGTTATGCAGTACACCATAAAACGTGACCTTTTTGAAAAATTACTTATAAAGGTAAAAGTCGGCGACACACTAGATATGGATGAATTTATCAAAAAGCTTAACTTCTGTGGATATAAGCACTCTAGCGAGGTGTCGGGCGAAGGTCAGTTTGCGCATCGTGGCTCGATAGTCGATGTGTACTATAGCGCTGACAAAAATCCTGTTCGTATAGAATTTTTTGGCGACGAGATAGACTCTATTCGTGAGTTTGAAGTTGTATATCAAACCTCGGTTGCGAATATCGATGAGGTGAACGTTTGCCCTGTAAGAGAGCTTATATACGGTAAGGCAGAGGTAGAATCAGTTACAAAGAAAATCCGCTCTATGAAAAATGAAAACTTAATGAGCGATATTGAAAAATTCAACGAGGAGCATTATTTTCCGTCGGCAGACAAATACCTTCCGCTTTTCTATAGCGAGATACCAACAGTGCTTGACTACCTTGATGATTATATCATTTTTATAGACGAACCAAACGTAACATACGACAGGGCAAAGACGCATTTTGAGGAGCAAAACGAGATTATAACTGATATGCTCGATAAGGGGTTATTTCCAAAAACAAAGGGTGAGTATTTAAAATCGCCTGACGATGTTTTTGAGATGGTTTCAAAAAGGCTTCTTGTAGGGCTTAGCGGTATATCACATATGACGCCCGGGTATAACGCAAAGCATATAGTAAATATTTCTGTAAAAACTATGCAGTCCTACTCTGGTCAGCTTAGCTTTTTGTATGACGATTTGGAATACTGGAAAAAGCACGGCTACCGAACAGTTGTGCTGTTATCAAGCGAGGCAAAGGCAGAAAATTTGAAACACGAGCTTGGCGAAAGAGGTATCGAATCTACAGTTAAAGATAGTCTTGACTCTATGCCTGACTATGGAGGTATATATATAAGTGTAGGGAATATCAGCAGTGGCTTTGAATATCCTACGCTTAAAAGTGTTGTTGTGTCGGACGGCTCGGTGTTTGGCGCGCCAAAGAAAAAGAAAAAGTACAAGGGCACTACCGATAAGCAGAAAATACGAAGCTTTGACGAACTTAAAACGGGCGATTACGTGGTGCATCACGCACACGGAATAGGTCAGTATGTGGGTATAGACAGCCTTGTTGTTGAGAAAATAAGAAAAGACTACCTTAAGATTAAGTATAAATCGGGCGATTATCTGTATGTACCTACAAGCCAGCTTAATCTTATTCATAAATATATAGGCTCGGAAGCGAAGAATGTTAAATTAAACAAACTTGGCGGAACCGACTGGCACAAAACTACACAAAGGGTTAAGGAGTCGGTTGAGCTTCTTGCCAAAGATTTGATAAATCTTTATGCAGAACGCAGCAAGATAAAAGGCCACGCGTTTTCGCCTGATACACCTTGGCAGAAGGAATTTGAAGATAGCTTTCCTTACGAGGAAACTCCTGACCAGCTTAAGTGTATAGAAGATGTAAAGGCGGATATGCACGCGGGCAAGTGTATGGACAGACTTCTTTGCGGTGATGTTGGCTACGGCAAAACAGAAGTTGCTATGCGTGCGGCGTTCAAGTGCGTTATGGAAGGTATGCAGGTAGCATATCTGGTTCCAACCACTATTCTTGCCAGACAGCATTACAATACCTTTAAATCGCGTATGGACGCGTTCTGTGTCGATATCGAAATGCTTTCGCGTTTTCGCACCAAAAAGGAGCAGACCAAGATAGCAGAGCGCCTTAAAACAGGTGGAGTGGATATTGTTATCGGTACACACAGACTACTTCAAAAGGATATTAAGTTTAAAAATTTAGGACTTCTTATCATAGACGAGGAACAGCGCTTTGGCGTTGCTCACAAGGAAGCATTAAAAGCGATTAAAAAAGACGTGTCGGTGCTAACGCTTAGCGCCACACCAATTCCTCGAACACTTAATATGGCTATGTCGGGCATTCGCGACCTATCGGTTATAGCACAACCGCCGCAAAACAGATATCCCGTTCAGACATTCGTGCTTGAAAATAACGATATGGTGGTGCAAAATGCTATTTCGCGTGAGATAAACCGTGGCGGTCAGGTGTATTATCTGTATAACCGTGTTGAAGGAATAGAGAAAAAAGCGGCTGAAATAAAAGCGCTTGTTCCTGATGCGAATGTTAGCATAGCGCACGGACAAATGAGCGAAACTCAGCTTGAACGGATTATGGTAGACCTTTTAAACGGCGAAATAGACGTGCTTGTGTGCACCACTATTATCGAAACGGGTCTTGATGTGCCAAACGTAAATACCATTATCATAGAAAAATCAGATTGCCTTGGACTTTCACAGCTGTATCAGTTAAGAGGCAGGGTAGGAAGGTCAAACAGGCTTTCGTATGCTTATCTTATGTATGATAAAAACAAGGTTCTTGACAAGGTTTCGCAAAAACGACTTCAGGCGATTAAAGAATTTACCGAGTTTGGCTCGGGCTTTAAGATAGCTATGCGCGATCTCGAGATACGCGGAGCAGGAAATCTTCTTGGCAAACAGCAACACGGCAATATGAACCTTGTCGGATATGATATGTACTGCACACTTCTGGAAGAGGCGGTTAAGGAGCAAAAGGGTATAGAGGTAAAAAAATCACCGGATATTACCATTGACCTTTCGGTTGATGCGTATATTCCTAAGTCATACATCGACGACGAAAGCACCAGAATTGAAATTTATAAGAAAATTTCGGAAATAATAGATATAGATGATTATAACGATACCCTTGACGAAATCATCGACCGATTTGGCGACGTTCCTGAATGCGTTGTCAATCTTCTTGATATTTCGTATATAAAGGCGATGGCACAAAAGGCAAATATGACCGATATATCACAGGACGGCGATATAATAATATTTACAGTAGGCGAAAACGTAAGCCTTCGTGCTATAGTCGATATAAGTGACACATATAAGGGCAAAATAATGTTTACATCGGGCGAAAAGTCATATCTCAGCTACAAATACAGCGAAAATATGCTTTCTAATATTAAAATTATATTACAAAAATTTATAAATTCTACCAACGATTAAATTTTTAGTTATAATATATATGAGAAACTATGCAGATTGGAGAAATGCCATATGAAAAATATGATAAGATTGTGCGCGGTAATATGCGTGTTGTGCGTAATGGCTATAAGTTTAGGCGGATGCCAGGTTGTTGATAACACAACCCTTGCTACAGTAAACGGCGAAAAAATAACTAAAGCGGATTTCGATTATTACTATTATGTAGTAAAGCAGACTATGCTATCTGAGGCAAATGTTTCAGCTGCAGGTGCTACAGAGTTTTGGAAGGAAACCGAGATAGACGGCAAAAACGCAGGTGACGTTGCGAAGGAAAGAGCGCTTGAAGAAGCAGTAAAGATGACCGTTCAAAAGCAAAAAGCTCAGGAAATGGGTATCACTATCGATGAAGAAGGCAAAAAGATTATAAACCAGCAAAAATCTACTATTATAAATAACCTTGGTGGCAGAAGTCAGTATAAAAGTGCGCTAAAGGATATGGGTATGACTGAGGACAGCCTTGATGCATTTATGGAGCATAGCTACTATTCTGGAATGCTTTATGCAAAGATGACCGAAGAAGATGAAAAGTACGCAGTTACTAACGAGGCAGCAGATGCATATACTATGGAAAACAACATTGCCGCAAAGCATATCCTTTTCTCAACTGTTGACGAAAGCGGTGTAGCGCTTCCAGCTGAAGACGTTGCTGCGAAAAAGAAGCTTGCTGACGAAACCCTTGCTAAAATCAAAGGTGGAGCTGATTTTGATGCTCTTATGAACGAGCTTTCGGAAGACCCTGGTCTTGATACAAACCCTGACGGCTATGAATTTGGCAGAGGCGAAATGGTGCCATCGTTTGAAAATGCCGCATTTGCACTTTCAGTAAATGGTGTGAGTGAGATAGTTGAATCGAACTACGGTTACCATATCATAAAGAGAATTCCTAGAAATTTTGATGCCGAAACATTAAATTCACTTAGAGAATCATCTATAGATGATATATGCTTTGATGTTTTTGAAAAAGATATAGAAATATGGAAAAATGAAGCTAATGTCGAGGTAATGACAAAAGAGCTTTCTAAAATAAAATAATTTCGTTGAATGTAAAATGCGGTGGTTAACACCGCATTTTTTATAGAGGAACATTACTATGAATAAACTAAATGCACGTAAAATCATATACGACCACTTTTTTGCGAAGTTTGAGGGTAAGACCACCAAAAACATCGGTGTTGAGCTTGAATTTCCACTTGTAAATGCAAATAGAGGCGACGTGGATAAAAAAGTCGCAAAAAAGCTTATCGACTTTTTTATAAACAAAGGCTTTTCGCCTGTGCTATTTGGCGATAGCGGACAGCCTCTTTTTATCGAAAATGCGGACGGCGACACTCTGTCGTTTGATAATTCCTATAATAATTTTGAGTTTTCACTAAAATATGCCGACAATCTTGTTGAACTTGCGGATAGATTTTATAAGCTTCTTTCCGAAGTTCAGGACTTTCTTGGTAAAAACGGACACTATTTAGTCGGCAGAGGTACTAACCCGAACAAGAAAAACATTACCGCAAATCGAGTAGACTTTTCTACCTATAAAATGGTTGCTGATTATTTGACCGCATTTCCCGGTGAGCATAAAATGAATGACTTTCCTGCGTACCTGTCAAGTGTGCAAACACATCTTGATGCAGAGCTAGAAATGCTTCCAAAAGCATATACTACCTTTGCAATGCTGGACTTTGTGCGTGCAATGCTTTTTTCAAATTCGCCTGATTTTGACGACAAAGGCTATATATGCTATCGCGACTACCTGTGGGAGAAAAGCGGTTTTGGACTTTGTCCGAATATCACGGGTAAAGTAGATAAAAAGTTTGAAAAGCAAACTGACCTTGAGGACCATTTTCTTGAAAAAGGTGTGTTTAACCGAATACGAAACGGGAAATATGAAGTGTTTTCTCCTGTAAATATAAAAGAATATTTTGAAAACCCTGTATATGACGCAAGACCCGAAGACATCGAGTGTTATCTATCATTTAAAAACGTGGAAATCACCTCGCGCGGTACACTTGAGGTAAGGAGTGACTGTGCACAAAGCTTTGAAAATGCATTTGCACCTCCCGCATTTAATCTTGGTGTAATGGAAGGTATTGACGAGGTATATGATATAATAACAGCATTTTTTGAGGATAACAACATCACTATGTCAAATAGTAAGCTTCGCGATATCGTCGTGTCTGGCGGAGAACTTACAGAGATTGCCGACGGCGAAGCACTTTATATGCTCCTTTGTGACATCTTGACGGTTGTCGAAGAAAAGTTAACCCTTCGCGGATTTGGCGAAGAAAAATACATCGAATATTTGTGGGATAAGATAAATGAACTGTGATAAACATCAAAACGATGTATCAAATGGGCAATTCACAAATCGCCCATTTTTAATGAAACGAATGTAGCAAATTGCACAATTTCCTCTCGGAAACTTTGTGCAATTTTTTCTTTAAAATATTTTTTGTATCCGTTGCTTAAATGTTACGGGTGTGTTACAATGTTAGTAAGGATATTTATGCCCTTTTTTGTGATTCGAGTGAGTTTCACTATAGGGCGTATTCCTTCCTTTAAATATATAAAATAAATAAAAATAGGGGGAATTAAAAATGATGAAAGGACGCAGAATACTGGCAGTAGTTTTAGCTCTTGTGATGACTGTTTCACTAGGCTTGGTTTCTACTGTATATGCAGCATCGCCGCTTGCGTTTGACGGAGCTGAAACGGTGCTATTTAACCAGAGCTTTGCTGGACTTAAATCAGCTGCAGACGCACCTGATTTTACATTTACGAAAGGAAAAGGTACTGGTTGGGAATTTTATGATTTCTTCACTATGAGTGCAGGCAGTAATAATACAGCCTCTGTTGCAACCAAAAACAGTTATAATTTAACAGGTGCAGCGGGTTTTGAGCTTGTAGTTAATATGGAATCCACATCAAACAAGGCATATATTAACATGCCTGGCGGATACCAGCTTAGTTATAGCAACTCTAAAACAGGTTGGGCGGCAGCAATAGGCAAGACTAACTATATTGCACTTTTAAAAGATGGTGCTATTCTTACTGCTGACGAAGACGGTAATACTGGCTACAAGTATTGTTATTCGTATGACGCTGACATCACATACACTATAAGATATGTTAATGGTGTATGGACTGTTAATGCAAAGACAAAAACGAATGAAAACACTGGTTCAGAAGGTGTAACATTTACATATAAAGATTCTTCAGATGTCATGTCTTCATTTAATGGTAAATTTGGTGTTGCAGGAGACTATACAACTAAAATTACATTGTATAGTATGAAACTTACTCAGATTGGCGAAACAGCTACTGTAAATAAGTGGAAATATGATACTGATTTTAAAACAACCGATACACGTGATGACTATATTGCAGAAGGTTTAACAATTCCTGCGGCAATGACAATTTATGACGGATATGCAAAGCTAACAAAAAATGGTAATATTACCTATGCATATTCACCAAACAGCCAAAAGTTTTCTGGAGATTATAGTTTTGCATTTGACCAAGGCGGCGCAAACCAAAATGCAAGAAAAATACGCTTTAACTATATAGATGCAAACAACTGTTATGAGTTGTTTATCTATCATAAAGCAGGTGCTATTGATGTTTCGGAGGATGTTATTGCATCGGATAAATATCCTGCTACATATGGATGGGTTTTAAGAAAAATATCAGGCGGAACAAAGACGACGCTTGCTACACAGGATTTAGCTGGTACAGATTTTAGTGGATCAACCCAGCGTTTTAAGTATAATGTCAAAGTGAAAAATGTAGATGCAGGACGAAAAATCGACGTAACAGTTTCTTTGCCTGATTCACCTGCTACTACACCTCTCACTATGACTGCTACAGATGTTTTGCCGTTTGAACAAAACGGAACTATAAATATGTATCAAGCCTATCCAGGTACAGATACAAAACTTTACGGTTTTAATGCATACTCAATTCTTGAGGCAACTGCAGGTACACCTGTTACTGTTTCGGAGACAGTTATTGACAAGACATTCTCAAGCGCTGATTCGACAACTTCAATAGTGGATGAAGGTTTTACTACATCGCTTGCTTCAAGTGTTACTGTATCAATTACAGATGCCGATGGTTTAACATTCAGTGGTAAAAGTAATACTTTGATATACACTAATTCTAACGCTATAAACGGAACATATTCGCTTAGTACAAGTTTTAAACATGGTAATAACTATGCAAGTGTATACTTTAACCGCAAAGATAGCACAAACTATTATGTGTTAGAGTCAAATTATTACACAACACCTAAAACTCTTTCACTAAAAAAAGTATGCAATGGAACAACGTATGTTTTGGATTCCGTGACACTTGGATCGACCGGAGCAGCGGGAAGAAATGTTGTCACAACTGTAGATGTAAATGTTACAGAAAATTCTGATGGAAGTCTGACAATAAATACAAAATGGTCTAACTCAAAATTGACTAAGGAATATACGTATACCGATTCAGCTACTGATATGATTGATGCAGATGGCGATGGCACAAAAGAAACTGATACAGGTGCACCTATCACATCAGGTGATGCAAGAGTATATGTGGGATATTCGAAATCGTATGTTTATACATTTAAACTTGTAAAATACACTACTGAAATGCAGGGTGGAACAAGCGAAGTTCCTGAATATTCTGCCGTATTCTATGGTGACAGCGGTGTTATCAAAGAAGTAGCAAGCGGTAATATCTATTTTGAATACCCTGTAGCAAGACTTGGTACTTACACAGCCGTTGCTACACTACACGAAGGTAATGAAATGACAGGCTTAAAGGTACTAAGCCCGCTTGAGCTTTACTCAGGCAAGATTTGGTTATTCAATGTTGCAGACGCTTCAGATGCAAAAGTAAGAATTTATTTCTTCGACGCAGAAGATACATTAAACAGACTTACCGAAGTGTATGAGCTTAACTAAGAAGGAGGGGATATAAATGAAACTAAATAAAATTATTTCGTGCATAATTGCACTTACAATGATAATATCAATGTTTTCTTGTGTATGTGTATCCGCTTCTACTCTAGATGGACTTACACTTACATATACACCGTCTACAACACTTAATGGTAACGCAGATGGTACAATTACAATATCTGGTATTACTACTGAACTTCAGAGTACTATTACAAACATTGACCTATACTGGGGTAAAAATGCTACAGCTAAGCTTGAAAACTATTACAACATAGCAAACTACACAGTAGAAGGCTTTACTGCGGCAAATAAGGATTACGATGCTACTTTACTTGAATATGATGGAAATGGTAGCATATCGTACACATTTAAAGATAACAGACTAATCCCAGAGGGAGCTACACACATTATTGCCGATGTTATTACAGCAGACGCAACTACAAAACAGTTATCAGTTGAAATTCCTGATGCAAATAAATTTTCTGCAAATAAATCAGATATGCTTTACAATATGGTATGGGCGTCTGACTACCACGCAGTAAACAGCTCAATTCGCTCAGGCTCTGAGCAGAGAAAGGGCGTTGAGGATTTCGTAAGACTTGCTGCTATTGGCAGAGAGGCTGGTGCAGATAAGTTTAAGGGAGTTATCTTTAACGGTGACATTTCAAACTCATCTATCGGCTACGAATATGCTGTTATAGAGCAGATAATAGAAGAAAACAACGTCGATTTTCCTATATATTATACTACAGGTAACCACGATACTGCAGTTACAGTTAGCAGTGTTGTATATGACGTGTCTGACGAAGCGAAAAAGGCTTTGGGAGTTAGATTTGATAAGCTTGAAAATCAGTTTGGTTTAACTTTTGACCACTCTGACCCTTGGAGCTATGAAACATACATTGGCGGACACCACTATATTTTGCTTTCATCTCCATATGTAACAAACTATACGTTTTCAGATGCACAGGCAAAATGGCTTGAAGAAAAGCTTTGCTACGATGAAAAAAGCGGTATTCCTACATTTATATTTACACATATACCATTTATTTCAATAAATGGAAATTCAGTTGATGCTTCTGGTTCAAAATTAGAAGAGATTGTTGCTCGTCACCCAAGTGCAGTAGTTATTTCATCGCACGTTCACTTTGAACTTGACCAGGACAGAAATGCATATACTATATCTAACGGAACACCTGTAATTGATACAAGTGCTATCACATACACAAATACAGGAAAGAGCGTAGATGGTAGAGGCGGTTACTGCAGATATCTTGAATTCTACCCTGACCGCATCATAATGAGAGCAAGAAATGTTAAAACTCAGACTTGGGTTGCAAAAGCTGAACATATTATATATGTAGATGACTACGGCAAAACAATTGCTGAAGATTTTGAAATAACAAAAACTGGCACTGCTGGCACTATCGCTGAAGGCGATGTTCTTACTGCTAAGCTTGGCGGTTCTGCACTTGATACAAGTGCATACTCAATCAACTGGTATGATATGTCTGGCGCTCTTGTTCAGGAAGGCGGAGATACTTATACAGTAACAGCTGCTTATGCAGGCGCAAGCATAAGTGCGAAAATAACTCGTGCATCAGACGGTGCATATGCTTGGGCGGTTGCAAGACACGGCTCGTGGGTATCTGAGTTTGACGATGGTAGCGGAGATGGAGAATCTTCTCTTCCAAGTGACAGTGTAGAATTCACAAATGAAACTACTATCAAATACTATGATGATGTAGTATTCCTATCAGGCAGTGTAGATGCATCTTATGCAGGTAAAGAAGCTACTATGGTTCTTATACCGAAAGCAACTTACCCTGATTTATCGACTGCAAAATATATCGGCTACTGCACAATTGCAGATACTGGCGCTTATACATTTAAGTTTAAAGCAAACAACGTTTCAGACGGCGATATGTTCCTTATCAAAGTAGATGATGCCGCTGTTGCAGCAAGTAACGTTGTACAGAAAGCTGCTGGCGAAGAGCTCGTTGAAATTACAACAGTTAATGTAGACGATGACGGTACAGTTTCATTCCAGTTAAAGAACAAGTATGTAGACACAACTAATGCAAAAATAATCGTTGCTACTTACGACGGAGAAGACAACCTAATTAAAGCTACTCCTGTAAGCTACGAGATAGCATTCGGTGAAAATGGCGAAATTGTCGACTATATTTCAGAAGCTGGTGTTGCAGACTTAACAGGAACATCATATGTAAGAATATTCTTGTGGTCTAGCTTGACAGAGATAAGACCTTTGTCAAATGATAACACAGTATATACTGGCAGTGTTGAAACTGTAACAGAATAATCAAGATAAGTGGAATTATAAATATAAAAACAAAAAGACGTGTGAAGAAATTCACACGTCTTTTTTTGTAAATAAAGAAATTTATGTTGTGCTCGCATCAACGTAAACTTGTAGAGTCGATCCACGAATCGCCCGCGTGATGCTGGTAAAAATCTATCTTGTTGTAGGGGACGGCGCTTGCGACGTCCCGAAAAAAAGAACGCATATAGCGCTCTTTTTTTGATTTTTTATTCAGCTATTTTTCTTGTTTCAAGGTAAAATCTTTTGTCTTCTGCCTCGCCCATAGAAAAGGTTTTTCTTGGAAGAGCGCCATCAAGAATAACTGTTTTGAATAAATCTGATTTATCCATACCCTTTAGTATTATACCAAGGTTGTTTTCTTCTTTTGAAAGGTCGTTTACTACATTTGCACCGTGGATATAGTCTACATATCCTTTTTTACCTTCAAGGTATGCATCTATAAATTTCTGTATGCATCCAACTGTCAAATTCATATCAGGATTTTTAATCGTAAAACATTCGCGAGTATCTTTTGTAATTATTTCAAATGAATATGGATTGTCGATACTGTCTGATTTTTCAATTGTATATGCACTTGACAATTCCTTTATAAAATCATTAGTGTCAATATCAAATACTACTCTGTGTATAGGCTCAAACTGAAGTGACTCATCGTGAAGGTTTACAAGCTCTATTAGTGCATATCTTTTCGCGCTATTTTTAGCTTTTTCTTCACCCACCTCTTTTTTATAGTTTTCATAGCACGCCTTTGCAGTAGCAAGTGAGTGGTTTCCGTCACCAACTGCAAATAAAAGTATTTCTTTATCAGCTACCGAATATTTCTTGTTGAAATTATCTTTGTTAAGCATTGATAAAAGAATGTTATCGATGTTTTCCTTTGCATCGTCATCTATAGCATAACCCTTTATGCTTCCCGAGTTCATCATAAGTTCTGTGTCATATACCACTTTGAAATTGCACTTTTTGTCCGCTAACGGCTCAATGATTTTTTTATCAGGGTCGTCAACCAAAAGCATTATATGAGGCATTTCAAGTGATGCATTTTCGCGGATTTTTACTCGTGGCGGTATTCTTTCAAGAACTGTTCCCTCAGTTGCACGGATTAAAGAAGTTGAGCCTTTCATATAGTCATAACACTCAAGGTCTACTTTTCCCATAAGACCGCGTCTTACACTTCCGTTTGCAAGAGTTCTTTCCACATATATGATGCTGTTAGTGTTTTCTTTTAAGAAACATTCTTCAAGGTATGTATCCATATTTTTATTTATATTTTTAATTCTGTCCTCAAAATCAGGCTCGTTTAAGTATATTTCAGGATACATAATGTTAAGTGTTGATTTTGCATCTCCAACGTGCTTCGACACCTTTTCCCAGTACTGTGGCTCGGATGTGTACTGGTCGCATGCTACAACGCTCCATTTGTTTACATCTATTCCCTCGGGGATTAGTATATCCGCAGGTGAAAATATATTGTTTTTCATTGATTTGTGCTCCTTTGATATTTAATACATATATTTTACTGTAATATGTAATTATTTTCAAGTAATTTTCTAAAAACAGTATCTTTTTTTGAAAAAAATGTTATAATTGATATATATGATATAGTTTATTTAGGAGTAATTTATGGATATACAAAACCTATCAAGAGAAGAAAAAATAGTGATGTTTATGCGTCAGCCGGGTTACGTACCGCTGTTATTTGACGAGCTTGCAAGTGTACTTTGTGTAGCCGACGAGGATATGGGCGAGTTTGCAAGGATACTTTCTGTGCTTATATCAAAGGGGCAGATTATGGTTACAAAGAAAAAACGTTATGCAACACCTGAAAGCCTTGGTTTTGTTACAGGGAAATTCCGCGGTAACGACCGAGGATTTGGCTTTGTGCTGTGCGATGGTGGTGACGTGTTTATCCCTTCTGAGCATACACTTGGCGCTATGAATGGCGATATGGTTATGGCACAGGTTACAAGCGGTTTAACCGAGGGCAAACGCCGTGAAGGAAAGATTGTTAAGGTGACTGAAAGGGCAAATACCGAAGTTGTCGGCACATTTGAGAAAAGCCGTAATTTTGGTTTTGTAATCCCCGATGACAAAAAAATATCACAGGATATCTTTATCCCTAAATCAGATGTGAACGGCGCAAAAGACGGCGACAAGGTTGTTGTAAAAATCACTAAATGGGGCGATTCAAGACGCAACCCCGAAGGAAGCATTTGCGAGATAATAGGCGCGTGGGACGAAAAGGGTGTCGACGTTATGAGCGTTATGAAACGCTATGGCATAAACGACGTGTTTCCTAAAAAAGTGCTTGACGAGTGTGACAGAATAGAGGACAGGCTTTCCGAAGATGAGCTTTTGGACAGATGCGATTTTCGTGATAAAATAATATTTACCATAGACGGAGCCGACGCAAAAGACCTTGACGATGCGATAAGCATAGAAAGAAATGGCGATGAATATATACTTGGCGTGCATATCGCCGATGTGTCGCACTATGTTACCGAAGGTTCGCACCTTGATAAAGAGGCAATAAAGCGCGGTACAAGTGTGTATTTTGCCGACAGGGTAGTGCCGATGCTACCTAAAAAGCTGTCGAACGGAGTGTGCAGTCTTCACCCGAATGTTGACAGATTGACGCTTTCTGTTATAATGAATATAAATGAAAACGGCGATGTAACAGGGCATCAAATCGTAGAGAGCGTTATAAATTCGTGTGAGAGAATGACGTATGACGATGTTACAAAAATCATCGAAGAAAATGACAGTGAGCTTGTAAAACGTTACGAAAAAATATTACCAAGCATTACACTTATGCACGAGCTTGCAGGTATTCTTAAGAAAAAGAGAAACGCAAAGGGCAGTATAGATTTTGACTTTCCCGAAACAAAAATCGTACTTGACGAGGGCGGTTTCCCTATAGATATATATAGGTACAAAACAGGCGTGTCAAACGGCATAATCGAAGAGTTTATGCTTATATGCAACCAGACCGTTGCAGAGTATATGTACTGGACAGAAATTCCATTTGTGTACAGAATTCACGAAAAGCCGACATTTGAAAAGATAACTGCGTTTAACGAGTTTGCAGGCAATCTTGGTTATAAAATTTCAGGCGGTGAGGACATTCACCCTATGGAATTTGCCAAGCTTTTAAATAAGATAAAAGGCACGAGGGAAGAGCGAATAGTTTCAACCGTTATGCTTCGTTCGCTTATGAAGGCGAGATATGACAGCGAAAATCAGGGGCATTTTGGCTTAGCATTTAAATATTACTGCCACTTCACTTCGCCTATAAGACGATATCCTGACCTTATTATCCACAGGATTATAAAAGAATTTATAAAAAACGGACAGCTCTCTGACGAAAGGATAACAAGGCTTAAAAGCATAGTTACCACCGCATCGTATCTGTCAAGTGAGGCAGAGGTGAATGCACAGGACGCCGAGCGCGAGGTAGAGGATATAAAGAAAGCGGAGTATATGCTTGACAAGGTGGGCGAGGAGTTTACAGGCATAATATCGTCTGTGACGTCGTTTGGATTTTTTGTCGAGCTTGAAAATACGGTTGAGGGTTTAGTCCGAGTAGCCGACCTTGACGATGATTACTATATATATGACGATAAACGATATATACTCATAGGCGAGAGAACAAAACGCACCTTTAAAATCGGCGACGAGGTGAGCGTAGTGGTTGGCAGAGTAGATGCCGAGTACAAAGAGGTTGACTTTATTTTGATGACATAAAGGAGTTTAGTATGGCTGACAGTATAAAACTTATTTCACAAAACAAAAAGGCGTGGCACGACTTTTTCATAGAAGAAACATATGAATGCGGAATAAGCCTTGCAGGTACAGAGGTTAAGTCGCTCCGTGAAGGCAAGGTAAACTTAAAGGATTCATACGCATCAATAGATAACGGCGAGGTGTATGTAAAGGGTATGCACATAAGTCCTTACGAAAAGGGAAATATCTTCAACAAAGACCCGCTCCGTGACCGAAAGCTTTTAATGCATAAGTATGAAATACGCAAGCTTATCGGATCGGTAAAGGAAAAGGGATATTCGCTTATTCCGACCAAGTTGTATTTTAAAAATTCGCGTGTGAAGATAGAAATAGCACTTGCGCGCGGTAAGAAACTGTACGACAAACGAAACGACATAGCAGGCCGTGATGCAAAGAGAGATATAGCACGAAAGATAAAAGAGTACAATCAGTAGGAGTATATATGGAACGATTTGAAAGAGCCGAGCTTTTAATAGGTAAAGACGGACTTGAAAAGCTTAAAAATTCACACATAGCCGTTTTCGGCGTGGGCGGTGTAGGAGGATACACAGTCGAGGCACTTGTTCGCGCAGGTGTAGGTAAACTAGACGTGTTTGACCCTGACAAAGTGGTGAAATCCAATTTAAACAGGCAGATTATAGCACTTGAAAGTACCATTGGAAAGTACAAGGTAGATGTTATTAGAGAAAGGGCGAATGACATAAACCCAAATGTAATTATAAATGCAAACAAGCTTTTTTACATTCCTGAAAACGCCGATAGCATCGACCTTTCGGTGTATGATTACATAGTGGATGCTATAGATACTGTTTCGGCAAAAATAGAGCTTGCCAAAAGAGCGGATGAACTTGGAATACCTATGATAAGCGCTATGGGGGCAGGAAATAAGCTTGACCCGACTTCGTTTGAAGTGACAGATATATACAAAACGTCGGTGTGTCCTTTAGCAAAGGTTATGCGCAGAGAACTGAAAAAACGCGGAGTTAAAAAGCTTAAAGTAGTGTATTCACGAGAAGAAGCCATAAAAGTGGTTTCCGATGAAAAAAGACCGCCGTGCGGAAGTGTGTCTTTTGTCCCAAGCGTTGCAGGACTTATAATGGCGGGCGAAATAGTAAAAGATTTAATAACGGAGAAAAAGTAATATGCATCCTATAAAGCATTTTAGAACGATAACAAAACACAGACACAAGGTTATATACCACTGCGCCAAAGCAGGAATACTCTGGCAGGGACTGTTTCACGATATGTCTAAATATTCGCCGTCGGAATTTATAACAGGCGCGAAATATTATAAGGGTACAAAAAGTCCCAACGAGGGAGAAAGGGAAGTGTACGGCTTTTCGTATGCGTGGCTTCATCACAAGGGCAGAAACAAGCACCATTTTGAGTACTGGAGTGATTACAACCCACAGTCCAAAAAGGTTGAGCCTGTGAAAATGCCTATAAATTACGTGAAGGAAATGTTTTGCGACCGCGTTGCCGCAAGTAAGATTTATCAGGGTGATAAATACACTAAAAACCACCCGATAGAGTATTTTCTTCGCGGTAAGGAAAGAAGGCAGATACATCCTGAAACTTCAGATATACTCGAGAGCTGGCTTGTAATGCTCAGCGAAAAGAGTGAAAAGCAAACATTTAAGCACATACGAAGTGTAAAAGAATATTAGAAATATAAAAGGGACAAGATAAATTCTTGTCCCTTGGGCAACTTCTCTTAGGGATAAAATGTCCAAAAACCATTGTTTTGTCGCATAACTGCGTTAAAATCACTTAAAATCCGCCAGGATATCTTCGTGATTTTTCCTTGTTCTGCATCCAAAACAAAAGTTTTTTGGATGCGTAGCAGTTTTGAATGTTAGATTTTCACATTTAGACAAAGAACAAAAAGTCCGCAATACTGACGTATTGTGGACTTTTTTGATAAAGTATAAATTGAAAATATAGTTTCAAAACCAATTAATCCCTAAGAGAAGTTGCCCTTAATTTTATTTTTTTGATTCATTTATAAGATAATGCGCGTACTGTAATTTTGCAAACGAGGTTACTACTGTTTTTATAAGTATTATCTCGCTTGGAAGCTCTTTTGAAAGGGTAGTATCTTCTTCGCAGTTAAATGCATTTTTAAGTGCAAGCTCAAGTTCGTCGCAGAAGATATTGTACACCTCGGAAATGTCGTATTTTTTAAGTATTCCCGCTATGCCTTCGCATATTTCGGGGATGCTCATTATCCTTTTGAGTATGCATACCACAAACAGATATGACAGATGCACTCTGTCGTACTTTTTATTTTTAGGCGGTTTAACCACCTTTTGCTTAACGTAATTGTTTATCATAGATGATGTTATTATCTTTCCCTGATAGCTTT
This sequence comes from Clostridia bacterium, assembly GCA_045540815.1. GTDB lineage: Bacteria > Bacillota > Clostridia > UMGS1810 > UMGS1810 > JAZQHR01. Next base: position 34,983 of record JAZQHY010000061.1, on the reverse strand, counting down.
CTTCAAAGATGCTTAAATTCTTTTCGAGGATATTTACCACTTGATCCATATATAAATCTATGTCAGGAAATTCGTCCCATCTTGGACAATGATAGTTTAGTATTTCGTCTGAAAACCCCATATTTTTCACCTCACAACTAATATAACATAAAATCGTATTTTAGGTCAAGCGAAATAAATACATCTTGACATATTTAATAATATGATTTATAATGGTTTTGAAAACTAGATAGAATGATTTTCGACATTTTGGAGGTTATTATGGCAAAAAAATACACTTATCAGGATATAACGTATTTTGAAAATTTCAGACATATGCTTAAAATGGCATCAGATAGCGGTAATATTGCATTTAAATTCAGAGAGAACGGAAAGATAAGAGAAGTAAGCTATAAGGAATTCAGGGATACTACGCATTATCTCGGTACTGCACTTTATGATATGGGATACCTTGATAAGCACGTTGCGTGTATAGGACCAAACAGCTACAAATGGATAGTAGTGTATATGACTATGCTAAATTCAAATGGTGTATTTGTGCCTATTGACAAAGAGCTTCCGTTTTGCGATATAGTAAACGTGCTAAATCACGGCGATGTAAAGGTATTATTTTATTCGGAAAAATACAAAGAAGACCTTATGGCAAATCTTGATAAGTTTCCAAATGTTGAAAAGCTTATCTGCACAGACGATTTGGAATTTGACGAGATGATAGTCAAGGGCAAAATGAAATATGAAAGCGGTAATGACGGCTACGAAAAAAGTATTGGCGATATGGACGTACTTCGTGTACTCGTGTACACATCGGGTACTACAGGTATGCCAAAGGGTGTAATGCTTTCCGAGAGAAATATAGCATCGTGCATATACCACGGTATGAAAACTACAAAATTGTATGGCTCGTGTTTGTCGGTGCTTCCGTATCATCATACATATGAAATGTGCGGATTTTTGGCATCGATAAATAAGCACGCAACCATCTGCATAAACGAAAACCTAAAAACTGTGCTTAAAAATCTAAAGGTGTACTCGCCTGAATACATCTTCCTTGTACCTGCATTTTTAGAGAAATTCTATAAAAAGATAGTTGCAGTAGGCGGAAAAAAGCTTATGATTGCACTTAAGGTTAGTAACGCGCTTAGAAAAGTGGGTATAGACCTTCGCGGAGTGCTTTTCAAAACTGTGCACAAGACATTTGGCGGAAACCTTAAAAAGATTGTTTCAGGTGGCGCGGCACTAAGAAGCGAAATATCAAAATTCTTTAACGATATCGGCATTGCGCTTGTAAACGGCTATGGTATAACCGAGTGTTCTCCGCTTGTTTCTATGACACGTGAAGGCTTTGACGATTACGATAGCGTTGGTCTGGCTATTCCCTGCCTTGAGATAAAGATAGTAAATGCTGATGCAAACGGCATAGGTGAGGTAGCAGTAAAAAGCCCGTCTGTTATGATGGGATATTACAAAGACGAGGAAAGAACAAACGAGGTACTCATTGACGGCTGGTATCACACAGGCGATTATGGTTATCTTGACAACGAAAAGATACTTCGTATCACAGGCAGAAAGAAAAATATGATAGTACTTAAAAACGGCAAAAATGTATTCCCAGAAGAAATTGAAAACTACATTCTTCTTATAGATTATGTTGCCGAGGTTGTGGTAAGAGCAACTACTGACGATGCGGGACTTTCTACAGGACTTTACGCAGAAGTATTCCTTGGCGAAGGTGCGCCTGAAGGCGATGTAGAAAAACAGCTTATGAAGGAAATAAAGGAAGTTACAAAAGAGCTTCCAAACTATAAGCAGATTTCAAGGGTTGAAATAAGAGATACAGAATTTGTAAAAACAACTACAAATAAGATAAAGAGATAATTTATAAGTAGGGTCGATGTAGGCATCGGTCCTACATTTTTTATGATAAGATTTTTTATAATATCTATTGACTAATTTTGGGGAATTTGGGTATAATTATATTATCTTAATATTAGGAGGTAAATATTATGCCAGAATTAAAAGGTTCAAGAACAGAAGCCAATCTTATGGCTGCATTTGCCGGAGAATCTCAGGCAAGAAACAAATACACATACTATGCTTCAAAAGCTAAAAAGGACGGTTACGTTCAGATAGCAAATATATTTGAAGAAACTGCAAATAACGAAAAAGAGCACGCTAAAATTTGGTTTAAGTTGCTTCACGACGGCGGTATTCCTGATACACTTACAAATCTTGAAGACGGTGCTGCAGGCGAAAACTACGAATGGACTGATATGTACGCAGGCTTTGCCAAGGAAGCTAAAGAAGAAGGCTTCGACCATATAGCTTTCCTATTCGAAGAGGTTGCTAAAATTGAAAAAGAGCACGAGGAAAGATACAGAAAGCTTATCGCAAATATCAAAGAAGGCGTTGTGTTCTCTAAAGATGGCGACGCTATTTGGCAGTGTATAAACTGCGGTCATATCGTTATCGGCAAAATGGCTCCTGATGTTTGCCCTGTATGTGCACATCCACAGAGCTATTTCCAGGTAAAAGCAGAAAATTATTAATAAGTAAATATTAATATATTAGAAAAGATGCGTCATAGACGCATCTTTTTTTTACCTCTTTAATCCTGCCAAAAACAAAAATCCTATTACTATAAGAAGGATATTATCATCCGTGCCGTCGTGGAGTAGGACGATAAGTATTCCCAGTAGTATCACATCGTCAAGAGCGAAGTTTGGAAATAGTCCGCCAAGGTCGGGCAGAAAATTAAAACCTGAAATACTTGCAGTATTTGTTTCGCTATTTTGCACCTCGTTTTCGGTAACACTTTCTGCCTCGGTACTTTCAGGGATAATAACCTCGCCTGTGCTTTTTGGAAAATCTCTATGGTATGTATTGTATCCGTCATAGTAGCGTCTGTTCATCTTTTCACCTCATTTATAAGTCAAGGTCTTTAAATATGCTTGTCATCTTTGCGACTCGCATTATCTTTATCGCACGGTCTACATATTCACTGCGCGTAGAATTCATATATGGCTTAAGCGCAGATAATAAATTTATCCTCGGGTCGCTTCCGCCTGAAATTTCACTCAGTGCACTTTGAATACGGCTTGCCGTTTCGGCATTTCTTTGCGGTACGTCTGTGCTTTCGCTTTGCACGTTTTCTGGTTTTCCTGAATTCTCAAGCATTCCCGAAAGTAGCTTTGATGCTTCGGGGTTGTCTAAAAGCGTTTTTATTTTATCCATTAATGCATCGTTATCCATAAACTTCCTCCTCCTATTTTAATAAATCCTTTATTTTATCGAGTATTTTTGGATTGGAATTAAGTCCGCGAAGAATATCGTCTGTGCTCATTCCTTCAAGCTTTTTTGCAAGAGGTGTCAGGTTTAATTCGTTAAGTTTTTTTATCATTTCGCTTTTATCCATATTTTTTATCTGTTTTTCAAGACTGTTTTTGTCTGTGCCAAGTATCTCATTTGCAGTTTTTCGCCCTTCGGAAGTTCGTTTAAGCTCATCTACAAGCTTATTTATATCGTTTGACATTAAATCATCTCCCTGTTATATTTATGATTAAAAATTAAAAACTATAATCCATTATATGCAGTAAAAATATATTTTGCTTAAAAAAGAAGGATTTTTTTCCGTTTTGAAGAATATCATATAGTGTTTGTAATAATTTTGTAACAAATTTTAACATTTTGTTAGCAATTTGGATGGGCTAGTATGATAAAATACCCCCAGTGATATTTGAAGGGAGTTTTGGGATGTTAGAAAATAACGGGAATAAACCTTACAAAAAATATACCGTTACATCTATATCTATTTTAGTGTTTGCGATTGTTTTTAATATATTTTTCTCGTTTGGCTACGGCGTAATGGCTGACGGCGAAGAGATAGCTATAGTTAAATCAAGAGCGCAGTTTAATGAGGCGGTCAAAAGTATTGACGAAAAGTATGGCGATTTTATGACAGGCAGTGTCCTTGACACAGACCCCGTATTACTTTTAAAAATTGTTCCCAAAAATAAGTTTTCTACCGATATTCAGCTTGAAAACGGCATAAAGTCGGTGTCGGATAATATGGTGCAAGGCTATTCTTTAAAGGTTGACGGTGAGATTATCGCAGGTTTTGACCAAGATGGCGAAGCAGATAGAGCAGTTGAGATATTCAGAAGTAATTTTGTAACAGAACAGCAGCTTAATTCGGGTGAGTATACATATTCTTACCTAAACGATGTTGAGTGCGGACCTGATTATGTGCCTGCAGGACTACTTATGGATTCTTATGCGGCGTCGCTTTTACTTGATGATATGAAGGTTAAATACGGAGTGTATGCCGTAAAGGAAGGCGACACTATCGAAAGTATAGTGAATGCTTTTGATATGACACAACGCGAGTTTAAATATTTAAATCCATTTATCACAAGTAACTTAAATGATATAAAAGAGGTAAATATAAAAGAAACTCTTCCTGTGCTTATGGTTTCTACTACACAGATGATGGAGTATGACGAAACTATACCTTACGAAACTGAAAAGGTAGACGACTCGTCGTCGTACAAAGGTACCGCTAAGATTGTCCGTGAAGGACAGGACGGCATTGCTCATATAGTAGAAAAGGTTCAGAGGATAAACGGCGCAAGAAAATCGTATAATATAGTAAGCAGTGAGGTTGTGAAAGAACCTGTAACCCAGACTGTGAAGGTCGGCACAAAGTCAAGACCTTCAAATCTTGGTACGGGAACGTTTATAAGACCGTACTACGGGAGCATCAGCTCGCGTTACGGCTCGAGACGTTCAGGTTTTCACACGGGGGTTGACTTTTGCGGAAAAACAGGTGATAATATAGTAGCAGCAGATAACGGAACAGTAACATATTCAGGCTGGAGCGGCGGATATGGCTATATGATAAAGATTAACCACAACAACGGCTACGAAACATATTATGCGCATTGCAGCAGACTTCTTGTGAAAAAGGGTCAGACGGTTGCAAAAGGCGATGTAATAGCAAAGGTTGGCAGTACAGGAAACAGCACAGGACCGCACGTTCATTTTGAGGTGCTGAAAAATGGTAAATCCCAAAACCCTATGAATTATGTAAACTAATATTAAGTGTTCCCATAGTTGTATGTTTGGGAACACTTGTTTTTTGGAGGAATATATGACAACATTATGGAAATTATTTTTAACTTTTTTTAAAATAGGTGCAATCACCTTTGGAGGAGGCTATGCAATGCTTCCTATTATTCAAAGGGAAATTGTCGATAAACATAAATGGGCTACAAACGAGGAGGTAATGGACTACTACGCAGTAGGTCAGTGTACACCTGGTGTTATAGCGGTAAACACAGCGACCTTTATTGGCTTTAAAGAGCGCGGAAATATAGGCGGTATAGTAGCTACTCTTGGTGTTATATGCCCGTCAGTTATTATCATCACAATTATAGCGGCATTTTTAACAAGCTTTGCAGACATTGCTATAGTAAAGCACGCTTTTGCTGGCATTAAGGTAGCAGTAGCTGTGCTTATCATAAACGCTATAAGAGGTCTTTGGAAATCGGGCGTAAAGGACGTGGCAGGCTTTTTTTTGTTCCTTATCGTTTTTGCGCTTATGGTAGTGTTTAATGTATCGGCGGTGTATGTAATAGTAGGTGCAATCTTGTTCGGACTTATATTTAAAAGAGTAAAAGGAGGTAAAAACTAATGGAGCTTCTTTTACTTTTTGTGGAATTTTTCAAAACAGGACTGTTCGCACTTGGCGGAGGTCTTGCAACACTTCCGTTTTTATATAATATAGCGGATAAATACGATTGGTTTACAAGGGAAATGATACCCGATATGCTTGCTATATCTGAGTCTACACCAGGACCCATAGGTGTAAATATGGCAACGTATGCAGGATTTAGCACTGCAGGTATACTTGGCGGAATAATTGCGACACTTGGACTCGTGCTTCCATCTGTTATAATTATTTTAATAGTTGCAAGAGTGCTTATGAAGGTTAAGGGCAATATCTACGTTGAAAATGCGTTTTACGGCATTCGCCCTGCGGTATGCGGTCTTATTGCGGCAGCGGGTTTTGATGTGATAAAGACTACGCTTTTTAAGCTTTCGGATTTTGCAGTTTCGAAGAATATTATTGATTTATTTAATATAAAATCTATAATTTTATTTTTAGTGCTTTTGTTTGTGACAAACAAATATAAAAAGCATCCTATAGTGTATATTGCCGCGTCGGCGGTTGTAGGTATAATTTTCAAATTTATTTAAATTTGAGGTATTATTATAGGAAAATACAGGTAAAATATATAAAGAAAAATATTAAGTTTGCTAAAAAACATTTGTTTTTTCAGGAAAAGTGTGGTATAATACTTTTCGGGTTTTTGTGTACTCTTTATTTGTGAACGGAAATGTAATAAAGGGTAAAACGGTTTAAAAATTATATGTTAACGGACGGAAAATTAAAAACGGAGGTATATTGTGGCAAAAAAATCAAAATTGAAGATTATTCCACTTGGCGGATTAGATGAAATCGGTAAAAATATTACCGCCTTTGAGTATGGAAATGACATTGTGGTAGTCGATTGCGGGCTGGCTTTTCCTGATGAGGAAATGCTTGGCATTGACCTTGTAATCCCTGATTTTACTTATCTTGTGAAAAACAAAGATAAGGTGAGGGCTATCGTGATTACTCACGGACACGAGGACCATATAGGAGGCCTTCCTTACCTATTAAAGGAAATAAATGCACCGGTGCTCGGCACTAATCTTACGCTTGGAATAATACAAAACAAGCTTAAAGAACACGGACTTTTAACTAAGGTAAAATTAAACAGAGTTACACCTGGCGATGCAGTTAAAATTGGCGCGTTTGGGGTGGAATTTATAAGGTCAAATCACAGTATAGCAGATGCAGTGGCTATAGCACTGCATACACCTGCAGGTATTGTAGTGCATACCGGTGACTTTAAGATAGACAGTACGCCTGTACACGGTGAAATGATTGATTTAACCAGACTTGGCGAGCTTGGTAAAAAAGGCGTACTTGCGCTTATGAGCGACAGTACAAATGCTGAAAGACCGGGTATGACTATGTCGGAAAGAACAGTTGGTACTACTTTTGACAATGTGTTTGAAAAAACAAAAAAGAGAATTATCATTGCAACTTTTGCATCGAATGTTCACCGTATGCAGCAGATTATAAACGCTGCACACAAAAACGGCAGAAAGGTTGCGGTATCGGGCCGAAGTATGGTAAACATACTTGAGGTTGCAACTACACTTGGGTATACAAAAATTCCTGAAGGAGTACTTATAGATATAGATAACATTAAAAAATACAAGCCGAGCCAGATAGTAATTATTACTACAGGCAGTCAGGGTGAGCCTATGAGTGCGTTGTACAGAATGGCGTTTTCAGACCACAGAAAGGTCGAGATTACAAAGGACGACTTGGTGGTTGTGTCGGCAAATCCTATCCCTGGAAATGAAAAGCTTGTATCAAATGTTGTAAACGAGCTTTATAAAAAAGGTGCTGAGGTTTATCACGATAACACTGAATATATTCACGTATCGGGACACGCTTGTCAGGAAGAGCTAAAGATAATTCTTGCACTTACAAAGCCAAAATATTTTCTTCCTGTTCACGGCGAGTACAGACATTTAAAATGTCACGCAGACCTTGCAACCTCGATGGGGATACCGAAGAAAAATATCTTTATACTTGAGATAGGTAAGGTGCTTGAGCTAACGAGCGACAGTGCAAAAATAAACGGCACTGTTCCTTCGGGCAAGGTGCTTGTAGATGGTCTTGGCGTGGGCGATGTAGGAAACATTGTACTTCGTGACCGTAAGCATCTGGCAGAAGCAGGACTTATAACGATAGTTGTTACTATAAACAGTGAAACATCTGAGGTTGTAGCAGGTCCTGACGTAATATCAAGAGGTTTTGTGTATGTGAGAGAGTCGGAAAACCTTATAGAGGATATCCGCGCTATAGCAAGCGAAACTCTTGAAAAGTGCAGAAAAGGAAATGTTAGGGACTGGACTACGATAAAGACAAATATAAAGAACAAAGTATCAGATTATCTTTACCAGAATACAAAGAGAAATCCTATGATTCTGCCTATAATTATGGAAGTGTGATAAAAACTTAGAAAATAAATGAGTCTTAGTTTAAAAAACAACCCCGTACTTTTTAAGAAGCAACGGGGTTGTTTTTGTATCATATTTGAAATTAAAATGTAACATATATTATTTGTTCCTGTGCGTTATTTTTGTTGACTTGGCACAAATGGTATGGTAAAATAAAGTGAGGGTTAAGACGTTTTTAGCAAAGACAGCTTAGATTCAACAAATAGGGGAAAGGAAGAAATTTTATGAAATCAAAAAGAATATTAACACTAAGTCTTCTTACTGCCTTTGTTTTAGTAACTGTTCTTTCAGTTGGGATAAGTGCATTTGCATTTTCCGACGAGTACGAGCCAATATATCCGCATATAACAGCGGTTACTCGTACTGTGGATGATATCTACAAAAGAATAAGTCCTAAAAATGAAGATATACCTGAAGAGGTAGTTAAAGCAAGAAGAGAAATGATACAAATGTACAAGGACGTAGGTATCGACGTATCATATGATATGGAAAATTGGTCGCAAAGTTATAAGGTAATAGCTAATTTCCCGCAGAGATGGTCTACTGAAACACCTATTCCTTTAGGCACAAGCCCTGATTATGCTGGAGCATTTTCAATAGATGCACCTTGGAATAATAAAATTCCCGAGGGTGCACCTAGAGTTCTTATTCCAAGATCAGCTATGAAAATGCACATACATATTGGTGTTGTAAAGGCAAACATCGATTCAGGCGGTTGGGGTACAGGTATTGCGCAGATAGTTTCTACACCTGAGGACCCTTATTATACTATTGCATCTAAGTATAAAACAGCGGACGTAAGCAGTGTATTTATGCTTCGTGCAAAAGAGAATCTTTTTGACTATGTAAACAACGCTCAGACTGGTGACGAGCACATTATGTTTATAGATGGCGAGACAAACACAGGTGTTCAGATTTGGAAGGGAAGAGTTCCAGGCGACCCTCGTGGATACGGACACTCAACCAATCGTATACCAGGTTTTGATATAAGAGGAAGCTCGGCTAGTAAAGAGTATAAGCTTGATGGTATAGGCGCTGAAGGCGGTACAGGTGTTAACGCGGTTAATACTCCTACAAATGCATACACTATTAAATCAAGCGAAATCAGCTCTACTACTGAAATGATAAATCACGCTATCGGCGGTGCTATTCCAAAAATGGTTGGTGCCAGAGTATATCCTGGCGTATCAATAGACTCGCATATGGATATGGATGCTGACGGCACAGGCGGCAGCAGCCAGTATGGCGGCGGTGTGCTTCCTTACGGCGGTGTAGTACAGCTTGACCCTGAGATTGATTTAAAAGCTATGTACGATGGAGGAAAACTAAGCTTCCACGCATATAGAATTCTTACAGCTATGCAGGAATACGGCTTCTACAACATCGACTGTTCGGGTGGTAGCTCATTCTTCTTCTATACAAGCACATATGCTAACGATTGGAAAAATCCTGAATTTAGAGGATTTGATGTACCATACAAAAATAATGCTCAGGGCTTTGATAAGGTTGTAGATGAACTTACAGCATTTTTCAAAGGTGACGAGTTCTTTGGCCTTAGCGGAGAACCGGGAGTATATGTAACAATCCCTGTTGCTAAATATGCAGACCTTGATGTAAATGATGACGGTGTTATAGATATTACTGACCACGATTTGGTTGCAGCAAATGTAGGCTCGGCATATTCAGATGCTAACAAGCAGTATGATGTCAATCAGGATAAGGAACTAACTCCTGCAGACATTGAGATTATGTACAACTACTTAAATGACCTTCCTATGCATACATTTACTTGGTACGATGTAACTTATGTGGATAATGACGAAACACACGGAAGAATAATAGGATCAGCTTTCAAGAAAAAAGAAGATGGTGTTCAGAAATATCGTGACGGTGTTATTGTATCGTTCGCAGCAGTTCCAAAAAGCGGCTATGAATTTGCAGGTTGGACAGGTGATTTCGCTAAATACGGTGACACTCCTGTTGTAAAACTTATAATGGATAAAGACTATGCGTTCGGCGCTAAGTACAGAAAGAAAGAGGAAAAAGCATTTACCGTTAAGGTTGTAGGTCCTGGACACGTTGAGGTCAGTGAAAATGCTATTACATATGGCGCTCCTAATGAAAAGTACGGAAAAGATACACTTCTTTCTCTAAAGGCAGTGCCGGATGAAGGATACGCTTTCCTTGGCTGGAGCGGTGACCTTACAGGATATTCAAATCCTGCGTCTTTCCTATTAGATGACGATTCGGAAGTTATAGCTTTATTTGGCGAACCAGGATATAAAGACCCGATTCTCCCTGAAGAATGGGGATTGGAAGCAGGTTCGGATACAGGATATGCGGTATCTAAAGGCAAGAATGTAGCCATGAAAGATTGGGCACAGGCAAATCAGATTGTTATAAATAAAAATGTAAATAAAGAGATTGATTTGACAGGAGATTACGCCCTAAGAGCTACTTTTGACGATAAAGCGACTGCAACTAACACAGGTAGATTGTTATTTAATTATAAGGATACAAAAAACTACTATTATGTAAACTTAAGTGCAAACGGAGCTATTGAGTTTGGTAAGATACTTAAAGGTGTAAGCACATCGCTTTATTCAAAATCCGATGCTGCTGTAGTAGATGGTGTTACATACAAGGGTAAGGTAACTCTTGAGGTTGTAAAAAGCGGGTCTTATATCACAGTTAACGGATACAAGGACGGAACAAAGTATGAATACTGTAAAGTAAGAGAAAAATCTCTTACAGGCGGTACATATGGAGTAGGATCAAGATATCACGCCGCAGTTACTATGTCAGCGTTTAACCTTTCAAAATCTGTAGCAGATGAGTCTAAGGCACAAGTTCAGGTATGGTCGCCTACAGGCAACAATGACCCATGGCTTAACAGACTTAAAGGTGCTGTAGCTGTAGCAGCAGGAAGCAGCAAGGCTTATGCAAATGACGATTACACATCAATCCCTGGCGATGGCAGTGTTCAGCCATACTTTGGTGAGGATGGTACTACAGTATATGTTCCTGTAAAATATATAACTGAAACACTTGGCGGTAAGTATGTATATGACCCTGCTACTGATTCGGTTGTTGTATCATATGGTGAACATTCTGGAACATTCAAGGTTGGGGTAGACTGTGAACAAGATGCAAATGGTACAGTTTATGTACCTGGTGATGTATTAGCTAAAGCACTTGGAAAAGAGTACTATCAGTACGAGGGCAATGCACCTGTAATCTTTAGTGATACACTTAACGTATACGACCCTAACTCTGAGCCTGAATGTATAGAGTTTATAAAGAAAACATTTGATATGGAGTATTATATGTAATCAAAAGTTTTGACGAAGTGATAGGTATATTTAATCACATAGTTTATTAAATAAGCACGCGTTTTACGCGTGCTTATTTTTGTATTGTATATAATTTGCTTATAAATAACGATTTGTGATTGTTGCATAAAATAAAGATAGTCTTTTTGTGCAATGTGTTTTTAATAAAAATTAAACTTTTGTTGCTTTTTAAAAAATGTTGGTGTATAATTAATATATGATTGACATATTAGGGGGAGTTTTAAATGAAGAAAGTAATATCATTGCTACTATGTGCTTGTATGATATTTACCAGCATGGTAGTATTAGCAGCACCGGAAGCTAAAACATATGGAAGTAATATCACTGTTTACGGTGAGCTTGCGCCTGAACGTGAAGGTGACGATGTAAGCATACTTATGTATGATACAGATACTACTCTTGATTCACTTGACAGAGTACTTCACGTTGGTATGACCAAGGTTCAGTATGGCGGAGAATATCAGTATAAATTTAAATATACTATTCCTGAGGGAAAAACTATAGAAAATTATACTATTAAAGCAAAAATTGGTGCTGACGATATTTCAGATACTATTATAAGTGTATTAGAAGATAAAATAAATGCTTTTGACGTATCAGTGAGAATGGATGCATATTTCACACCTGAGGTTACTATAACAAATAAGCATGAAGATATTACTGATGCAAAGGTTATTGTTGCATCATACACTGATGCCGGCGAGCTTGTTGGTACAAAAATAGTAGATACAACTGTTCCTTACGACCAGGAGGGCGAAGGATACGTTGTAAACATTGCTGATATCGGCGGTGACTATGTAAAAGCATTTTTGTGGGATGATGAAATATCACCTATTCCTCTTGCAAAAAATGATAGAACTAAAACTACATCTGATACAAAATTTAAAGATGGTGATGTTGTATCTATCACTGGTTCTAGCTCAGTGCATTTAAGTACTGCACCTACATTTATCGACCATTTCTATCAGACAAGATATCCTGATATAGATGTTACTATCTACAACACAGGTGTAGGCGGCGACAGAGTGTATATGGTTCTTGACAGACTTGATTGGGACGTATACTATGGAAATCCAAATAAACTTTACCTTCTTTGCGGCGGGAATGATGTTAAATACTGGGAATATGGTGTAGGTAAAGAAGAGCTTACTGAAGATAAAATAGAGTTTATTTACAATTCTTATGATAATTACCAAAAATTTATCAATACTATGAGAGAAGACGGTAAAGACTTTGTATTTTTAGGTACAGCGTTATATGACGAAGGTGATTATAGAGGAGCAACATATGGCGATGATTATTACATAGGTTCAAATAAAGCTATTGGTATTATAAATGGTCTTGTTAAAGACCTTGCTGAAAAGGAAAATATTAAGAATATTGATTTCTTCAATTACACTACACAGATAACAGATACTGTTAGAGCTACAGACCCTACATCACCTGTTCTTTCAAGCAATGACAGAGTTCACTTAACTGACCACGGATATCTTGTAGAGGGAGCACTTATCCTTCTTGCACAGGGTAATGATGAGGTGGTAGCTACTGTTGATATTAATGTAGATGATGTTGAAAAATCAACTTATAAAAATGCAGTTGTGGAAGTGACAGAAGCTACAGATACTAAGGTTACATACAACTATGCACCAAAATCTATTCCTCTTGCAAACGGAACATGGTATAAAGAGGCAGATAAGCTTTATCCTATAACCGAAAAGCTAAATCAGGAAATAATCAAGGTAACAGGTTTAGAAGAAGGTACATACACTATCAAGTTCACTGATGAAGCTGGTACAGTATATACTCTTGGCTCATACACATCTGCAAACCTTGCTAAGGGTGTTAACATTGCTATTAATGATGAAAACCCTGGTCAGATACAGTCTATGGAAGCAATGGCAAAACAGGTTACAAGAAGAAATAAAGAAAAAAATGTTCGTAGTATGGTAGCAGATGAAGTTGAAGCAGGAACACAGAGAGATCCAGAATTTTTAGCTAAATTTAACGCAGGAAAAGACGAGGCACAGTCTTATGCCGCACAGGCAAAAGCGCTTTCAGTTCCAAAAACTTATACCGTTACTATAGAAAAACAGTAATATAAACTTTTAAAACGCACCGGTTTAATCGGTGCGTTTTTTCTTTTATGACTGGATAAGGAAATCAAAAAATCTTCAAAAAAATATTGATTAATATATTTATGTATGTTATAATTTATATAGTATTATGTATAATCGGGTATAGTATTTCGTACAAAGTCTGGAACTTGTATGATATTTATATAAAAATTAAATATTTTACATTTTTTGTATGCATATATTTGGTTTGTGCATAGTATATGGGCTTCTGTTGGCCCTGCATTAATTGGTTATTGAAAGTTTTATAGGAAAAATTTAAAAGAAGGAGGTCGATAATCTTTGGATACAATGCAAATTATAATAACAGTCGTTGTAGCTTTGGTTGCTATACTTGTTGGCTTTGTAGTTGGTATTGCCTACAGAAAGAAAATTGCGGAAGCAGAGATTGGCGGTGCTGAAGAGCAAGCTAAAAACATTATAAAAGCAGCCGAAAAAGAAGCTGACAGCAAGAAGAAAGAAGCTCTTTTAGAAGCTAAAGACGAAATTCATAAAAGCAGAACAGAACTTGATAAAGAAATCAAGGAAAGACGTAATGAACTATCACGTCAGGAAAGAAGAATTCAGCAAAAAGAAGAAAATTTAGACAAAAAGACAGAGTCACTTGAGAAAAAGGACGAAAAGTTAAATCAGAAATTAAAAGAACTTGAGGGTGAAAATGCAAAAATCGAAGAAATGAAACAGGCACAGCTTAAGATGCTTGAGAAAATTTCAGGACTTTCGATTGAAGAGGCAAGAGAATATTTACTTAAGAATATAGAGGTAGAGGTTAGACACGAAGCTGCCCTTATGATTAAGGACATAAAATCTCAGGCTAAAGAAGAAGCAGAGAAGGAAGCTAAAAACATCATTTCGAATGCTATTCAGAAATGTGCGGCTGACCACGTGGCAGAGGCTACGGTTACAGTCGTTGCTCTTCCAAATGATGAAATGAAGGGCAGAATTATCGGTCGTGAGGGTAGAAATATAAGAACCATTGAAACACTTACAGGTATCGATTTAATAATTGACGATACACCTGAGGCAGTTGTTCTTTCAGGCTTTGACCCTGTAAGACGTGAGATTGCAAGGGTTGCTCTTGAAAAACTTATCGTTGACGGCAGAATACATCCTGCAAGAATTGAAGAAACTGTTGAAAAGGCAAGAAAAGAAGTTGAAGCTATTATCAAGCAGGAAGGTGAACAGGCTACATTTGAAACAGGTGTTCACGGTCTTCATCCTGAAGAGATTAAGCTTTTAGGTAAGCTTAAATATCGTACCAGCTATGGTCAGAACGTGCTTAAACATTCTATCGAGGTTGCAAACCTTGCAGGCATTATGGCTGGCGAGCTTGGTGTAGATGTAAAAACTGCAAAAAGAGCAGGTCTTCTACACGATATTGGTAAAGCTGTTGACCACGAGATTGAAGGTTCACACATTGATATCGGTGTCGATATTGCTAAAAAATATCACGAATCACCTGAGGTTATCCACGCGATACACGCTCATCACGGTGATGTGGAAGCAAGCACAATTATTGCTTGTATAGTTCAGGCGGCTGATGCTATATCAGCAGCAAGACCTGGTGCAAGAAGAGAAAATCTTGAAACTTACATCAAGCGTCTTGAAAAACTTGAAGAGATTGCAAATTCATTTGAGGGTGTTGACAAATCATTTGCTATTCAGGCGGGTAGAGAAGTAAGAATTATGGTTAAGCCTGAATGTGTAAAAGAGGATGAAACAATCCTTATCGCTCGTGAGATAGTAAAGAAAATCGAAAGCGAAATGGAATATCCCGGACAGATAAAGGTAAACGTAATAAGAGAAACACGTTCTACCGAATATGCGAAATAATAATGGGAGAAGCGGCAAGTCCGCTTCTCTTTTTTAAGCCAAGGGTTTTATTTTTATGGCTTAACTAAAATATTAAATAGCAGTATTAAATAATATATAGAAGGCGGTAAAAGATATGAATATACTTGCTATAGGCGATGTAGTGGGACACCCTGGCACAGACTTTGTAGAAATGTGCTTGAGGGGGATAATAGAAGATTATAATATAGACTTTACTATTTTAAATGGCGAAAATGCCGCAACGGGAAGCGGTATTACAAAGTCGATTGCAGAAAGGCTATTTGACGCAGGAGCTGATGTAATCACTATGGGAAACCACACATTTGGCAAAAAAGATATATTTGATATAATGGAAGAAAATGCGTGTGTGCTTATCCCTGCAAACTACTCTATAGATAAGGGAAATGATAGCGTTATATGCACAGTTGGAGATAAAAAAGTGGGAGTATTAAACCTTCTTGGAAGGGTTAACCTTATAAATGTTGATTGTCCATTTAAATGTGCTGACAGGATAATTGATGAAATGAAGGGTAAAGCCGATATAATAGTGGTTGACTTTCACGCAGAGGCTACAAGCGAGAAGATTGCTATGGGATATTACCTTGATGGCAGAGTGTCGGGAGTTTTTGGCACACATACACATGTGCAGACCGCCGATGAAACGGTACTTCCAAAAGGCACAGGATACATTACAGACATCGGTATGAGCGGTGTTATAAATTCTGTTCTTGGCGTAAAGAAAGAGATAATACTTGAAAGATTTTTGACAAGTGTACCGCAGAAGTTTGAAAATGCCGAGGGTAAATGCAGAATATGCGGTGCGGTATTTGAGATTGGCGACGACAATAAGTGCAAATCTGTAAAAAGAATTGCTGTTGAATAGATTCTTTTAAAGATAGCTTGTTTTTGGAGATGAATATGAAAAGATTACTTGCATTACTTTTAAGCTTAATACTTGTATTGTCAGGCTGTTCGAAAATGCCTGACTTTGGAGGCTTTGTTTCGAGAAATTCACGAATGGACGAGGATGCGGTGTTAAACCTGTATTCGTACATTCCAAATTCGCTCAATCCCTATGTGACAAACTATGACAGCACGTGGGATATGCTAAGGCTTATATACGATAGCCTATTTGAAACGGCACTTGATATGAGCGCTGTACCGGTTCTTGCAAGCTCATATACCGCAAGTGAAAATAATACTGTGTATACCGTTACTTTGGAAAAAACGAAATTTCACGGGGGAAAAGATTTTACCGCAGATGACGTAATAGCATCGGTGTTCTATGCGAAGAATTATAGTGTTCCTTACAGTAAAACCCTTTCAATAGTTCAGTACGTGGAGAAAAAGGCGGACGACACCGTAGTATTCAGATTATCCGAGCCAAATGCGTGCTTTGTAAATCTTCTTGATTTTCCTATAATGCCGGCAAATCTTGAGGAATTTGACTTTGATGCGAATAATACAGAGTTTATCCCGATAGGAACTGGAAAATATAAGCTTCAGGATATAGAAAAGGGCAAAAAGATAACCCTTATGAGAAATAATGACAGGAATATTGGAGAAAAACCGCTTATAAAGACTATAGAGATAAGTCTTGTCGGTGGTAGTGACCTTCCAATGTATGCGTTTAACTCGGGTTCAATCGACATAATAGACAGCGATACTTTTAAATGGGGGGATTTTGGTATAAACATTGATTATACTTTAAAGGAATATACATCAAACAATTATGAGTTTATAGGCATAAATCATAACAATATAGTGCTTGACAGTGTAAACGTAAGAAACGCTATGAATTTGGCGGTTGACAAAAACCATATAGCTGAAAACATAAAATATGCTCACGTTAAACCCGTAAATTCACCAGTAAATCCTGATAGTTTTTTCTCAACTGTGAAATATGATAAAGTCGATTTTGATGTTCAGCAGGCAAAAACTGTTTTGGAAAAAGATGGCTGGCTTGATTTAGACGGTGACAGTGTACTGGACAAGGTAATAGAAAATGAAACCTATAGCTTGTCATTTGATATGATAGTAAATAGTGATAACGAAGAACGAGTAGCCGTTGCAAGATACGTTCAAGAGGCTCTTAGAAAGTGTCAGATGAATGTGAATGTAACTGTTTTGGATTTTGAAACATATAATAGTAGAATAGTAAGCGGTGATTATGACCTTTTCGTAGGTGGCATTACCCTGCCAAACGACAATGATTTAAGATTTATGCTTAAAAGCACAAGTGTCGTCGGTAAAAATAATTACTACAACTATTTTAATGAGCATTTGGACGCTATATTAGATAAAATAGCATTATCGAAAAACAGTGAGGAGCTTATTTCAAATTACGGCGAGTTCCAGAATTTCTTTGAAAATGAATTTCCGCATATATCGTTGTATTTTGAAAACGCCGCTGTGCTTTGCAACACAAGAGTCAAACCCGAAATATCTCTTACCCTTTCAAATGTGTTTGGCGGAGTTCAGGATATATTTATAGAGAAAGTGGAAATAAAGGAATAGTATATGCTAAAGATAAATGAGGCAATAATAGTAGAGGGAACATACGATAAAATAAAGCTTGGCGGTATAGTAGATGCTACTATTGTTACAACCGATGGCTTTGATATATTTAAAAACCGAAAAAAAGCCGAGCTTATAAAAATGCTTTCTGAAAAAAACGGCATAGTTATACTTACCGACAGCGACAGGGCAGGATTTCAAATACGAAATTACGTGAAAAATATCGCGGGAAACGGAAGTGTAAAGCATGCGTATATTCCCGATATAAAGGGCAAGGAAAAGAGAAAGGATAAGCCCTCCAAAGAGGGCTTTTTGGGAGTTGAGGGTGTAAGCGACGATGCAATAATTGATGCCCTTTTAAAGTGCGGATGTACCAATGCAGAAAACGAAAAATGTGAAAACAGAATACTTATAACCAAAAAGGATTTGTTTGCAGATGGATTTAGCGGTAGTGCAGATAGCGCCGATAAAAGGCGTAAGCTCACACGAAAGCTAAAGCTTCCTGACAGAATATCTGCTAATATGCTGTTAGATGTGTTAAACCAGCTATACACTTATGAAGAATATAAAGAGCTTATTGGCAAGCTGTAAAATTACTGATTAAAATTCGTTATTTCTAACAAAAAACATTTTAATTTTGTATAAATATGTAAAAAATAATGGTGTTATGTTGACTTTTAAAAAATTTAGTATTAAAATGGTTTTACTCGCCTTTAAAATGGGGGGTATCGTAAGGAGGGAATTTAAATGGGATTTATAGATGAACTTAAATCATTCGCTGCCAAAACAGCTAAAAGCGCTGTGAAGGTATCAAACGACGTTGTGGACTATACAAAATATCAGATAAAAATTGCAGAGATTAAAGATAAGATTGATGATAAATATAAGACAATAGGTCAGCTTGTAGTAGCCAAGACAAATGATGGATATGGCGATATGGCTGATATAGATATGCTTGTGGAGGAAGTAAATAACCTTAAGACAGAACTTGCTGAAAAGCAAGAAGAACTTTCAAGGCTTAAAAAGTCGAAGCAGTGTCCTGAGTGCGGAAAGATGTCGAGCACAAGCTCAAACTATTGTTCGAATTGCGGAAACAAGATTTTTGACACGCAGGAGTGATAATTACAAATGAAGGATATTAAGATAGGATTTATCGGCGCCGGAAATATGGGTGGTGCAATACTTAAGGGTATTTGCCACTCTGGCGAGGTAAATGGTGAAAATATACGAGTGTATGACATAAAACGCCCGGAAAATATGCCAACGGGCGTTTTATATGCGGATTTTGAAACTTGTATTGAAAAATCCGATTATATTATATTGGCGGTTAAACCAAATGTATTTCCAAAGGTGCTTGAGGATATAAAGAAACTTGATTATAAGAATAAAGTGTTTATATCAATTGCCGCAGGAATTACAGTTGATTTTATAAAGAATGCATTGGGTGACGTAAAGATAGTACGTGCTATGCCAAATCTCCCACTATGCGTGGGAGAGGGTATGACAGTAGTCAGTGTATTTGATGGTATCACCGAAGAAGAAATGAGTGCGGTTAAGTGCGTGTTTGAAAGCTCTGGTAAGATGTGCGTTCTTCCTGAGGATTACATAAATAAATGTCTTTCTATAAACGGCAGCGGACCTGCATATGTGTTTATGTTTATAGAAGCACTTGCAGATGCCGCGTGCAAAAATGGTGTTGCAAGAAATGACGCATATACACTTGCTGCACAGACAGTTCTTGGTTCTGCCAAAATGGTTCTCGAAACAGGTATTCATCCTGGTGCACTTAAGGATATGGTGTGTTCGCCTGCGGGTACTACTATTGAAGCAGTTGCAGAGCTTGAGAAAAAAGGCTTTAGAAATGCTATTATAGAAGCGTCGGACAGATGTACCCAAAAAGCTATCAGCATGAGCAAAAAACAGTAATTAAAGACTCTTTGTCTACATATTATTAAGTGTAGACGGAGGGATAAAATTGAACAGAGAAGTTGTAAGACATATAAAGAATAATTTGGTCTTGTATATATTTGCTCTGGTGGTTATGTGCATAGGCATTGCGATAGGGTCATTGTACTCTGTTGGAATAGACGAAACACAGGCAAGCGAACTTGGAGTTTACATATCGGATTTTTTCGCGCATTACAAGGACAAGGATATAGAGTTTGCAAGGATATTCAAAAATGCATTTTCGAACAGCTTTTGGTATGTTTTAGTGTGCTTTATATCTTCGCTCACTGTTTATACAGTTTTCGCAGTGTATCTGGCACTTGGTATCAGGGGTTTTTCACTTGGATTTACGGTAGGTTTTATAGTAGGAGAAATAGGTGTAAAGGGTTTCTTTTTGATACTGGCAGTGGTACTGCCATCGTGCGTGGTTACACTTCCTTTGTATCTGTTTATGAGTGTAATATGTGTGAAGTGTGCGGTTGCAAGACACCGAGTTCGTGAAAATTACAGGGAAAACAAAAGAGAACTCAAAGTATTTATCATTTTGATGCTACTCATTTTCGCATTACTTATTCTTTGCAGTCTTATTGATACGTTTTTGTCGCCTATGCTTATAAAATATTTGTTTTAGCAGCGACATTTTGATAAAGGGTTTGAAAGAGGTAAAAGTATGGTCTCGGTTTGTGAGAAATTTGTAGAGTATTTGGAAATTGAAAAAAAGGTTGCGTACAACACGCTTGTATCGTATAAAAGAGATATTCGTCAGTTTGCAGATTTTCTTTCATCTAATGATGTAGAGGTGGAAAAGGCGAACAAAACAAATATTATATCTTTTCTTTTGTATATGCAAAAGGCAGGCAAGTCGTCTGCGACTGTATCCAGATGTATGGCATCTATCAGGTCTCTTTACGGATACTTGCAGGCGGAAGGAATAGTTAATGATGACCCTACTTTCAAGCTTGAAACTCCAAAACGAGAGAAAAAACTTCCAAATGTATTGTCGGTAGGGCAGATAGATTTACTTCTTGCACAGCCAGATAACAAATCGGCAAAAGGTATTCGTGACAAGGCGATGCTTGAACTTGTGTATGCCACAGGAATTAAAGCGTCGGAGCTTATAAGCGCAAATGTCGAGGATGTCGAGCTTGATCTTGGCTTCTTTAAATGCAACAGCAGCGGACATATTAGAATTATACCTCTTGGCAGAACCTGTATCAATGCACTTAAGGCGTACATAAACGATGCAAGAAATATACTTATATATAATAATAAGGAAGAAACTGCTCTTTTTGTAAATTGCAATGGCTCAAAGCTAACCAGACAGGGCTTTTGGAAGATTATAAAAGAGTATGGAAATAAAGCAGGAATTACAGACGAGATTACACCGCATACGTTAAGACACTCTGTTGCGGCACATATGATAGAAAATGGAGCTGACCTAAGCTCTATAAAAGAAATGCTTGGTCACAGCGATATTTCTTCTACACAGATTTATTCGCGCCTTGTGAAGGCGAAAATAAAAGAGGTTTACTCAAAAACCCACCCAAGAGCATAAAAAATACCGCGGAGAACGAAATTATCCTTTCGTTCTCCTGTTTTTATGTCGAAATGCACTGTTTTAACTGTATTTTTATGTACAAAATTACTATTAAATGCATATCATCGAAGCACTTATATGTGTATTTTTAACGAAATTTCAAAAAAACGGCTTTTTTTTCAAAAAATTTCAAAAAAAACTTGCAAAATTACATTAAATAATGTAAAATATTCTATGTGTGACATGACATACGATGAAGCGGGAGGTTACAGCAATACTGCGGTTTTGCTAATTTCCGTGGAGAATGTCCGAATCTGGAATTTGGGCGCCATAAGTCACAGTACAGGAGTATTGTGCCCAGTCGTAGTGTTGACTGGGTAATTTAATGCGAAAGGCACGACACACTCGGCTAAGTGTACTGTTTTTATGTTTGTCATTAGCATGTAAAAATACTCAAAGGAGGTAACACAAAGTGGCTAAAAGTCAGAAAATCAGAATTAAGCTTAAAGCTTATGATCATCAGCTAATCGATCAGTCAGCTCAGAAAATAGTTGAGACTGCTGAAAGAACTGGTGCAAAGGTGTCTGGTCCTATTCCACTACCAACTAAGAAAGAAGTTATCACTATTCTTAGAGCGGTACACAAATATAAGGACTCTCGTGAGCAGTTCGAAATGAGAACTCACAAAAGACTTATAGACATATTAGAACCAACATCTAAGACAATCGACACTCTTCTTAAAATTTCATTGCCAGCAGGCGTTGACATCGAAATTAAGCAGGTGTGATTAAAGGTAGCACAAGCTACAATGTGCAAGTCGCTTGAGATAAGCGGCGGGTAATGTTGGGGGTTAAGCCTCAACCAATAACCATATAGGAGGAAATGTAAAATGCAAAAAGCAATTTTAGGAAAAAAGCTTGGAATGACTCAAGTTTTTACCGAAGACGGTTTAGTAATTCCTGTAACCGTTATTGAAGCCGGTCCTATCACTGTTACACAGAGAAAAACAGTTGAGAACGACGGCTATGAAGCAATTCAGGTAGGTTATACTGATGTTAAAGAAGTAAAACTTACAAAACCGGAAAAAGGTCATCTTGACAAAGCGGGCGTAGCACCTAAGAAATATCTTAGAGAATTCAGATTTGACGATGAAATCACTTACAACGTAGGTGACGAAATCAAAGTTGATATCTTCGCTGAAGGTGACAAAATCGATGTTACAGGCATAAGCAAAGGTAAAGGTTTTGCCGGTTCAATCAAAAGATGGGGTAGCCACAGAGGTCCTATGACTCACGGTTCAGGTTACCACAGAAGACCAGGTTCATTAGGCGCTTGTTCAACTCCTTCAAGAGTTATGAAGAACAAAAAGCTTCCTGGACATATGGGTGTTGAACAGGTTACAGTACAGAACCTTGATGTAGTTAAAGTTGACGTTGAAAAGAACCTTATTCTAGTAAAAGGTGCTGTTCCAGGTCCTAAAGGCGGATTGTTAACTATAAAAAATACAGTGAAAGCGTAATAGAATATCGGAAAGGAGGACTAAAAAATGCCTAAAGTAGGTTTATATAATATGGCAGGTAGCCAGATCGGTGATATCGAGCTTAGCGAAAACGTATTCGGTCAGGAAGTAAACAAAAGTGTACTTCACCAGGTAGTAGTAAATTACCTAGCAAATCAGAGACAGGGTACTCAGAGCACAAAGACTCGTTCAGAGGTTAGAGGCGGTGGCATCAAACCTTGGAGACAAAAAGGTACCGGCCGTGCAAGACAGGGTAGCATAAGAGCTCCGCAGTGGATTAAAGGCGGTATAGCACTAGGTCCTAAGCCAAGAGATTACAGCTACACTTTAAATAAGAAAGTTAAGAGATTAGCTATGAAATCAGCACTTAGTGCAAAAGTGCTTGAAAACGAAATTATCGTTTTAGATGAGCTTACAATAAACGAAATCAAGACTAAAGAGGTTGTTACACTTCTTAAGAACCTTGGTGTTGAAGGAAAAGCTCTTATCGTAACTGCAGACAAAGACAATAACGTTGTTCTTTCAAGCAGAAACATTGAAGGCGTATCTACTTCTTTCGTAGGCACACTTAATGTTTATGAAATATTAAATAATAGTCAGTTAATCATTGCGAAAAACGCAATAGAGAAAATCGAGGAGGTGTATGCATAATGACTAATGCACACGATATCATCATAAAGCCTATTATTTCAGAAAAAAGCATGGCTCAGATTGCAGACAAGAAATACACCTTCGAAGTTAAGCTAGATGCTAACAAAATCGAAATCAAACAGGCTATAGAGCAGATTTTCAAAGTAAAAGTTGAGAAGGTTACTACTTCAAGAGTACTTGGAAAAATCAAAAGAATGGGCGCTACATCAGGTAAGAGAGCAGATTGGAAAAAAGCTACTGTTAAGCTTACAGCTGACAGCAAGACAATCGAGTTCTTCGATGGCATGGCGTAATAATTAATTGAAAGTTAAGGAGTGAATAAGGAATGGCGATTAAAAAGTATAATCCTACATCTCCCGCTCGTAGATTTATGACAGTTTCAACTTTTGAAGAACTTACAAAAGTTGCTCCTGAAAAATCACTGCTTGAACCACTTAATAAAAAATCAGGCAGAAACTCTTACGGCAGAATTACTGTTCGTCACAGAGGCGGCGGAAATAAGAGAAAATACAGAGTAATCGATTTTAAAAGAAATAAAGACGGCATGAACGCTACAGTTCTTTCTATCGAATACGATCCAAACAGAAGTGCTAATATAGCTCTTATTCAGTACGAAGACGGAGTAAAAAGCTATATCATAGCTCCAGATGGTCTAAAGAAAGACGACATCGTTCGTTCAGGCTCAGATGCGGATATCAAACCAGGTAACGCACTAATGATTAAAGACATCCCTGTTGGTACACTAATTCACAACGTTGAATTGTTCCCAGGCAGAGGTGCACAGCTAGTAAGAGCTGCAGGTAACTGCGCACAGCTTATGGCTAAAGAGGGCGAATATGCTCAGGTTAGACTTCCATCAGGCGAAGTTAGAATGATCAGAACTGACTGCCGTGCTACTATCGGTCAGGTTGGTAACCTAGATCACGAGAACATCTCTATCGGTAAAGCAGGTCGTAAGAGACACATGGGTTGGAAACCAACTGTACGTGGTGTTGTTATGAACCCTTGCGATCACCCTCACGGTGGTGGTGAAGGTAAATCACCTATCGGTAGACCAAGTCCGGTTACTCCTTGGGGTAAACCTACTCTTGGTTACAAGACTCGTAAGAAAAACAAACACAGTAACAAATACATCGTTAAAACTAGAAAAGGTAAATAATATTTTAACGGTAATAATAGTTAACCTATTTTCGGAAGGAGGTTTATCATGGGAAGATCACTTAAAAAAGGACCTTTTGTCGACGAGCGTCTACTAAAGAGAATCAACGATATGAACAGCGTTGGTGAAAAGAAAGTAGTTAAGACTTGGTCAAGAGCGTCTACTATATTCCCTGAAATGGTTGGTCATACTATCGCTGTTCACGACGGCAGAAAACACGTGCCAGTATATGTAAGCGAAGATATGGTTGGTCATAAATTAGGTGAGTTTGCACCTACAAGAACTTATAAAGGACATGCAGGTTCAAAAACATCAGGTGTAAGATAATAGAAGATTTAATAAATATCCTATACTATGGAAGGAGGATTTTAGAATGGAAGCAAGAGCTAAACTTAGCTATGCACGTATTTCGTCTAGAAAAGTTAAAATCGTTATCGATTTAATAAGAAATAAGCCAGTTGGCGAAGCACTTGCAATATTGAAGCTTACTCCAAAGGGTGCAGCTCCAATAGTTGAGAAACTTCTTAACTCAGCAATTGCAAACGCAGAAAACAACCACAACATGGATGTAACAAAGCTATATGTTTCTGAGATATATGCTAACCAGGGTCCAACACTAAAGAGAATAATGCCTAGAGCACAGGGAAGGGCCTTCAGAATCAGAAAGAGAACAAGTCACATCACTGTTGTATTAAAAGAAAAGGAATAAGAGAAGGAGGTAAAGATTTTGGGTCAGAAAGTACATCCACACGGATTAAGAGTCGGCGTTATCAAAGATTGGGATTCTAAATGGTATGCTGATAAAAAAGATTTCGGCGACAACTTAGTTGAAGACTATAAAATAAGAAAATATCTTAAAAAATCTCTATTCCAGGCAGGTATTGCTAAAATTGAAATAGAGAGAAACGACAATAAAGTAAGAGTAAATATCTATGCTGCAAAACCAGGTATCATTATCGGTAAAGGCGGAGCAGAAAAAGATAAAATCAAAGCAAATGTTGAAAAGCTTATCGGTAAGAGCGTTATCGTTAACATCGTTGAGGTTAAGCGTTCTGAAACTAATGCACAGCTAGTTGCTGAAAACATTGCTGCACAGCTTGAAAGACGTATTTCTTTCAGAAGAGCTATGAAGCAGGTTATGCAGAGAGCTATGAAAATGGGCGTTAAGGGAATAAAGACTTCTGTATCAGGCAGACTTGGCGGTGCTGAAATCGCTAGATGCGAACACTACCACGAAGGTACTATTCCTCTACAGACACTTAGAGCCGACATCGATTACGGTTTCTATGAGGCTGATACAACTTACGGTAAGTTAGGCGTTAAGGTTTGGATATACAACGGTGAAGTATTAAATGCCAACAAGCCTGCAACTAAAGGCGAAGGAGGTAAATAATAATGTTATTACCAAAAAGAGTTAAATACAGAAGAGTAATGAGAGGTCGTATGACTGGTAAAGCAACAAGAGGTAATAAGATTGCTTACGGTGATTACGCTATACAGGCTCTTGAGCCAGCTTGGATAACAAGCAACCAGATAGAAGCAGCCCGTGTTGCTATGACTCGTTACATCAAAAGAGGCGGTCAGGTTTGGATTAAAATATTCCCTGATAAGCCTGTAACTGAGAAACCTGCTGAAACTCGAATGGGTAGTGGTAAAGGTTCTCCAGAATACTGGGTAGCAGTTGTTAAACCAGGCAGAATATTATTTGAAATTGGCGGCGTATCTGAAGAAGTTGCTAGAGAAGCTATGCGTCTTGCTATGCACAAGCTTCCTATAAAGACTAAATTCGTTACACGTCAGATGCAGGAAATGGACGGTGATTCGAGTGAAAGTTAATGAAATTAGAGATTATACCGACATGGAATTAAACCAGAAACTAGGCGAATTGAAGGAAGAACTTTTTAACCTAAGATTTCAGTTAGCTACAAACCAGCTTGACAATCCTAGAGTTATCACAGACGTTAAGAGATCAATCGCTAGAATTAAAACTATCCTTCGAGAAAGAGAATTAAAACAGTCGGTTTAATTCAAAATTCTTGAAAATCAAATTTAAGAGATAGGAGGATACTTTAGATGGAACGTAATTACAGAAAAGTTCGTATTGGTAAAGTTGTAAGTGACAAGATGGACAAAACTATCGTAGTTGCTATCGAATACAACGTTAAACATCCACTTTACGGCAAAATCGTTAAAAGAACTTATAAATTAAAAGCCCATGACGAGAACGGCGAAGCTAGAATGGGTGATAGAGTAGAGGTTATGGAAACAAGACCAATTTCCAAGGATAAGAGATGGAGATTGACTAAGATTGTTGAAAAAGCTCAGTAATTATATAAGGAAGGAGAATAAACATGATCCAGGAACAGACTAGACTAAAAGTTGCGGATAATACCGGAGCAAAGGAAATCATGTGCATCAGAGTTTTAGGCGGAAGTAAGAGAAAATTCGCCAATATCGGTGATGTAGTAGTAGCTTCTGTTAAAAAAGCAACACCCGGCGGTGTTGTTAAAAAAGGTGATGTAGTTAAAGCTGTTGTAGTTAGATCGGTAAAAGGCTTAAGACGTGCAGACGGCACATACATTAAGTTTGACGAAAACGCAGCTGTTATAATAAGAGATGACAAAAACCCAAGAGGTACTCGTATATTTGGCCCAATAGCAAGAGAGCTAAGAGATAAAGAATATATGAAAATATTGTCACTAGCACCGGAAGTTTTATAATACAAGGAGGTGTCGAGTTTTGAATAATAAACTTCATATCAAAAAAGGCGATAATGTAGTAGTTATCTCTGGCGCCGATAAAGGCAAAAAAGGTAAAGTACTATCAGTTGACCCTAAAAAAGGTAAAGTAATCGTTGAAGGTGTAAATATGCTTACAAAGCATACAAAACCAAGACGTCAAGGCGAAACAGGCGGCATAATCCACCAGGAAGGTGCAATATATGCATGTAAGGTTATGCACATCTGTGATAAATGCGGTCAGCCAACACGTGCAGGCTATAAAATGCTAAACGATGGCGGCAAATCAAGAGTATGTAAAAAATGCTCAGAAGTATTGGATGACTAATAAAGAGAGGAGGAATATCGCTAATGGCAAGTAGATTGAGAGCAAAATATGAAGAAGAAGTAAGATCAGCTCTTATGGAAAAGTTCGGCTACAAAAGTCCGATGCAGATTCCAAAGATTGACAAAATAATTATTAACATTGGTGTAGGTGAAGCAAAAGATAATGCAAAAGCATTAGAAGCTGCTGTAAACGACCTTGGCCTAATCACAGGTCAGAAACCAATCGTTACTAAAGCAAGAAAATCAGTTGCTAACTTTAAAATCAGAGAAGGTATGAACCTTGGTTGTAAGGTAACACTCAGAAGCGACAAAATGTATGAATTTCTTGATAGATTATTCAACATTGCACTTCCTCGAGTAAGAGACTTCAGAGGTATCAACCCTAACTCATTTGACGGTAGAGGTAACTACTCTATGGGTATTAAAGAACAGTTGATTTTCCCTGAAATAGATTACGATAAAATTGATAAAGTTAGAGGAATGGATATCATAATGGTAACAACAGCTAACACTGATGAGGAAGCTAGAGAATTGTTAACACTTATGGGCGCACCATTCATCAAGGCGTGAGGGGAGGATATAAGGCATGGCTAAAAAAGCGATGGTATTAAAACAGCAGAAGACACAGAAGTTTAAAACCAGAGAATATAACAGATGCAAAATATGCGGAAGACCTCATGCTTATCTTAGAAAATTCGGTATTTGCCGTATATGCTTCAGAGAATTGGCTTACAAGGGCCAGATTCCTGGTGTAAAGAAAGCAAGCTGGTAAGATTTAGGAACGAGAATTTAAAAAGGAGGTAGCACAATGCAAATAACTGATCCAATTGCTGATATGCTTACTCGTATCAGAAACGCAAATGCTTCAAAACATGAATCTGTTAGTGTACCTGCATCAAAGATTAAAGTTGAAATAGCTAGAATTCTTCTTGATGAAGGTTATATAAGCAGTTATGAAGTTATAGAGGATAACAAACAGGGCATGATTAACATCACTCTAAAATACGGTGCTAACAAGCAGAAGGTTATTACAGGCCTTAAGAGAGTTAGTAAGCCGGGTCTTAGAATATATGCCGGAAAAGAAGATTTACCAAAGGTATTAAAAGGCTTAGGAATCGCGATCATTTCTACTTCTCAGGGTCTTATGACTGATAAAGAAGCTAGAAAGCTAAACATCGGCGGCGAAGTTCTAGCATTTGTTTGGTAATAGATTATAATTTACTAGGAGGTGAACAATTTGTCTAGAATAGGTAGAATGCCAATCGAATTACCGGCTGGCGTTGACGTAAAAATAAGCGCGGAAAACGAAGTAGTTGTAAAAGGCCCTAAGGGTACACTTACAAAAGCACTTCATAAAGATATGATTATAAAACAGGAAGGCAATACTCTAGTAGTAGAAAGACCTTCTGAAATCAAGGCACACAAGGCTCTTCACGGTCTAACAAGAACACTTTTAAACAACATGGTTGTTGGTGTTACTGATGGCTATGAAAAGACTTTGGAAATAAACGGTGTTGGTTACAGAGCTCAGAAGCAGGGTAAGAAAGTTGTTCTTTCACTTGGATATTCACATCCGGTTGAGGTTGAGGACACTGATGACTATACTGTAGAAGTTCCAAATCCAAACACTTTGATTGTAAAAGGTATCGACAAACAAATTGTTGGTGAGGTAGCTGCTAAAATCAGAGAAAAAAGATTGCCTGAACCATACAAGGGTAAAGGTATCAAGTACGCTGATGAAGTTATCAGAAGAAAAGAAGGTAAGACTGGTGCTAAGAAATAATCTTAGTAAGGCGGCCTAATTAATTCTACCCAGAAAGGAGCGAATAACAAATGATCAACAAAAAATCAAGTAATGTTTCAAGAGTAAAAAGACATTTGAGAGTTAGAAAAAATATTTCAGGAACTCAGGAACGTCCTAGACTTAATGTTTATAGAAGCCTTAAAAACATTTACGCTCAGGTTATTGATGACGAAACAGGTAAGACTCTAGTTTCTGCATCATCACTTGACAAAGAGCTTGGTCTTGCAAACGGCGGAAACAAGGATGCTGCTAAAGCAGTAGGCGAGCTAGTTGCAAAGAGAGCTATTGAAAAAGGCATAAAGAAAGTAGTATTCGACAGAGGCGGATACATCTACCACGGTAGAGTAGAACAGCTTGCAGAAGGTGCAAGAGAAGGCGGATTGGAATTCTAATTTCAATCAGAACGAATTTATAAAAGTCTAAAAAGGAGGTAAAGGTTCTTTATGAATAATACTATAGACGCTAGTACTTTAGATTTAAAGGAAACAGTTGTTAGCATAAACCGTGTTGCAAAGGTTGTAAAGGGCGGTAGAACTTTCAGATTCAGCGTTCTTGTTGTAGTTGGTGATGCTAACGGTCATGTAGGAGCAGGCACAGGAAAAGCAGCAGAAATTCCTGATGCAGTTAGAAAAGCAATAGATGACGCGAAGAAAAATATGATATCTGTACCAATGGTTGATACAACTATCCCTCACGAAGTAATTGGTGAGTTCGGTGCAGGAAGAGTACTTTTAAAACCAGCCAGCCTAGGTACAGGAGTTATCGCAGGCGGCGGTGTTAGAGCCGTACTTGAGCTTGCAGGTATCCGTGATATCAGAACAAAATCTCTTCGTTCAAATAACCCTCGTAATATGGTTAATGCAACAATCGAAGGTTTAAAGAGTCTTAAGGTAGCAGAAGAAGTTGCTAAATTAAGAGGCAAAACTGTAGAAGAATTGTTGGGTTAATCCACAGTATAACTGAAAATATATTAGGAGGAAAAAGTTATGGCTAATTTAAAAGTTACTTTAGTTAAGAGCACAATCTCTTGCAAAAAAGACCAGATTGCAACTGTAGAAGCTCTTGGACTAAAGAAAATAAGAGACGAAAAGATTCACAACGACACTCCTCAGATAAGAGGAATGATCAAAAAAGTTTGCCACTTGGTGAATGTTGAAGAAATATAAAACTAAAAGGAGGTGCCTTACATGAAATTATATGAACTAACTCCTAGCGAGGGCTCTACTAAAGACTCTAAGAGAAAAGGTAGAGGACATGGCACAGGAAATGGTAAAACTGCAGGTCGCGGTCACAAAGGTCAGAAGGCTCGTTCTGGCGGCGGCGTAAGAGTTGGCTTCGAAGGCGGACAGATGCCTCTATACAGAAGACTTCCAAAACGTGGTTTTACAAATATATTTGCAAAAGAATATACAGAAGTTAATATAGCACAGCTTAACAAACTTGAAGCAGGCACAGTAGTTACTGCTGAAAGCTTGAAAGAAGCAGGCATAATCAGTAAAATATGCGACGGAATTAAGGTGCTTGGAACTGGTGAACTTGATAAGAGCCTAACAGTTCAGGCTAAGAAGTTTACAAAGAGCGCCGTAGAAAAAATCGAAGCAGCTGGTGGAAAGGCTGAGGTGATTTAAGTGTTTCAGACTCTTAGAAATGCATGGAAAATACCTGATCTAAGAAAGAAGATACTTTTCACCATAATGATGATATTCGTGTTCAGATTAGGTACATTCATCCCAGTTCCAGGACTTGAAAGAACAGCTCTTCAGAGCCTAATGGGTAATGGAGATACACTTTTCGGATTGTTTGATGCTTTCTCGGGTGGTGCTTTCTCAAATGCTACAATCTTTGCAATGGGTATCACACCATACATCAACTCTTCGATCATATTGCAGCTTTTGACAGTGGCAATTCCTGCTCTTGAAAGAATTGCAAAAGACGGAGAAGAAGGCAGAAAGGTAATTGCAAAATGGACTAGATTCCTAACAGTTATCCTTGCTTTCATCCAGGCTACAGGACTTTACTTTGCACTACGTGGTGCAATGTCAAACCCTGGTATCGGAGCTTATATCACTATCACAGTATCGTTCACAGCCGGAACTGCGTTCCTTATGTGGCTTGGTGAACTTATCACTGAAAAGGGTATAGGCAACGGTATATCAATGATAATCTTTGCAGGTATCGTAGCAAGTATACCTACAATGGCATCTGACCTTGCTAACGGCTATAAAGTTGGTCAGTTTGGCGTTATCGCTATCGTAGCTATCGTAGCTATACTTCTTGCAATGATAATCTTCGTTGTATTTATCAACGATGCTGAAAGAAGATTACCTGTACAGTACGCAAAGAGAATGGTTGGAAGAAAAATGTACGGCGGTCAGTCAAGCCATATTCCAATCAAGGTATCACTAGCAGGTGTTATCCCAATCATCTTTGCAATGTCTATTATGTCATTCCCTGCAACTATCGCAGGATTCTTTGGCAAGGACACTTCAAGCGGATGGCTTAGCTTGTTTACACCAAATTCTTGGTTCTATATCGTGCTATACTTCCTGCTAATAATTTTCTTCACATATTTCTATACAGCTATACAGTTCAATCCAATTGAAATAGCTAACAATATGAAGAATAACGGCGGATTTATACCTGGTATCAGACCTGGAAGACCAACAAGTGAGTACATCAGCAGAATACTTACCAGAATAACTTTAACAGGTGCGCTATTCCTTGGCGTAATCGCTATAATACCACTTGTACTTGGTAAGTTTATGAACTTCAACTTAACTATCGGCGGTACATCAATGCTAATTATGGTTGGTGTTGCGCTTGAAACAGTTAAGCAGCTTGAAGCTCAGATGCTTATGAGACATTATAAAGGCTTCTTAGAATAAGCCGATGTCTGTTATTTAAGGAGATGTAGTAATATGAAACTTGTATTGTTGGGAGCACCAGGTGCCGGAAAAGGCACACAGGCAGAGATACTAAAAGAAAGATACAAAATACCTACTATATCAACGGGCGCTATGATAAGACACGAGATAAAGGAGCAGACTCCTATCGGATTGGAAGCAAAAGGGTATATTGACGATGGTCACTTGGTTCCTGATGAAATGGTTTTAAGAATGATTAAGTCTAGACTATCTCAAAAGGACTGTGAAAACGGATTTATACTTGATGGCTTTCCAAGAACAGTAAGTCAGGCGATAGAGCTCGATAATAACTTAGGCATTGAAATCGATAAAGTACTTTATATAGAAGTACGCGATGAGGATATAATCGAAAGACTTTCGGGAAGGCGCGAGTGCGAAGTGTGCGGAGCTACATTCCACATAGTAAATAAGCCTTCCGCGAAAGGTGATTTGTGTGATAAATGTGACGGAAAGCTTAAAAGACGTCATGACGACGAGCCCGAAACCATTAAGGAACGTCTGGTAGTATATCATTCAACTACCGAGCCTCTTGTAGATTACTACAAGAAAACAGGTAAGCTTGCTACAGTAAGCGGTAAAAATAAGATTGAGGATACTACCCGCGAAGTACTTAAGGTGCTTGGTGTGGAGGATTAATATGATATATATTAAATCGTCATCCGAGATAACCAAAATGCGTCAGTCGGGCAAGATAGTTAGCGGTACATTCGAGGCTCTAATGCCTTATATAAAACCTAATGTATCAACACTTGAACTTGACAAAATTGCAAAAGATTATATCTTAAGTCAGGGTGCAAAACCATCATTCTTAAATTATAACGGATTTCCCGGAAGTGTGTGTGCATCCATAAACGAGGTTGTTATACATGGTATCCCAAGCGGTTTAAAAAAGCTAAAAGAAGGCGATATTATCAGTATTGATGTAGGCGCGTGTCTTGATGGATACCACACAGATGCAGCTCGAACTTTTATTGTCGGAGATGTAAGTGATACTACAAGGAAGCTTGTAGAGGATACTGAAAAGAGTTTCTTCGAAGGCATAAAATATGCTAAACACGGAGAGAGACTTTATTCCATCTCGGCAACCATTCAGGATTATATAGAATCCAGAGATTTTGGAATAGTAAGACATTACTGCGGACATGGCGTGGGAAAAAATCTTCACGAGGACCCCGAAATCCCAAATTACGGAACGTTTGGACGCGGAAACAGATTGTGTAAGGGTATGACATTGGCTATTGAGCCGATGGTTACCGAGGGTGACTACAGAACCAAAACACTTAGTGATGGTTGGACAGTAGTTACACTTGACGGCAAAAACGCCGCTCATTATGAAAACACAATACTTGTTACCGACGGCGAACCGGAAATTTTAACTTTATAGGTTAGAGGTGATAATATTGAAAACTCATATAGGCGAGTTTGTATATGTTAGAGCCGGACGGGATAAGGGTAAATGTTTAATAGTTCTTTCATCAGACGATACTTTTTTGTATGTGTGTGACGGAAAGAGAAGAAAAGCAGATGTACCTAAAAAGAAAAACATAAAGCATTTATGCTTTACAGGAGAGTTTGACGAGATTATTTTGGATAAGCTTTTTAGAAACGAAAAGCCGACAAATAAAGAGGTTAAACACTCTATATCAAAGTTTTTGGGTAATAAAAAAATATGTGAGATTTAGTTTAAGGGAGGTAATTACCTTGGCAAAAGAAGATGTTTTGGAATTAGAAGGAACAGTTGTGGAAGCACTTCCAAATGCAATGTTCCAGGTAGAATTCGAAAATGGACACAAAGTGTTAGCCCATTTATCGGGTAAGCTTAGAATGAATTTTATAAGAATTCTTCCGGGCGATAAAGTAACGGTTGAAATGTCACCGTATGACTTAAATAAAGGTCGTATTACATGGCGAGCAAAATAAGCTCAAGTTTTAAAGGTAGGAGGTAACAAAGATGAAAGTAAGACCATCAGTTAAACCTATGTGTGAAAAATGCAAAATCATCAAAAGAAAAGGTAACATTATGGTGATTTGTCAGAACCCTAAGCACAAACAGAAACAAGGCTGATTAATTTTAGCTTTTAACCTATAAGGGCGGCTGTACGAGGATATATCCTTGTAACCTTAAGGTTATTCATATATTAAAAAAATAATGTATAACAGGAGGTGTAAAGTATGGCAAGAATAGCAGGTGTAGATTTACCAAACGAGAAAAGAGTAGAAATCGGCTTAACTTATATATATGGTATAGGCAGAAGCGCAGCTGGCAAAATCCTAGCTGAAACTGGTATCAATCCTGATACAAGAGTTAAAGATCTTACAGAGGATGAAGTATCAAAGCTAAGAGCAGTAATCGATAAGGATTACACAGTTGAGGGTGACCTAAGAAGACAGACAGCACTTGAT
>JAZQHY010000060.1:0-16510 GCA_045540815.1 Clostridia bacterium | reverse complement strand
GCTTTATGAGCTATTAGGTCTTGACGAGCTAAAATGCTCTATAGCTATTATAAAAAATGTGTCTAGCAACAAAATGGGCAAGAAAGATATAATAAAGATTGACGCAGATATCCCTGTTGATTTTGATGTGATTGGATATGTGGACCCTGACATTACAGTGAATATCATTAAAGACGGCAACCTTATAGAAAAACGTACTATCGGTATGCCGGAAACACTTACTAATGTAATTAAGTGCAAGAATCCTCGCTGCATCACATCGGTGGAACAGGAGATTGACCACATATTTAAGCTTACAGACAAAGAAAACAAGATTTACAGATGTATGTACTGTGAAACAAAAGCATAAAAATAATATAAAATCGGTAATTATTGTAGTGGATAGTTGCCGATTTTTTATTTTATTTCTCTTATTTTGTAAAATTTTAAGGTGTCGTCCTGTAAAATTCTGTATTTTCTTTGTAAAAGGTTGACTATTTGGCAAAAAAGGTGTATAGTAAAACTGATATATTATGCACAAAAATTCGTGATTTACGAAACGTATAATGTGCAAGACTTATAATTTTGGGCTAAATATAAAGGGGTTTTTTAAATGTACAGTAAGTTTTTCAAACGAATGATTGATTTCGTATTATCTTTATGTGGATTAATTATACTTTCACCGGTTTTTTTGGTTATATATGTAGCGGTAAAAATAGACAGTAAGGGACCGGCTTTTTTGTTCAAAAAAGAGTTGGAATACATAAAAAACATTTTAATATTTATAAATTCAGAACTATGTACATAGATACTCCTAAAAATATGCCTACTCACATGCTTCAAGGAGCACAGTCGCATATAACACGAGTTGGTAAAATTCTTAGAAAATACAGCCTCGATGAGCTTCCGCAGATAGCTAATATCTTTATTGGAAATATGACTATTATAGGTCCAAGACCAGCGCTTTGGAATCAGTATGACCTTATTGAAGAGCGTGATAAATACGGTGCAAATGACGTTAAACCAGGACTTACTGGCTATGCACAGATTAATGGACGTGATGAATTACCAATTGATGTAAAGGCAAAGCTTGACGGTGAGTATGTAGAAAAAATGTCATTTACAACTGATGTAAAGTTGTTTTTTGGAACAATTTTGAGTGTCCTTAAGCACGATGGCGTTGTTGAAGGTGGAACAGGAAATACCGAAAAGAAAGAGAAGGTGTCTGTTAAGTGAAAAAAATACTTATTACAGGTGCAAATAGCTACATAGGTACCTCTTTCGAAAAACATATGACTAATTATGAAGAATATCAAATTGATACTGTTGATATGATAGATGGTACGTGGCGTGATAAGAATTTTTCAGAATATGATGTAGTCTTTCACGTTGCAGGAATAGCACATATAAAAGAAACAAAGGAAAATGCACATTTGTATTATGACGTAAATAGAGATTTGGCGATAGAAACCGCAAAAAAAGCAAAAAGTAGTGGTGTAGGACAATTTATTTTGTTAAGTTCTATGAGCGTTTATGGAGTGTTGACGGGGAAAATTGACAATGAAACTGTTCCAATGCCGAACACAAATTACGGAAAGTCCAAGCTGGAGGCGGATTTGGAGATACAGCAACTTGAGAGTGATAACTTTACGGTTACGGTGGTAAGGCCGCCTATGGTTTATGGATATGGATGTAAGGGAAACTATGTTACACTTTCACGTTTTGCTACAAAAATGAAGTTGTTTCCAAAAGTGAAAAATGAAAGAAGTATGATATACATATATAATTTGTGCGAATTTGTCAAAATGTCCATTGAAAATAAACTCTCCGGAATATATCTTCCGCAAAACAAGGAGTACGTGTCTACCGAAGATATGATAAGAAAAATATCTAAAATAAATAATAATAAGATATTTTTTGTTGGCGGATTTGAAAATATTTTGAAAAAAATTTCAATTGGTCTGTTTAAAAAAGTTTTTGGAGATTTGACATATGAAAAGTACGATTATGGATTTGAGTACAACATATTTAACTTTGATGAAAGCTTGAACAGGAGTGAACTTGGATGAAAAAAGTACTGTTTGTAGCGACAGTAGTTAAATCGCATATAAAAGTCTTTCATATCCCTTTTTTGAAATTGTTTAAAGAGAAAGGGTGGGAAACATCTATTTGTGCAAGAAATGATTTTGATGATGGTGAAGATTGCGTTATACCATATTGTGACAATTATTATGATATGAAATTTGAGCGTTCTCCTATTAAAAAAAATAATATTAATGTATATAGAAAACTAAAGAAACTCGTGGATGCAGAAAAATATAATATAGTTCATTGTCATACTCCGGTTGGCGGAGTGCTTGCAAGACTTGCATCAGCAAAAGCAAGAAAAAACCACGGTACAAAGGTAATATATACTGCACATGGATTTCATTTTTTTAAAGGTGCACCGCTTATAAACTGGCTTTTATATTTTCCTTTTGAGTGGTTTTGTTCATTCTTTACCGATGTGCTTATTACGATTAATAAAGAGGACTATTGTTTTGCCAAAAATCATATGCATGCGAAAAAAATTGAATATGTTCCGGGTGTAGGAATAGATGTTGAAAAATATAAAAATGTTAAATGTGATGTGGGTGAAAAAAGAAAGTCTTTAGAAATCAATTCTGATGATATAGTCATTTTGTCTGTTGGTGAAGTTAATGATAATAAAAATCACGAAACTATTATAAAGGCAATATCAAAGCTCAAAAAAGATTGTAATGTTACATACGTTATATGTGGCATAGGCTATAAGGCAGATTATCTAAAATCACTTGCATCTGAACTGGGAGTTAATCTAAAACTTCTTGGATACAGAGATGACATCATAGAAATATATAAATGTTGTGATATATATGCCTTTCCTTCAAAACGTGAGGGATTATCGGTTGCTTTAATGGAAGCAATGGCTTCCGGGTTACCGATAGTATGTTCGAATATTCGCGGAAATGTAGACTTGGTTGAAAACTCACGCGGTGGATATTTGTGTGATTCGTTAGATGTTGAAGATTTTTCTGATAAAATTGAAAGACTAATATTGGATGACAAATTAAGAATCTCGATGGGAAATGAAAACGTTAATAAAATTTTCGATTTTTCTAAAGATAATGTAATGAATAAAATGAAAGTAATATATGAAGTTTAGACGTTACGGAAATTGGAGGTAACTGTGAAAAAATATGTGATTTTGCCCGAATGTGATGATGGCAATCGCGGTGATCAGGCTTTGGTATGGCAAACAAAACAAATTGCTGAAAATGCCGGGTATATTGGACAATATTATATGCTGTGTGAAGCTAATTCAGTTATGCATTCGAAAGATATGAATATTAAGGCTATCTGTCCTGTTTTAAGGCATCCCGGAAGAAAATCAAAAAGTAAAGATAATTCTAAATATGATATAAAGCTTCTTGTTAGGTGGGGGCTTGTAGCAATGGGAGATTATTTGTATAGTAAGCTGCTTCTAAATCGTGTTACAAGACCAATAGTAAAAAGATTTTTACCGAAGGATATTAAAAAATCGTATGATATTTTCGAAGAAAGCGAAGCTTTTTTTGTAAAGGGTGGTGGATTTATACATTCATACGGCGGTATTACTGATATATATCAAATATACTTTTTTATGTACCATATCAGATTAGCATTATCAATGAAAAAACCTGTATACATAATGCCAAATTCTTTTGGACCTTTTAATGCGCCTACAGTTAAAAGACAGGTGAGAAAAGTTCTTTCGAAATGCCAGTTGGTATGTTCCAGAGAAAGCATATCGCAAAAGGCATTACTTGATATAGGTGTAGATAATGTTTTGTATCCGGATTTAGCGTTTGCTCTAAATAAAAATGAGGTAGTTATTGATGAACTAGCGGAAATATCTAAAATGGCCGGTGAAAGAAAGCTAATCGCTTTAACTGCCAGACCATATAGATTTAACGGTAGTGAAAATTCCGACGAAAGATATGAAAATTACATAAAAACTTTGAAAAAAACGTGTGATTGGTTGTATGAAAACGGGTTTTTCCCTGTTTTGACAGAACAGGTAATATCGCATATGAAAAATGAAAGTGATATAAGCGGAATAAAGGACATATCTAAACATCTAGATAAACAAAAACATTATGTTTTTTCAAATCACAAATATAGTTGTGCGGATTTGAAGAAGTTTTACAGTCAAATGTATTTCACAATAGGAACACGTTTCCATTCAGTTATTTTTTCTTTAGCTGAACGTGTACCTTGCATTGCAATCACATACGGTGGCAATAAAGGACAGGGTATAATGCGTGACCTTGGATTGAGTGAATATGCGGTACCAATCGAAGAAGTCAGCTATGAGCAATTAATATATAAAATAGAGTTTTTGTTGGATAATTACTCATCATATCAAGAGAAGATAGATGTTAAGATGATTGAATTTAAAGACAAACTAACAGAACTAGAAAATAATATAATTCGAAAGGGGTAAGAGGGTATGTCTGCAAAAGATTTACAGCTATCATATCCAAAAGTTCTTATAATTACCAGAAATGGTTGGAATAGTAATTGTACAGGAAATACTCTTTCTAATTTTTTTGAAGGATGGCCTAAGGAAAAAATTGCAAATGCATTTTTTAGGGCGGAGAATATTGATAACAACGTATGTACAGAATACTACAAAGTAACAGAATATGAATTAGTAAAGAAGTTTTTTTGCAAAAAAAATATAGGAAAACATATTAAAGACTATAAGGTTGAAGAAAATGTAGTATCTGCATCGGAAATCGATGATACAAATATTACAAAATCATACTATTCGTTTTTTTCAAAACACAGATGGAATGCTGTTATTTGGTTGAGAGATATTTTATGGGGATTTAACGGATGGAAAAACAAAAAGTATGATGATTTTTTGGAAGATTTTTCTCCTGATGTAATATATATGCCATGCTATGATTCGGTTTATATGCATAGAATTTTGAGATATACTGCTAAAAAGACCGGCGCGAGAGTGGTAATGTTTACCGGAGATGATACATATACACTTAAACAGTTTAGTCTATCCCCACTTTTCTGGATGAATCGCTTTATAAACAGATATACAATGCGCAAATCTCTTAAGATAACCGAAACTTTATTTGTTATATCAGAACTTCAAAAAACAGAATATGATAAAATTTTTAAAAGAGATTGTGTTATACTCAGAAAGGGCGGAAATTTCAACTTGGATTTTTCCCCAAAAGATGATTACAAGCTCCCTATAAAGCTTGTATATACAGGTAATATACATCTTGGCAGATGGAAAACCCTCGCTAAATTGGTTGATGCGATTAAAGAAATAAATAGTGATGGGAAAAAGTTAGAAATTGATATTTATTCACTGTCAAGTAAAAGCAATAAAATGATTCAGGCTTTGAATGTCGACGGATGTTCAAAGCTTATGCCTCCAGCTACTGATTTAGAAATAAAACAAGCGTTGGAAGATGCTGATATACTTGTATTTGTAGAACCATTTGAACTTAAGGAAAGGCTGAAATGGAGATTATCATTTTCTACAAAGATAGTAGACTATCTTTCTTCTTCAAGAGCTATATTGGCGATAGGACCGGAAAATTTATCGTCTATGGATTTCTTAAAAAGAAATGACGCGGCTTTTTGTGTAAATAGCTGTAGTGAATTAAAGTCAAAATTGGAATATATTTTAAATACTAGCGGTATCATAGATGATTATGCTAAAAAAGCATGGAAATGCGGTAATAAAAACAACAGAATAGAAGATACCAAGGAAACATTATACAAATATTTACAAGGAGGTAACCCAAATGGTGAAGCAAAGCAGTTTGACAGTTGAAAAAAAACATTTCAATAGTTCGCTGTATTTGTATACACCGGTTGCTTTCGTAGCAGCTCTGATATGTTTTACAGGCTGCAGAAATGAAGCGCTTTCTGCGTTTTGGATTTTGCCTTTTGCATTTTGTATTTTAAGTATGATTACCAGTTACACTGACGAAAGGCTAAATGGACTATCATATAACATAATTAAAGTGCTGATGTTTTTAAGATATGTACTTATGACAGCCGCGACAGTTACAACTCAATACTATGATGGTTTAACGTTATCTATTGAAAGCTATTCCACAACATTGTATTTAATGCTTTACGAAATGTTTGTTGTTTTTTGTGTTATAGCCTATAGAGCAAATAAACATAGTAATGTTAATATTGGCGTTGCTATTGATGATCAAAATACATACGGAGCATTACTTAACCTCTTTTGTATATTTGTTGTGGGTGTAACACTTGTTGTAGTAATGATGTATGCTTCAGCAAGAAATATGCTTTTTAACTTTTCATTTACTGCAGCAGAAGATAAGCGAGTAGATGCAACAGAATCTTTTATAGGACCTGCTTTCGTTTTTTTTAAGATAGGTATAAACGTTATATATGCCTTGGGAATGATTGCAATTAGTAAATTTGATAAATCGCGAGGCAATTTATCTTTTATAATAGCAATTATATTTTCGGTAATATTTATATCGTGTAACTGGACAAGCGGTAATAACGTATCACGTTGGGGACTTGTTACCAGTATGTTTGTATGTTATATTGTGCTGTCGAAAGTTTTTCCAGAAAAAAAGAGTGTTCTTACTAAAGTTGGCGGATTTATATTTTTATATATAATATTGATTTCGTCTATAACAAAGGTTATGATTCACCATGCAGAAAGTACAGATGAAGCTGTTAATGATATATTTAATATAGGTTATTTCAATGAATACTTTCAGGGGATTAATCCTGTAGCAAATGGTCTTAAAGTAATGCAGGCAAGGGCCGAAGATATTAATATAATTACTTTTCTTGATGATACTATTTCAGCTTATCCGTGGTTAAATAGATTGTTTTATGAAGCGGGAAATATTACAGAGACTATGTATTTAAACTATCTTGGTACGAACGATAAGATATTGCCAACAATATGTCAGGGATATGCACATTTTGGGTATCTTGGAGCACCAATATTTTCCGGATTTTTTACATATATAGCGCTTCGATGTGATGAGTCTATTAAAAAATCCAACAGTATAGTATCAATTGTAGCACTTACTCAGATAGGTGTGTGGTGCGCGCTATTTATGGC
Source organism: Clostridia bacterium (assembly GCA_045540815.1). Taxonomy (GTDB): domain Bacteria; phylum Bacillota; class Clostridia; order UMGS1810; family UMGS1810; genus JAZQHR01. The sequence continues at coordinate 9,378 of JAZQHY010000060.1, read as the reverse complement.
TGTAAATGTGTTTATTATTCAGCGTACAACAATGTACTTTGTGCTATTGTGGCTTGTAACTAAAGTTGATAAAATGTTTTTTGGAGGAACACAATGATAGTATATATTTTGAAGGATGGACTTGGAAATCAATTATTTGAATATTCTTATGCTAAGAAAATTCAGGAGTATACTGGCGAAAAAATTGTTTTTTGTACATGGATGTATAATTTGAAAAATTTTTCGCTTGGCGGCACAAGACAGTGCTCTCTTCAGCATTTTGATTTGCCTGATGATGTTGAGATTTTATCCGGAGCCAAAAATTTTTATTATTTTGTAAAATTTATGCTTCGAATGTTTGTTGTATATAAAGAAGATTTTATTAGTTGGTTTGTAAAGGGAAACAGAGTTTCAAGAAAAAATCATTATGTTGATGATTGCCGAAAAGGACTATATGTATCGGAAAATTCGTTTGAGGTTCCTGAGTTTGTTGAATGTAAACGAAAAAATAAATATATCTTCGGTAATTACGAAGGTATAAAAGCTCTTCCAAACGATAAAAGTAAGGCTATGCTTAATGTTAAAACAGAAGCAAATCAAGAAAATAAGGCTATGCTTGACAAAATAAAGTCTTGCGAAGCAGTATGCTTGCATATCAGAAGGGGAGATTATCTTCATAGCGGCAACGAACATTTACAGGTGTGCGATTATGATTATTATAAGAAGTCCATTGATTATGCGAAACAGAACATAAAAAATCCTGAATTTTTTGTTTTTTCAAATACACACGATGATATAGAGTGGATAAAAAATAATTATGATTTTGGAATTAATCCTATTTATGTTGACTTGTCAAATCCGGATTATGAAGAGATAAGACTAATGAGTGCGTGTAAGCATTTTATTATTTCCAACAGTACGTTTAGCTGGTGGGCAGCGTATATGAGCAAAAATAGTAATAAGCTAGTGGTTGCGCCTAAAGTATGGTCGAATAAAAGCGAAAATAAAACGGAGATGTATTTTGATGGATATATTAAAATGTAATTCATAGGGGGATTTTATGAAGGTTTTATGGCTATGTAATACCTTAATACCTGAAATTGCAAAACAAATCGGTGTAGAAAGTACAAAGCCGGAGAGCTGGCTTTCGGGTATGTATCAATATTTCAGGCAAAAACCTGACTTTGAACTGATATACTTGTTTCCTACAGGAAATAAGCATTCTTCGTGGGAATTTGAAAATTCTACTTTTATTCATTATAAGCATAATAGTATTACAACTTGTGAGATAGAACAAGTTGAAGAATTTGAACAGGTTTTAAATCAATACAACCCTGATGTTATACATATTTTTGGTACAGAATATCCGCATACTTTAGCAATGATTAAAGCAAGTGAAAAAGCAGGGATGTTAGACAGAGTTGTAATAAGCATACAAGGTTTGGTTTCGGTATGTGCTAATCATTACTATGCATTTTTGCCAGCAAGTGCAGTTCATTCATATACATTACGTGATGTATTGAAAAGAAATAACATTTTTAGGCAGAAAAAAAGTTTTGAAAAACGTGGAATATACGAAATAGAGGCACTTAAAAGGGCAAAACACATAATTGGCAGAACTGATTGGGATAGTGCATGTACTGAAAAACTAAATTCCAATAGAGAGTATCATTTTTGCAATGAAACATTGCGCCCGACTTTTTATGAAAATAAATGGGATTTGGATAAGTGCGAAAAACATTCAATATTTGTCAGTCAGTCGAATTATCCAATAAAAGGCTTTCATCTGATGCTTGAAGCTATGGCTGATATTGTCAAGGCATATCCTGATGCGCATCTCTACACAACAGGTTCAAGCCCTATAAACTGTGGATTTAAGCAAAAAATTAAGCAAACATATTATAGCAAATATCTTGGCAAGCTTATCAGGAAATACGGATTAGAGCAAAAAGTTACTTTTTTAGGGTATCTGGATGAAAAAAGTATGTGTGACCAATATCTGAAATCACACGTTTTTGTGAGTCCTTCGTCTATCGAAAATTCTCCTAATTCAGTTGGAGAAGCTATGATTCTTGGTGTTCCTACTGTATCATCTGATGTTGGTGGTGTTAAAAATATGCTAGAGCACAATAAAGATGGTTTTGTTTATCAGGCTGATGCACCATATATGCTTGCATATTATGTAAAAAGGATTTTTGAAAACGATGATTTAGCCAGGGAGTTATCAGGTAATGCAAGGAAACATGCAGAAATTACGCATGATCGCGAAAAAAATATTGTGAATTTATTAGAGATTTACGGTAATATATCGAATAAGTGATGCGTGAAAGCGGAAAGGATTTTATGTAAAATGAATGAGTACTTTATGACTGAAGAAGAAAAAGAAAAATTGAAAAAAACAGAACTGGAAATACTTGATGCTTTTGACAAAGTATGCAGAGAAAACAATCTTACATATTTTCTTTTTGGAGGTACTTTGCTAGGTGCTGTAAGACACGGAGGTTTTATACCTTGGGATGACGATATAGATGTTGTTATGCCAAGAGAAGATTTGAACAGACTTTCAAAAATTGCAAATGAAGTTTTTGGCGACAAATATTATTTGCAAATGTCGGAAGATGATGCAGCATACCCTATGATGCAGGCAAAGCTTAGAAAAAACGGAACTGTGTTTGAAGAAAGTGTTGGATGTGATGTTAAATCTCACAAAGGTATCTTTATAGATATTTTTCCACTAGATAAACTTGATGCCGTAAATATGGAAAAAGCTGAAAAACGCTGTAAAAAAGCCAAACTTCTTACAAGTATTATTACATATAAGAGCGGATATAAAAGCGGTATGAAGAAAAAAACAAAGCTTTTCGCACATATATATGCTCTTCAAGGAATTAAAAGAATTAAAGAAAAAAGACTTAAACTGATGACTAAAGATAATGGCAGTAAGAATGTTAATACAGTTTGTGTCATAGCAAGTAATTACAATTGGAAAAAACAATTGGTGGATGAAAATGTATATTTTCCGCCAAGCAAGGTGGTTTTTGAGGGCAAAGAATATATGGCGCCTAATAATATTGAGGCATATTTGACAAGCGTTTATGGAGATTATATGAAATTACCGCCAGTTGAAAAAAGGGTGACAAGACACCCTATTGTAAATCTTGAATTTGGAGAAGAAAAGAAAAAGTACAAGATTGGTTATACTACAGGCGTGTTTGATTTATTCCATATAGGACATTTAAATATACTTAAGCGAGCAAAAGAACAGTGTGATTTTCTTGTTGTTGGCGTAAGTACTGACGAAGTTGTACAAACATATAAAAATAAAAAGCCTGTAATACCATTTGAGAACAGAGTTAAAATTGTTGAAGCAATTAAATACGTTGACAAGGTTGTTCCGCAGAAAACACTTGATAAATCAGAAATGTGGGATGAACTTAGATTTAACGCAGTTTTTCACGGGGACGATTGGAAGGGTTCGAATCTGTATGATGAGATGGAAAAAAAGTTAAAAGATTTAGGCGTTGATATGGTATTTCTTCCACATACAGATGGTGTGTCGTCAACAATGATAATGCAAGATATACAAAAATAAAGGATATAGAAATGTATAACGATTATTTAACGAATAATGATAAGCAAAAATGTTATGGTTGCAGAGCTTGTGAAGAAATTTGCCCGAGAAAATGCATTACGATGGAGGAGGATATTGAAACATTCTTTTATCCAAAGATAAATAAGGAAAAATGCATTAATTGTGGATTGTGTCATAAAATTTGTCCTGCTAATTTTACTTTTGAAAAAAGTAAAAATCAAAAAGCAGTAGCTGCCGTACATAAGGATAATGATATAGTGTTTGGCAGTTCTTCGGGTGGTGCATTTACTGCAATTGTAAATAGTTTTTTCGATGAAAACACAGTGGTATTTGGAGTGTGCTACGATGAAAACTTGAAGGTTAAGCATGATTGTGCATATTCTGCGGAAGATACAAAAAGATTTAGAAAATCGAAGTATGTACAAAGTGATACAAATGGATGCTATACTAAAATAAAACAAATGCTTGATGAAGGGAAAAAGGTTTTATTTACCGGTACTCCGTGTCAGGTAGCCGCACTTAAGGCTTTTATTGGTAATGCTGAGTGCGAAAGACTTGTGTGTGTTGATCTTGTTTGTCACGGTGTGATGAGTCAAAAGCTATTTGATAAGCATATTTCGGAAATTTCAGATAAAAAAGTAAAAGAATATAACTTTAGATATAAAAAATTTTTAAACGGTAAATATAATTCAAGGACTGCTGAAATAATATTTGATGATGGTAAAACTATAATTTCAGAAATTAAAGATGATGCCTATTTAAAGGCATATTACTCAAGACTTGCATATAGGCCATCTTGTAAAACCTGTAAATTTGCAACATCTTCACGAGTATCAGATATCACTATAGCAGATGCATGGGGGATAGAAGCAGTTTATCCGGAACTTAATACTCTTAAGGGATGCTCACTCATAATTTCCAACACCAAAAAGGGTGAAATATTGTTAAGTTCCCTTGAAAAGTATATGGATGTATACGATGTTAGTGTAGAATGGGCGGTTGCAAATAACGAGCAATTGAGAAAAACTACAAGTATGCATAATGGACGTGAAAAATTTTTTGATAAAATAGCTTTAGGAAGTACATTTAAAAAATCAGTTAATTACGCGCTTAAAAGACCATTTTTACTTAGGGTGGCATCGAGATTAAAACGATATTTTGTGAGGTGAAAACAACTTAATGGAAACAGAGTCTAGGACAAAAAATGTTGCAAAAAACGCGGTAATATGTCTGTTGTGTCAGATTGTAGCCGTTATATCAGGTATTATACACAGAACATTTTTGATTAAAATAATGGGTGTTGAATACCTTGGAATAAACGGATTATTTACCAATGTTCTAACCATTTTGTCGTTTGCCGAATTGGGTATCGGACAGGCAATTACGTATAATCTATATAAACCTATATCAGAGCGTAATACAGAAAAAATTAAATCGTTGATGCTTTTGTATAAGCAAGCCTACAGAGTTATTGCAATTACGGTTGCTGTTGTTGGAATACTTTTGATTCCTTTTTTGAAATACATCGTAAAGGAAACGCCACAAATAAATGAAAGCATTACGCTTATTTATTGCTTGTTTTTAGCGGGAACTGTATCATCATATCTGTTTACATACAAAAATACTCTTATATCTGCTCATCAGCAAAACTATAAAGTCGTTTTATATACGCAGATTTTTGATACATTTAGAATGTTTTTTCAGATTGTTTATATTTTCTTCACAAAGAATTATATTGCCTTTTTGATAATTCAAGTGGTGATGAATATAATATGCAATCTGGTATTAGTGCATAAAACAAACAAGATGTTTCCTTATATGAAGGAAAAAGGTGTTGAACTGGAAAAAGAAGAAAAGAAAGATATATTTACAAATGTAAGAGCACTGGTTGTATATAAGTTTGGTTCTGTTGTGCTAAACGGAACTTCAAATATAATTATTTCAGCTTTTGTCGGTTTGAAGGAAGTTGGACTTCTGTCGAATTTTACGCTAATTCAAAATGTAATTACAACCATGCTTTCTAAAATCACGAGCGGTTTTACTGCTAGTGTGGGAAATTTGAATGTAACCGCGGATAAAGAAAAGAAATACGAAATATTTAAAAATATTTTGTTTATGTGTGTGTGGATTTATGGTTTTGCATCGGTAGGTATGGTTACATTATCCAATAATGTACTGGAAGCCTGGCTTGGGCGGGAATACACTCTTTCGTTGTCGGTTATAATTGCCAGTGTTGTACACTTTTACGTAAATTCGGTTCATTTTGCGGCATATACATATCGTACTACTTTAGGTTATTTTGTTGAAGGGAAAATTGCTCCGCTTTTAGCGGCAATACTAAATATTATATTATCTATAATCTTTGTGAGAATATGGGGGACTGCCGGAGTATTATTTGCCACAGCTGTTGCAAGGTTTTTTACAACTGGAATTGTTGATCCTGTGTTAATATACAGAGGAAGCTTTAAGATAAATCCTTTGATGTATTATGTAAGATATTTTGCGTATATGGTTATAGTTGTTGCGATAAGTATGACGTGTCTTTGGTTGAACAATTTTATATGTGTAGAGGGAATACTTGGTGTTCTTTTGCGTTGTATTATGGTTTCAATTGTATACAATGTAACGATGATGATAGTATTTTTTAGAACATCTGAGTTTAAAGAGTTATTAAAAAGAGTTAAAATGCTATTGAAATGATATTTGGTATGTAAAATACTAAGGAGGAAAATGAATGAATAAATATAAAAATTTGTTTCTTCGTCAGTCATATTTGGATGCATATGATGAATATGCTAAATCACTGGAAAAATCAAAAAGCATCGTATGGGATTATGTGGTATTAACCGCATCGAATGAGGCGCAAGCTGAAGCATATCGCATGCAAATAGACTATAGACTGGAAAACGGAAAATTACCTTCTGCTACTCATTATGCCGTTGTGCCCGATCCTGATGGTAAACGTGTTGGTTCTGGTGGCGCCACTTTAGCGGTTATGAAATACATCTATGAACGCGAGGGAACTTTTACAGGTAAAAAAATTATGGTTATTCATTCAGGCGGTGATTCAAAGAGAATTCCCCAGTATTCGGCATGCGGAAAGTTATTTTCGCCTGTTCCTAGAATGCTTCCAGATGGAAGAAGATCTACTTTGTTTGATGAATTTGTAATAGGAATGACAGGAGTTCCTGCACGCATTTCTGACGGAATGTTAGTATGTTCGGGAGATGTACTTCTGCTATTTAATCCGCTACAGATAGATTTTTATTCAAAAGGGGCAGCTGCTTTATCTATAAAGGAAAATGTTAATACCGGAAAAAATCACGGAGTTTTCTTAGGTGACGAAAACGGAAATGTATCAAGTTTTTTGCACAAGCAAAGTGTTGAAACTCTTGATAAGGCAGAAGCGATTGACATTAATGGCAATGTTGATATTGATACTGGCGCTATTATTTTTGATAGCAATATTTTAAACGATTTATATACACTTATAAATACCAAAGAGGGATTTAATGAGTATGTAAATGAAAAAGTAAGATTATCGTTTTATGCTGATTTTCTTTATCCATTGGCGACAGACTCAACATTGGAAGATTTTTATAAAGAAACTCCTGAAGGTGAATTTTCACCTGAACTAAAAAAATGCAGGACTGAAATTTGGAAAATTTTAAGTAAGTACAATATGAAACTGTTGAAATTTTCTCCGGCATCATTTATACATTTTGGCACAACGTCAGAGCTTCTTGAACTTATGACAACGAAAATGAGTTCGTTTTCATTTTTAGATTGGTCATCGAATGTTAACACCAATAGTACATCAAATAATTTTGCTTCATCAAATTCATATATAAGTCAAAAAGCTTTTGTCGGTGATGGAAGCTATATAGAAGATAGTTATATTCATAAAGGAACTGTCGTTGGAAGAAATTGTGTTATTTCGGGAGTTACTCTTAACGGAGAAGAAATTCCTGACGGAACGGTATTACACGGTTTGAAACTTAAAAATGGTAAATTTGTAGTTAGAATGTATGGAATAAAGGATAATCCAAAGGATAAAAAGTTGTTTGGTAAACCAATAGATAATCCACTATGGTCAAGCAAAATTTATCCAGTATGTGAAAGCATAGAAGAGGCTGTTAAGAAAACTCTTAGCGGAGAATCTGATGATGTGATGATGTCATTGGAAGAAAGTTTTTCTATGGCAGATGTTAAAGAAATACTTTCGTGGTCAAATAAGCTGGATGACAAAATCAAGATTGAAACTCTTTTGCAGATGATTAAAGAGCGTAGTCATATTGAGAATATAAAAACTGTATTTAATAACGGTATTTCAAAAAGAGCAATATCAATGCTTATGGAAAATATAGAACATTTAGATGATACAGATATATATGACTTTGGTAAAAAAATAAGAATTCTTTGTGCTCTTACAATGCTTTCTAAGGGAGAACAAAAAGAAAAATTCTATATGAATTTTTTTGATGTTATTCGAAATGCTATAACAGAATCATCAGATATAAAAGTTGAGTACAATCCTGATATTAAAATTAAAAAAAATGAGGTTATAACACATCTTCCGGTTAGAGTGAATTTTGGCGGCGGATGGTCCGATACACCTCCATATTGTTTGGAAAATGGCGGAACTGTTCTTAATGCGGCTATTAAGCTTAACGGAATATATCCTATAGAAACAGTAATAAGAAAAATTGACGAAAATAAGATAATTCTTGCAAGCGAAGATAATGGTTCATACTGTGAGTTTGATAATATTAAACCTTTACAAAGCTGCAATGTGCCTAGCGATCCGTTTGCATTGCATAAGGCGGCGCTTATAACTGCTGGAATTATACCTGTAGAAGGTATGTACTCGATAGAAGATATTACCGAGAGATTAGGTGGCGGTATATATCTTTCTACAAGAGTTTATAATATTCCAAGAGGCTCTGGTCTTGGTACAAGTTCTATCCTTGCAGGAGCATGCATGAAGGGAATATATGAATTTTTGGGGATAGAAATTTCGCAAAACGAACTTTATCAGCGTGTAATGTGTATGGAACAATTGATGTCTACCGGTGGTGGCTGGCAAGACCAAGTTGGAGGTCTTTCTGGGGGATTTAAAATGCTTACTTCAAAAGCCGGACTAAGCCAAAAAATACAGTGCGATTTAATTAATATAAGTGAGCAAACAATTGAGGATTTAAATAAAAGATATGCTATAATTTATACAGGACAAAGACGTTTGGCAAGAAATTTGTTGCGTGAGGTTGTAAGCAAATATATTTCCTCAAATCCAGATACTGTAGAAGCTTTATATGAAATCCAAAGATTAGCTGTTCTTATGAAATTTGAGTTGGAAAAGGGAAATATTGATGGATTTGCAAAACTATTAAACAAACATTGGGAACAATCTAAAAGGATAGATAGTGGATGCACAAATACTTGTATTGATCAGATTTTTGCATCTATTGAGGATCTAATTGTTGGAAAAATGATATGCGGAGCGGGTGGCGGCGGTTTCTTGCAAGTAGTACTAAAAGAAAATGTTTCTATAGATACACTTAGAGAAAGGTTGCATATCGTATTTGCAGATTCCGGTGTTGATGTATGGGAATGTGAGTTTTGTTAATCAAATGAAAAATGCGATTCTTTATATTAAGAATCGCATCTTTTTGTTTAAGGAAAACCACGCGATAGTCGCGTGGTTCAGTAGAGGCTATTGCCGGTGAGTAGTAGACATAAAAACTCCGATTGTATAAAATAAAGTTGTGACCTGCCCAGTTACAACAAAAATACAATCGGAGGACATT
>JAZQHY010000059.1:0-31764 GCA_045540815.1 Clostridia bacterium | reverse complement strand
GCTTACGGCATAAAGTCCTATTCCAAGCACAGGCACTACCACCACAAATGTTGTAGCCAAAAATCCTCCCATAATATACGCCATTATTATGGAAAATATAAGCATTAAAGGACTTCGTATAGCCGTCCTTATAATCATCATATATGACATCTGCACGTTTGTAATATCAGTTGTAAGTCTTGTAACAAGTGATGTAGACGAAAACTTATCAATATTTTCAAACGAAAATGTCTGTATGTTTTTAAAAACGTCGCCTCTGACATTTTTAGCAAAACCTGCTGAAGCCTTAGCACAGGTAAAACCTGCAATACCTCCGCATGAAAGCGAAAGAATTGCCAAAACTATTAAAAACGCACCTGTTTTCCAGATTTCACTCATCTGGGCACCAGCCTTTATACTATTTACAAGATTTGCCGTAATAAACGGAATAAACACTTCTATTACAACCTCTGCGACAATAAAAATAAGCGTAAGTATCGTAGGAAGCTTATACTCTCTTACACATTTTAAAAGTCGTCTGTACATTGTTTTTCTCCTTTCTAAAGTGATAAAAATAATATGAAATATTTGGAATTTTTATTAACTTATAACTATATTATTATAAAATAATTTAAAATAAAAATCAACACGTAAATTGTTAACAAAAGATGAATAAAACATTCAAAATTGTCTATACTTAAAGTAAAAGGAGTTGAAAAATATGATAGATAATATCGCGTTAATACTTACAATCATAGGTGCAATCAACTGGGGTTCAATAGGACTTTTCCAGTTTGACATCGTGGGATTTTTATTTGGCGGTCAAGGCTCAATTATAAGCAGAATTATATTCACACTTGTAGGTCTTGCGGGAATCTGGTGTATCAGAATACTTTTCAAAGAAAAGGTTCCGTCAAGAGATTAAAACTAATCCTCCTAAAAATAGTTTTAAAACCCAAAAACAAGGCATCGTTTTTTACCAATGCCTTGTTTTTGTTTTATTCTTCTACATATCCGCCTATGTCGTGACCACGGTTTATGGTGTATAAATATGAGATGGTATCACCGTCATTTATGATATATGCAGAGCTTCCAACACTCGGAAACTTGCCATTTACATTGTACATCCAGCCTGACTCTGCCCCGCAATCAAACTCATATATGTTGGCAATACCTTCCACATACGAACTGTTGAGTCCGGGTGTGTTTACAAACTCCATATGAATTTTATTCTCTCTGGTTACTCGTAAAAGTACTTGAAATGCGCTTTCACCCTCGTCAAATTCAATTTCGCTTTTTGAAAATATTATTCCGTCACTTGGGACAAAATCTTGCTTTGACGGGTGAAGTTTATCCATATTTTTAAGTATAGTATCACACCTTATCTCAAGTGTGCAAATGTTTTTCTTAATTGGTGTATCATTACTAATAACTGCTTTTTCATTGCTTTCTATTTGCACCTGTGTCTCTTTAGGCGTGGCAACTTCCTTTTCTTCTTGTATCGAAACAGGTTTTTCATAAGTAGCAACTTCGCCCGCATTTCCGCACGATACACAAAACACTGCTAAAAGTGCAACAAAAGTTATCTGTAAAAATTTTTTCATATTACTTTATTGCTCCGTATAAATCGTAAAACACCATAGCAACCTGCGCCCTTGATACATCTTTATAAGGGGTGTTTTCTATGCTTGCCACTGTCATTTTGTCCGTCATATCATAAAGACTGCTTTCGCCTTTTTTAAATCTTTCGTACGCCATAACCGCAGACAAGCACTGCTCGGTAGCAAATGCATTTACACCTTCGCCTTTTACGTGCTCGTAACCGTTTTCTGTTTTGAACGTTTCAAGATTATCCAAAAGCGTGCTATCGTTTTTAACAAATCTTTCATCGTCTATCGAAATACCAAGCGTACATAACGCTATTATCATCTGCGCAGTGCTTTCAGCATTTTCTTTGCCCCACGATTTAAAACCGCCGTTTTCATCTTGAATTTCAGACATTTTATGGAGCGCTCTGTCAATAACCGATGCTACCTTTTTGTCGTCTTTGTATTTTGCAAGTGCAGTAAGTGCCATGGCAGTCACGTCTGCGTCTGGAGTTTCACCTGAAAGAGCAAAACCTCCGTCATCAATCTCGTTTTTAAGTATGAAATCCACATACATATCGCGTGTCGCCTGAACGTTTGCATTAGCATTTTCAGGAATTTCATAATCACCCGAGTCTAGTGCAACAAGTGCCCAGATAGCGCCGTTTATGCCTTGATATGTTACCTTTTCAAAATCAGAAAGTGGCAAAAGCATATCATATCCACAGACGTTTGTCACATCTTTTCCCATAGATGTAAGTGCAAGTATAAGTCTTGAATACTCTGTATATTTTCTTTCGTCAAGCACACCCTCGCACTCTTTAATGTGCTTTTGAATAGCATCATAATACTTTTCGGTCCACTCGGTATATCCGCCGTTTCTTGCTAAAAGCATAGCAGTCCATTCATTTCCAAATTCAGCGTTTCTGTCTTCAAGCACACTTATGTTTTTGTCTTTTTTCGTAAGTTCAATCTCTTTATAATCGCAGTATCTGTCAATTACAAGCGACAGATGCTCACCTATTATCATATCATCAGGTGAAAATACACCTTTCGCAGTACCTATTACAATGCCGTTTTCGTTTGCCCACGATACAGCCTTTTTGTACCAATCTTCAGTTAAATCGCCAAACTCGCTCTCACCCTTCACCTCAGGCTCGCCGTCAAGCCTGTACAAAATTGTAACAAGCATCGCTCTCGAAAGTGATGTATCAGGTGAAAATTTATTATCACCTGTGCCGTTCATAATGCCTTTTGCATACATAAAGTCTACCGCTTTAGTGTATGGCGCATCCGCATCAACATCTGTGTATCCGGCAGAAGAAATAACCTCTACGCTCTCATCTTTTTCATTTACTTCTTCTTTTTCGTCGGCGTCCTTTTCTTCTTTGACATTTTTATTCTGTTCTTTGTCATCTTGCTTTTCGTCAGCTTTTTCGTCTTCATCATCCACCCAATCTTTTGACGGACTGCTGATGTTTATGCCTCCGTGCATAACCTCGACATAATCTGTAGTATAAACAAACCTTACTGCATTGCCGTCTTCAAGCGTGTAGTCGGATATACCTACATTTGGAAGTGTGCCGTTTACGTAGTATAACCAACCGCTGTTTACACCTTTGTCAAACTGTCCAAGTGTGGTCGAACCCCGCGTTACCGACTTTACATAACCTTTATCCAAACCATTGGCAGTCATACTGTTTTCTTCAAACATTTTTTTGAGAAGATGATATACCTTTGAACCTTCTTTCACTGTAGTACTTCTGTTTGAAATCCACGTTGATTTGTAGCCTGTCATTTCAAATGTTACAGTAATATAGTTGGATTCTGCTGGCGGTGCTGACGGCACAGATGTAGTACCGCTTCCAACCGCATAAGCAGGAACAAGTACGCTCACACTTGGCTTATATATATTATATGGTGTATTTTGTCCAAGTTTAAATCTCTCAAGTGCAATAAGTGCTCTGAAGCCCTGCTCAGTAGCAAGCGCCTCACCACCAGGATATGCACTTACAAATCCGTCATTTGTTTCGTTTATGTATAATCTTAGCGCATCGCCAAGATTTCCACCTTCCTTTACAAAACGTGCATCGGTATATGGGTCTATGCCTATGGCCAAAAGCCCTGTTATAACCATTGCATCGGAATTTATATTTCCGTATGAGCCGTTTTGACCAAGACTATTTGAAAGTCCTGTTACCATAGTCTGCGTTAAAGCACTCGCTCTCTCGGCAAATTGCGGATTATTATTAAGACCTGTAAGAGCTGCTATCGCCCAAGCTGTAGTGTCAGAGTCAGGGAATGAAAATCCGTCCCAGCTAAACGAAAGTACACCATCTGTTAGGCTTTGTTCTATCATATCAAGTGACGCATTTAACTTTTCATAAGGTAAATTAAGCTTTCCCTGAAGGTTTGCAAATAGTAGCCATACCGCAGTTGTATAGTCACCAAGATATGTTTCGTTTCTTAAAAGCGATGCATTATCAATTGGTTTACGGCTGTTTACCGGATAAAGCTCTGTCGAGTCATATCCAAGTGCCTTAAGTATTAATTCGCCTTTTGCTCTGTCGCTTGCATACACACCTGTGCCATTAAGTGTATTTATCGTAAGGTTTACATAATTCTGCTTGTTTGCATCAGACACAGCAGCATATCCTGTTTCGCCTTTTGCTGACATATATGCACCGTATGCCGCCATATCAAACAATTCCCACTCTCCAAGAGTGCTTTGCAATGCATATGACGCAGCAATGTTTGTCATAAGCTGGTCATACGTTACTTGTTCAGGTAAGTCTCCTTCTCCAGCATCTCCGCCATCTTCGGCATTTCCGATATCTTCAGTGTTTCCTCCATCTTCGGTGTTTCCTCCATCTTCGGTATTTCCTCCATCTTCGGTATTTCCACCATCTTCGGTATTTCCACCCTCTTCGGTATTTCCACCCTCTTCGATATTTCCACCCTCTTCGGTATTTCCACCCTCTTCGGTGTTAACATCATCTTCAGTGTTTCCAACGTCCAATTGTTGCTCACTTTTTATCGCTGTTCCTTCGTCTACAATCTGGTTATCGGCATATACTGTACCAAATACCAGCATAAATGCTAAAACAACCGATAAAATTCTTAATAAAATCTGTCGTTTCATTAGGGTAATTCCTCTTTTCATATAAGTTTTTACCGCTAAAATCAAAAAAACTGCGGTAATTTATAAATTACCACAGCTGTGTTTTCCTGTGAATATCACAATTCGTCTGCATATAAGGCACATAGTTTGCAGTCAAAAAAGCCTTTGCTGTATGCTTTAACATACGTTGCGCAAAGACATCAATGCAGGTCTTCTGACTAAACACCTTACGCGCCTATTAAACGCAATTTTTGTCCTGCCTTCTCAGTTTCCCAATGACCGGCTTTCGCCGACGGACAAAAATAATAGTGTATACAGCGACAGTTATCGTTCGGGATTCTCACCCGCTTCCCTTTTCACCGGATATACCTGACGAATTAGAGTCTATTTTCACCGCTTAAACTTCGTCTTTACGATATACCCGACACATTGTGTGAATATTTGATTTTAGAGTATTTTAGCATATTTTTAAAGCGAAGTCAAACCTAATTGCATCGTTTGACATTATAAAGAAGCTATGATAAAATGATATTATGAAAGCAAGGTGGAAATATATGAAAATACACGAATCGGCAGAAAATTATTTAGAATCAATTTTAATATTAAAAAATAAAAACGGATACGTAAGAAGTATAGATATAGCAAATGAGCTTGGCTTTAGCAAGCCGAGTGTATCGGTAGCTATGAAGTCGTTTCGCGAAGAAGGCTACATCACAGTAGATGAAAATGGCGGAATATCACTTACCGAAAAAGGTATGGAAATAGCTACATACGTATATGAAAGGCACAATATCATCGCAAAGGCGCTTATCGCTCTTGGAGTGAGTGAAGAAACAGCTTATGCCGACAGTTGCAAGATAGAGCACGATATAAGCCTTGAAAGCTTTGAGAAGCTTACCAAATATCTTACAGAGAAAAATATTCTATGATTATTCGGGACGTCGACAAGCGCCGTCCCCTACACAAAAAGGACGGGTTAACCCGTCCTTTAATTATAAATTTCTAACTTTTTTAATACCTTCTATTATCCTATTTTTCGCCTTAACAGCCTCGCTTATTGGAAGAGCATCGACTCCATCAAGCGGATAGGCAATCCCAAGTTCTTTATATTTTCCTACACCCATAGTGTGATACGGAAGTACATCAAGTGCTTTTAAATCCCTGAGCGTACCTATAAACTCACCAAGCCTGAACTGTTCATCAGGGTCGTCTGTTATACCTGGTACGATAATATGTCTTATCCAAAGAGGTATATTTCTGTCAGAAAGGTGTCTTGCAAACGCAAGGATATTAGTATTTTCCTTACCCGTAAGCTCTATGTGTGCCTCGTTATCAATATGCTTAATATCAAGCATAACAAGGTCGGTCACATCTAAAAGCTTATCAAGTTTTTTCATATACTCCTTATTTTCGGGAGAATATGTAACTCCCGAAGTATCTATGCAGGTATGAATATTATGCTTCTTTGCAAGGGTAAAAAGCTCTGTCACAAACTCTGTCTGCATAAGCGGTTCACCGCCCGTAACAGTTATACCGCCGTGTTCGTAAAATGAGCGGTTTTTAAGGTACTCTGCAATTATTTCCTCGCTCTCTACCTTCTCGCCCACATTCATCTCCCACGTATCCGGGTTGTGACAATATTTACAACGCATAGGACAGCCCTGCATAAATACCACATATCTTATGCCGGGGCCGTCAACAGTGCCAAAGCTTTCACGCGAATGAATATACCCAACCATTATATTTTCTCGTGGAATGTTCTGGATATAACCTCGTCCTGCTGTTCCTTTGTAAGTTTAACAAAGTTAACAGCATAACCGCTTACACGAATTGTAAGCTGAGGATATCTTTCAGGGTGTGCCTGTGCATCGAGTAATGTTTCTTTTGAAAATACGTTTACATTTAGATGATGTCCGCCTTTTTGAACATAACCGTCAAGTAATGATACCAAATTGTCTATCTGATTTTTTGTTGCAGCCATTGTGATTTCCTCCTTAAGATTATAACTTTTTTATATTATTCAACGTCGTTTGCGTCAAGTCCTTCAAATAGTGTTGCGCCTGTGCATGCACCACCACAGCACTCAAGATCAACCTCTATATCACCTGCGAAAATCTGATCGTCTTTACCAAGTGCACCAGGAATGATAGAGAATGTATTTGAAATACCATCCTGTGCGTCGATGAATGGAAGCTTAGATACTGTAGAAAGTGATGCAACAGCACCGTGAGTATCTCTTCTGTGCATTGGATTAGCACCGGGAGCAAAAGCCTCGCCTTTCTTTCTTCCGTCAGGAGTAGAACCTGTGTTTTTACCATATACTACGTTTGAAGTAATAGTAAGGATTGAAGTTGTAGGTATACTGTCACGGTAAGTGTGGTTCTTTCTAACGTGTTCCATAAATCTGTGAACTATATCATATGCAATAGTGTCAACTCTGTCATCATCGTTTCCGTATTTAGGGAAATCGCCTTCAACCTCGTAGTCAACTACAATACCCTGCTCGTTACGTATGGTTTTAACCTTTGCATACTTTATTGCAGAAAGTGAGTCAGCAACAACTGAAAGGCCAGCAATACCTGTAGCAAACCAACGTGTAACGTTTTTATCGTGAAGTGCCATCTGAATTTTCTCGTAGCAGTATTTATCGTGCATATAGTGAATGATGTTAAGTGTGTTTACATATACGCCTGCAAGCCACTTCATCATTTCATCGTATCTCTTCATTACTTCATCGTAATCAAGATATTCTGATGTAATAGGTCTGTACTCAGGTGCAACCTGTTTGCCGGAAATCTCGTCTACACCGCCGTTTATAGCGTAAAGAAGACATTTAGCAAGGTTAGCTCTCGCGCCGAAGAACTGCATTTCCTTACCAACTCTCATTGAAGATACGCAGCATGCGATAGCGTAGTCGTCACCGTGAGTAAATCTCATCATATCATCGTTTTCGTACTGAATAGATGATGTTTCTATAGAAAGTCTTGCACAGTAGCGCTTAAAGTTTTCAGGAAGTCTTGTAGACCATAAAACTGTAAGGTTTGGCTCTGGTGCAGGACCAAGGTTTGTTAGTGTGTGAAGATATCTGTAAGACATCTTTGTAACCATATGACGTCCGTCAATTGCCACACCGCCGATTGACTCTGTAACCCACTGAGGGTCGCCTGAGAATAGTGCGTTGTATTCAGGAGTTCTGGCAAATTTTATAAGTCTTAGTTTCATAATGAAATGGTCAACCATTTCCTGAATTTCAGCTTCTGTGTAAACGCCATTTTCAAGGTCACGCTGTGCATATATATCAAGGAATGTAGATGTTCTTCCAAGTGACATCGCAGCACCGTTCTGCTCCTTAACAGCAGCTAAATAACCAAAGTATAACCACTGAATAGCTTCTTTTGTATCGCGTGCAGGCTTAGATATATCGTATCCG
This sequence comes from Clostridia bacterium, assembly GCA_045540815.1. Classification (GTDB taxonomy): domain Bacteria; phylum Bacillota; class Clostridia; order UMGS1810; family UMGS1810; genus JAZQHR01. Next base: position 23,648 of record JAZQHY010000059.1, on the reverse strand, counting down.
TATGAAAGCGCCATTTCCTTTAGAGCCTCAAGTGCTCTTATCTGCTCTGCAAGCTCTTCTCTGGCACGTATAACGTGAGAGTACATAGCACTACGAGTAGTTTCTTTCTGTTCCTGCTTATCTTTTATAAGCATATCAACACCGTATAGAGCAACTCTTCTGTAGTCTCCTATAATTCTTCCTCTGCCGTATGCATCTGGAAGTCCTGTTATAATATGACTTGAACGACACGCTCTCATTTCAGGAGTGTATGCATCAAATACACCTGCATTATGAGTTTTTCTGTGCTTTTCGAAAAACTCTTTTATTTCAGGGTCTATCTCATATCCATTGTCTTTACAAGCTTTTTCAGCCATTCTGATACCGCCGTACGGCATAAGAGCACGTTTAAAAGGCTTGTCTGTCTGGAAGCCAACAATTTTTTCTTTATCCTTATTTAAGTAACCAGGTCCATGTGAAGTGATAGTAGATATGATTTTAGTATCCATATCAAGTACACCGCCTGCTTCTCTTTCCTGTTTTGTAAGTTCCATTACCTGATTCCATAGGTCAAGAGTATCCTTAGTTGGCTTTTCAAGGAATGCCTCGTCGCCGTCATATGGGGTAAAGTTGTGTCTAATGAAGCTTCTTACATTAATTTCTTTCTGCCATGTTCCACCATCAAAACCTGACCAAAATTCCAAATTTTTCTCCATATTATTCTCCATAATTTGTACTTTCCTTCTTTCTAGTCATAGTAATATATCATAATTATAATACAAAATGTTGTATAATACAATAGAACTTTAGTAGATTTAAGCAAAACTATCAATCTTTTTTGTAAATGTATACAACATTTTGTGCTATTTTTTATATTTTTGTTTACACTCAAAAAAACACTTGCAAAGCAAGTGTTTTTTATCATTTATTCATACAAGTATATACAAGATTTTTTATTCTTGGCTGATAGTAATGTTCCATAGGATTTAGCATGTGCATCGCATAAAACATTGATATTCCCGTATCAGGGTCACACATAATAGTCGAGCCTGCCGCACCGCCCCATCCGAATTCACTGTATGGCCCTACAAATCCGCTTTTTACGCGGTCTATAACGCATCTCACGCCAAGTCCATAACCGCATCCCTTAAGCTGCGTCCACGTCATATATTTTAGCTGTTCTTCGCCAAGCTGGTTTGTGCGCATAAGGTCTATAGTGCCTTTTGAAAGTATTCTTTCACCTGTAGTGCCAACACCGCCTGAGGCCAGTGCATCTGCAAGCTTTATGTAGTCATTCGCAGAGGTTATAATACCTGCACCGCCCGATTCAAACTCCGGACCGTAATCCATAGTTCTGTCTTTATCCGTTTTAACAATATATCCTTCTGTACTGTTTCCTTTTGCTTGAAAATCAGTAACATTTCTATTCTCAGCGTTGTCTTCTACAAATCTATATAAGCTAGCCATTTTACTTCCAATTTCGTCGGTATACCTGTAATAGCTTTCATTCATACCAAGCGGTTTAAATATATTTTCCGTTACATACTCAGAAAATTTCTTTCCGGAAATAACCTCTACTACTGCGCCCAATACATCGTGGCACAGACTGTAACGCCATCTTGTTCCCGGCTCAAATCCAAGAGGGTCTTTAGATAAACACCTTATAGTTTCGACTGTGTTCATCTGTCCGTTAGTTTTTTCTTTTGCGGTTTTAAACCCCTCTGTGTCTTTGTTATAAGAAAGCCCCGCTGTCATTGTAAATAAATGACGCATAGTGATAGCATTTTTTGCTTTTGTAAGATTTCCATCCTTATCCTTTATATACATCTGTCTGTATTCAGGAATAAATTCATAAAGTGGAGTATCCAAAAGAAATTCTCCCTTTTCATATAGCTGAAGTGCCGCAGTAACTGTAGCAACCTTAGAGCACGAATATATGTTAAACAGCTCGTTTCCTGTCATAGCAATCTTTTCTTCCTTGTCGGCATAACCTTCGCTATGAGAAAATATTTCTTTGTGATTTTGATACACCCTTATTGTATTTCCGGGAACACCCATATCTACAAAGTGTTTCATAAAATCCTTCATATATGTAAAATCCATTAAATATCATCTCCAGAATTTATTTCATATTTTCTTCCAAAAAGTCTATTACTCTTTCTGGAACAGATACCCCGTGTGGATGGTGCTTTCGCATGGAAATACATTCTACCTTTATCCTTCCGCCGTTTGCTGCATAGTAGTCATAAAGCACCTTTCCGTTTTCGTAGTATATTACCACATCGTCAGCATTTCCATATGACATATATATAGGAATATCGTTCTCTATAAGCGGTTTCATATTATCAATAGCACTGTCGCGATAGTTTACTATGCCAGAACGTGATAGCCCAAGACTATTTGCAATTTCTATAAAAAACTGCTCAGTGTTTTCTTTTCGGTCACCAAGTCCGGCTAAACTTAGTATGTTTAATGCAGGCGCATCTATGTACATACCCGACACAAGATGAGGATATCTCTCTGCAAGCTTAACTGCATAAAGTCCACCGCAGCTATAGCCTATAGGAATACATTTTTTATCTAGTCCAAACTCATTTGAAACATACTCTATAAATCTAGCTTTTCTAGCTAAATCCTCATCGCCTGCCCAGCGATTATCGTTCGCTATATACAAAAGATGATATCCCTTATTTAAAAATGCTATTTCCACCTCAGGAAATGCATTAAAATATTCAGTCTTTATTAGCCATTTACCATTCGCCTTTTCCATAGGGTATACAATAACAGCCTTTTTCTCCTCAAAATAAAACTCATTTGCATCAAAATTATTCCACGTAGTCTTTATCATATATATCACTCTCCGTTAATGATATTATATACCCGCTTTAAAATATTTGCAATATAAAAAAGAGCGATTTAAAAATCGCTCTTTTTATTTGTATTTTACAATTCCAAAAGAACTGTCTTCCCATCTTTAAGACTTTTTTTCACATCAATCAACCTCTGATTTCGGCTACCACGAAACTTAAGTGTAATGTCCCTTTCCGCCTGTACAAACTCACCGTCTACCAGTACATCTACATAGCTTATAAGCTCATCTGTGATACTCTTGTCACCAAGCTTTCCTGCAAGTATGTCATCTTCAAACAGATATCCCGAGTATATCCATACATCTTTTTCAGGGAACCTTTTTTTAAATTCCTTTAGAAGACCCAACACATACGGCTGATTTTCCGGCTCCATAGGTTCTCCGCCAAGCACCGTCAATCCCTGATAATATGGTCTGTCAAGCTCAGATAAAATATCTTCCTGCACCGCATCTGTGTATTCTTCGCCATAGTTAAAATCCCACGTTTCCGGCTGGAAACAGCCCTTGCAGTGATGCCTGCATCCGCTTACAAAAAGAGATACCCTTACGCCAAGACCGTTTGCAATATCCGCTTTTTTTACAGTTCCATATCTCATAGATGAAGCACTCTCTCCTTAATTTCCTGAGTTCTTCCCTGATTCCAGAACTGCGGGCCGATGTAACCGCAAGTTCTTCTTGCAACGTTTAGCTTATTCTGGTCGCGGTTAAAGCAGTTAGGGCATTCCCATACAAGCTTGCCGTCATCTTCTTTAATCTGGATTTCGCCGTCGTATCCGCATACCTGACAATAGTCGCTCTTTGTATTTAATTCGGCATACATAATATTATCATAGATATATCTCATAACAGAAAGTACTGCCTCGATATTATCCTGCATATTCGGCACTTCTACGTAAGATATTGCACCGCCAGGAGATAGCGCCTGGAATTTAGCTTCCAAAGCAAGCTTGTCAAATGCATCTATATCTTCGGTAACGTGTACGTGATAACTGTTTGTAATGTAGTTTTTGTCTGTTACACCTTTTATTATGCCAAATCTCTGCTGTAGGCATTTAGCAAATTTATAAGTAGTAGACTCAAGCGGAGTTCCGTATAGCGAATAATCGATATTTTCTTCTGCTTTCCACTTTGCAGTGTATTCGTTTAGCTTCTTCATAATCTCAAGACCAAGCTCTTCGCCCTCTTTTTCGGTAAGCTTCTTGCCGTTTAAGCTGTATACACACTCCCAAAGACCTGCAAAGCCAAGAGAAATAGTAGAATATCCACCGTGAAGGTACTTGTCGATGGTTTCTCCCTTATTAAGTCTTAGTAGAGCACCGTGCTGCCATAGTATTGGAGCAGCATCAGATACTGTGCCTGTTAATCTCTCGTGTCTAAGCTGAAGTGCTCTGTGGCAAAGCTCCATTCTCTCGTCAAATATCTTCCAGAACTTGTCCATATTTTTATTTGCCGAAAGACCAATATCAACAAGGTTAACTGTAACAACACCCTGGTTAAATCTTCCGTAATATTTAGGCTTGCCTTCTTCGTCAATGTAAGGAGTAAGGAAGCTTCTGCAACCCATACAAGTATAGCAGTTTCCGTTACCTTTCTTGTCTATCTTATTCTGAAGCATTATTTTTTCAGAAATATAATCAGGCACCATTCTCTTTGCAGTACATTTAGCTGCAAGCTCAGTTAAGTAATAATACTTGCTGTCCTTGTGAATGTTGTCTTCTTCAAGAACGTATATAAGCTTAGGAAATGCAGGAGTAATCCACACACCCTTTTCGTTTTTAACACCTCTGTGTCTTTGACGAAGGGTTTCTTCAATAATAAGTGCAAGGTCAGCCTTTTCCTGCTCATTTTTAGCCTCGCCAAGATACATAAACACAGTAACGAATGGAGCCTGTCCGTTTGTAGTCATAAGAGTAACTACCTGATACTGTATCATCTGCACACCATTCTTAACCTCTTCACGAAGTCTTTTTTCTGTAATTTCTGTAATCTGCTCATCAGTAATCTCTTTAAACTGGCTAAGCTCTTCCTCAACCTGTTTTCTTATTTTCTTACGACTGATGTCAACAAACGGAGCAAGATGTGTTAAGCTTATACTCTGTCCGCCATACTGACAAGACGCAACCTGTGCAATAATCTGTGTAGATATGTTACAAGCAGTAGAGAAACTATGAGGTTTTTCAATAAGAGTACCGCTGATTACTGTACCGTTTTGAAGCATATCCTCAAGGTTTACAAGGTCACAGTTGTGCATATGCTGAGCAAAATAGTCAGCATCGTGAAAATGTATAATACCCTCTTCGTGCGCTCTAACGATATCAGCAGGAAGAAGGATTCTCTTAGTAATATCCTTACTTACCTCGCCCGCCATATAGTCACGCTGAACGCTGTTTACAGTAGGGTTTTTGTTTGAATTTTCCTGTTTAACCTCTTCGTTGTTACACTCAATAAGCGAAAGTATCTGCTCGTCAGTAGTGTTAGACTTTCTTATAAGTGCTCTCGTGTAACGATATGTAATATAGTTTCTTGCTACAGAGAATGCTCTCTGATTCATTATCTGGTCCTCTACCATATCTTGTATTTCTTCGACCGATAATGCACGGGTGATATTGTTAGCCGCCATCTCGACATCTTCTGCAATTCTCTTAATCTGTATATCAGTCATTCTCTCGCTGGGAACAACACTGTTGTTGGCTTTAGCTACGGCTATCTCGATTTTCTTTGCGTCAAAAATCTCTTCCTTGCCGCTTCTTTTAATAATTTTCATTTTCCGTTCAACCCCTTTATAATGTGTTTGACCCGATTTTTAGTCACTATATATAGTATACTCATACCTTACACATATGTCAATAGCTTTTTAGCGAATTTTATTAAAATTTTGGGAATTTTCTTTTTAAAATGTGTAAATACTACTCATATTCATATTGAAATTTATTTAAGGAGGTGATACAATGGATAGAGAGAAAATTGCTTGCAACTGTATGAATGTAACGTACGGCATGATAATAGATGCTGTAGAAGACGGTGCAGCGACATTTGAAGAAGTTCAGGAAGCCACAAACTGCTCAAACGGATGCGGTGCGTGCGAAGATTTCATACGAAGCTTTGTTTCTGAACTCGTTTCACAAAAGGGAGATGACTAAAAATGTATCACATTCAAAATGTAACAGACGACATATATTATATAGGAGGAAACGATAGACGAATTGCACTTTTTGAAAACGTGTATCCGCTTGAAAATGGTGTTTCGTACAACTCATACTTTGTATCAGATGAAAAAACCGCAGTGCTTGATACTGTTGACAGTGCAATTTCAGGACTGTTTTTTGAAAATATAAATCACCTTTTAGGCGACAGAAGTCTTGATTACCTTATCATAAACCATATGGAACCTGACCATGCCGCTACCATTGGTGAGCTTGTGCTCAGATATCCTGACGTCCAGATTATCTGCGAGAAAAAAGCCTATAATATGATAAGACAGTTTTTTGACATTGATATGTCAAATGTTAAAATTGTCGCAGAGGGTGATACCCTTTCAACAGGAAGACATACATTTACTTTCGTAATGGCACCTATGGTGCACTGGCCTGAAGTTATGGTAACATACGATACCACCGACAAAATTTTGTTTTCAGCAGACGCATTTGGTACATTTGGCGCGCTAAGCGGTAACATATTTGCCGACCAGATGAATTTCAAAGAAGAATGGCTTGACGAAGCAAGACGTTACTATACTAATATAGTAGGAAAATACGGCACTCAGGTTCAAGCACTTCTAAAAAAAGCCGAAGGTCTTGAGATAAATATGATATGCCCTCTTCACGGTCCTGTATGGAGAAGAGATATCCCTTGGTTCATAGAAAAATATGATAGATGGAGTAAATATGCTCCCGAGGAAAACGGCGTTGTTATAGCATATGCATCTGTATATGGAAACACACAGAACGTGGCTGAAATAATCGCGGGCAAGCTTTCGCTAAAAGGTATAACAAACATCAAAATGTACGATGTTTCAAAAACACATCCTTCATATATTATATCTGAAGCATTTAAATACTCGCATATAGTTATAGCTTCTACCACATACAACGCAGGTATATTTGTAAATATGGAAAACTTTATAAATGACCTCGCACATCACAACCTTCAAAACCGTACATTTGCCATAGTGCAAAACGGCTCATGGGCACCTACAGCAGGAAACCTTATTACAGAAAAGCTATCAAAATTAAAAAATTCAAAATTTATAGAACCATCTGTAACTGTTTACTCAGCGCTTAAGGAAAACGGTCTTGTAGAAATCGACCTTATGGTAGATGAAATATATAACTCTATCCCTAATACAGATAACGAAAATGCTAAAAACACTGAGGCAAATGCACTATTTAAACTATCGTATGGTCTGTTTGTGCTTACAGCAAAGAACGGCGAAAAAGACAACGGCTGTATAATAAATACCGTTATGCAGATAACAGATATACCAAAACGAATTATCGTATCTGTAAACAAGCAAAACTACACTCACGATATGATATTAAAATCAGGCGAGTTTAACGTATCGATACTATCGACCGACGTACCATTTGAAATATTCCAGAAATTTGGGTTTGCAAGCGGACGCGATACAGATAAATTCACTGGTTTTGATAAAATCCAAAGAAGCGAAAACGATATATATTACCTAACAGAATTTGCAAACTCGTATATATCAGGAAAGGTTATAAATGTAATCGATTGCGGAACTCACACTATGTTTGTGGCGGACGTAACAAACGCCAAAGTTCTTTCGGATATTCCTTCGGTAACCTACCAGTACTATTTTGACCATATAAAACCAAAGCCAAAGGCAGCAACCGAAAAGAAAAAAGGCTTCGTGTGTAAAATCTGCGGTTACGTGTACGAAGGTGAAACCCTTCCGCCTGATTTTATATGTCCATTATGCAAACACGGCGCAGAAGATTTTGAACCGCTTGAATGAATTTTCAAAAAATTTGTTGACAAATGAAAAATATGGTGTTAAAATCTTAATAAACCAAACATAATAAATGCGACGATGAGAAACAAGTAGCTATGTATTTTGTACTAAAGAGAGTTGCCGGCAGGTGCGAGGCAATGGCAAAAGCATATGCGAATACATTCTCGGAGCAGCGTACCGAACGGAATTAATTCCTAGTAGATTGCGACGGGTAGACGCCCGTTACAGCGTCAGGGTATAAAAGAATTTTCGGAGTACCCGCTAAGGCCGCTTTCGTGAGGCAGCGGTAAATTGAGGTGGTAACACGGGAAAATACATCTCGTCCTCAGCTTTCAAAAGAAGTGAGGACGGGATTTTTTTATTTCGTCTTCCAAAAAATTATTTTTAGGAGGTACATATTATGATTTTGAAAGTAGTTATGTTGGTTATCTTTTTTGCAGTAATGGTCGGTGTAGGACTTTACTGCCGTAAAAATTCAACAGATGTAAATGGTTTTGTGCTTGGCGGACGAAATGTCGGTCCTTGGCTGTCTGCTTTTGCATATGGCACATCTTACTTCTCTGCAGTTATCTTTGTAGGATACGCAGGACAGTTCGGATGGAAATTCGGTATAGCTTCCACCTGGATAGGTATAGGTAATGCAGTCCTAGGCTCACTTCTCGCATGGGTAATACTTGGCAGAAGAACAAGACTTATGAGCCAGCACTTACAAAGTGCTACAATGCCTGAATTTTTTGGCAAACGTTTTAACAGCAGCGCGCTTAAAATAGTTGCATCAATTATAGTTTTTATATTCCTTATTCCATACACAGCATCTCTATACAATGGTCTTTCACGATTGTTCTCAATGGCATTCCCTGGAATAGACTACTCAGTATGTGTTGTAGTAATGGCGATACTTACAGGAATATACGTTATAGCAGGAGGATATATGGCTACGGCTATTAACGATTTCATTCAGGGCATTATAATGCTTGTTGGCATAGTTGCAGTTATCGCAGCAGTTCTTTCGCAAAACGGCGGATTTATAGAAGCATTAAATGGTCTTGCCAAGATTGAAGATACTGCCACAAACACACCTGGGGTATTCAACTCATTCTTTGGCCCTGATCCGCTAAATCTTTTGTTTGTTGTAATTCTTACATCACTTGGTACTTGGGGACTTCCTCAGATGGTACAGAAATTCTACGCTATAAAGAGCGAAAAGGATATAAATAAAGGTACTATAATTTCAACAGTATTTGCGCTTGTAGTCGCAGGCGGATGTTATTTCCTTGGTGGATTTGGAAGACTATTTACAGACAAGCTTACATTTTCCGCTGACGGCTCTATAGTAGGTGGATTTGACGCAATAATCCCTACAATGCTTTCAGGACTTCCAAATATCCTTATTGCTATAGTAATCGTGCTTGTACTTTCAGCATCTATGTCAACTCTTTCGTCACTTGTGCTTGCATCTAGCTCAACACTTACGCTTGATCTTTTAAAAGACCACGTTATTAAAAATATGAGCGAGAAAAAGCAAGTACTTATACTAAGAGTTCTTATAGTAGTATTTATCGTAATCTCAGCATTTATCGCATTAAATAAAGATAAGCTAAGCGCTATAGCTCAAATGATGGGAATTTCGTGGGGTGCGCTTGCGGGTGCGTTTTTAGCTCCGTTCCTATACGGTCTATATATGAAGAAAACGTCAAAAGCAGCTGTATGGACATCATTCGTATTTGGTGCAGGTATAATGATACTTAATATGATAGCTAAGCCTATATTCCCTGCAATACTACAGTCACCAATCAACTGTGGCGTTATAGCAATGCTCGGCGGACTTGTATTAGTTCCTGTAGTAAGCCTGTTTACTAAATCAGTTGATAAAGCTACTGTAGACAATGCATTTGAATGCTACAACAGAAAGGTTACAGTATCAGCAAAAGAATCACTTGGTGAGTAATAAAATATAAATAAAAAAAGCTTTGAAGATTAAATTAATCTTCAAAGCTTTTTCGTTAGACAATAACAAAGGCACAAGCTGTAGCTTGTGCCTTTAAAATACATTTTTATATATTATGCAAAATATCCTCTTGTCACAAATGCAACTATGTACGCAAGCAGTCCTGCAACCGTTGGCGAGCTTACCCACGCGATAGCAATGTTTTTAAACACGCCAAAGTGTACTTTTCCAACACCTTTTGTAAGACCTGCACCGACAACCGCGCCGACAACCGCCTGAGAAGTTGAAACAGGTATACCCATAAGGTTACCCATAAGCACAACTGTAAGTGCCATAGAGATTATAACCAAAAATCCATCCATTTGGCTTATCTCGGCAATGCTGCTTCCAACTGTCATCATAACACGTTTTGAAAACGTAAGAACACCTATCGCAATAGCTATACCACCGATTGTAGCAGTAAGTCTTGGGTCAGTTAAAAGGTTTGCTACAACACCTGTTTCAGAATACACCATATCGTAGTAAAGTGCTGTAACATTCGCTGACGAGTTAAGACCTATACTGTATGATGCAAATGTTCCTGCAACAAGATAGCCAACCTTTACTATAGTATCATAGAAGCTAAGCGAAGAAAGTCTTTTTTCAATAAATTTATTGAAAAACAGAACAAGCACAAATGATATTATACCTGCGCCAAGTGGATTTAAAAGCCACGTCGAAGCAAACTTACCTATCTGTGGAAGGTTTACAGCGAGCACATCTGGATTTCCGTAATCGGCATAACACAATCCCCAACCTATTATAGCACCAGTTATCGACTGGTTTGCTGATACAGGAAATTTTAGATAACTCATAACAAAAACTGTAAGTGCCGCACAGGTAAATATTATAAATGCCTTAAGTGCTGATTGAAGTCTTAATTTATCAATCCAGTTACCGTCAACCGCACTCTCAACATCTTCTATCGACGCAATAACCTCGTTGCTTGTAGCAAGTTCTGCTACAGATGTTATATTGTTGTGACCGCCAACAAATGCACCTATTATAACAAATATCGCAATTATAGTAACAGCTGTACGATATTTCACTACACGTGTAGCAACCGCTGTACCAAATGCATTAGCCGCATCATTCGTACCAAGGGACCAGCCCATAAAAAGGCCGGCTGACAATAGTAAATATATCATTGTTCAAATCACGCCTTTCTTGTTACCAGCATAATTTGAATTCTGTCTGCAATATTTTCTATAATATCAGAGATATTACAAATACCGTCTACAAATTTTGCAATCTGCATACGCTCTGCAAGACCTAAATCAAGCGCATAAGTCTTTTCGTATAGTTTTTCTTCTATAACGTCAACCTTTGACTCAAGACGTCTGATATCGTCAAGTATAGAATGGTCTTTTAAAAGTGCGTTAAATTCAGCAAAAAGTTTACTGATGCTTTCTTCCAAAAGCTTCACCTGTGAATGAACTATCGCAAGAACTTCTAAAAGGTCTTCCTGATAATCAGAAGGGAATTTAAATTTCTGTATTACAACCATCTTTGCAAAACCTTCACACTTGTTAGCTATACGGTCACAACTTGTTGCAATGTCAATTATTTCCTCACGTGTAGACGGAAGATATGTTCCACCAGCAAGAGAATCAATCATACGGCGAAGTGATTTATCAGCTTCTGCCTCTGCCTTGAATATGCTGTCACTAAGATTGTCTAGCGTATCAAATGAAGGCTCTGAAACACAAGCTGCACGTACAAAGCTTTCAAATTTGATAAAACAATTTTCGACATCATTGATCTGCGCCATAATAAGCGCATGCACTGAATCTGTCTTTTTCTTTAAAAACATTATTCATACCCCATTTCATAATGATTATATTTTCAAACAAATCCAAAATGCCACCAAAAATCTCTCATTTGAATTTATCCGCTTTTATATTATACTACATAAAAAACAAAGTTTCAATATAAAATCAATAATTTTCCAAAAATACATCAGAATTTTTTGTGCTTTTTCAACAAAAGACATAATAAAAGGGACAAATCATATCTTTTGTCTCGTGTATTTGTTAAAATATATCTTTTTTCCATTCGCCATTATAAAGAACATATACACCATCAAATCCTATGTCCTTTAGCATCTTCTTGCTCTCATTAAAATAGCAATCAAGAAAATCCGAATTGTGACAATCAGACGAAAGAGTCACCTTTCCACCATTTTTATTTATTATATGCAATAAATTTTCCTGCGGATACGGGTTTTTTCTATATCCTCTTGATATAGCACCTGTATTCACTTCAAATATACAGTCAGATTTAAGTGCATACTCCATATATTTTTCAGCAAGTCTTATATAATCTGCATTGTTCAAAAATCTTGACTCACCTATCTCGTCATATTTTGTTACAAGATCAAAATGGCCAACAATATCAGGCTTTCTTTTAAGTATGTATTCACAAAAACGTATATAATAGTCTTGGGCAAGACGCAGTATATCCCCATCGTACATTTGGACGCCTCTTTCAAAATTGTCAGGACTGCAGTCAATTGGATAAAGCTTACCAGCTATCTTAAAGTAATGCGACGAACCAATTATGTAATCGAAATCGGCACGGTTAATAAGATAATCCGCATCTTCCTCCACACCAAGATATACTTGTATTTTGTCCTTATACTTTTCCTTCAATCCGTTTATAACAGAAATATATTTATCCATATCCTTCATACAATAGCTAAGGTCAAAATCAGTGTATCCATGACCTGAAAATCCTATTGCATCAAACCCTTTTTCAATTGCAGAAACTACCATTTCTTCCGGTGTATTTTTTCCATCGCACATATTAGTATGTGTATGATAATTAGTAAGCATAATTTCCTCCTGTATACCAAAGGTTATATTTCGATTATCTGTTTCTATTTTTACCAACAGCACTCATAACAGCCGGAATAAGTATCAGTTGCAATACTATTCCAGGCAATGCATCTATAAATCCGCCCACAATAAATGCTTGAAATGTAAATTTCATTCCGCCAAGCCCGAGAAGTATCGTTTTCGCAATCGCCCACACAATGCGCCCCGAAATCATCGAAATAAATAAACTTAAATATAAATTTTTTATGTTTCTTTCACCAAATTTTTCATACATTATTCCCACAACAAACCCATATGTTGCAAGTTCAAACGCCATCCATACAGCGTTTGGAAATAATGGTGGCATAGAAAATATCATAGCGCGTAAAAACGGCAAAATAAACCCCACAGCTAATCCGTTTTTTCCACCACAGATAATACCGCAAAATAAAACCGTTATATGCATAGGCAGTAAGCTGTCGCCTATCTCTTTTATTTGTGACGTTAAAAGCGGTAATACAATACCTAGTGCTAAAAAGAGTGCAGATAAAATTGTTTTTTTAAAAATAGAGTTCTCCAATCCTTTACACCGCCTGTTTCACCATTCTTATAAAACTAGTATATCACACATAAACAAAAATGACAATCTTCCTTGGAAAATTGTCATTTAACTCCAAAATATATTATTTTTAATAAATTGTTGCACAACTTTATCATATAGTCCAACTAATAATAACTTAGTCTTTTAACCTAGTTCTGCAACTAATCAATCTGTAACTACTCCCTTTTTCAATATTATATTCGCATATAGCGCCGATTCACCGGTCATTACAACCGCATATGCTTTTTTTGCTCTTTCATAGAATTCGTAACGCTCTAGCTTTTGACATGTTTCATTCGTGTATGGTTTAAGTATCCTTGCGTACTCATCCCAAATAGGAGTTTCCACATTGTCGCCTTCAGACTTAGCCATTAAATATGTGGGATGTTGATACGTATCTAGAGGAAAAAGTTTAAGAATAGCCTCGAGAAGTTCTGGCACATTATGGCCATCACATCTAATACACTTTTGATTTACACTATGTCCAGGAAAATTCCCGTCACCAATTACAATCTCATCGCCATGTCCCATTTCCATCATTATTTTTAAAAGTTCAGGCGATATAATCTTTGGAATACCTTTTAACACATCTCCACCACCTTAGTTATCGTTGGATATATATTATCATACAAAACACAAAAAGTCAACAACATTGCTTTCGCAAAAATTTCCCAAATGTCATAATACAAGTAGGAATCTCACCAGTTAAAAATTTGCTAAAAAGCGCCAAAAATATTGATGTTTTCTGATAAACCGTCTTGAGTGCGTTTACAAACGAACAGGTAAGCCGAACATGCCTTTTTACGAAAAAGAAGGAACAGTGAAGCAAGTGACTGATTATTTGTATAAAAAAATCGGAACAAGCGTAACTTGTTCCGACGTGGTGAGCCATCGGAGATTCGAACTCCGGACAACTTGATTAAAAGTCAAGTGCTCTGCCAACTGAGCTAATGGCCCGTATTTAATTTTGCCCAGATAAAATTGGCTGGGCTGGCTGGACTCGAACCAGCGGAATGCCAGAATCAAAATCTGGTGCCTTACCACTTGGCGACAGCCCAATATAGATATGTGGGGTGGATACTCGGATTCGAACCGAGGGCCTCTAGAGCCACAATCTAGCGCTCTAACCAACTGAGCTATACCCACCATACCAAAAATTAAAGTGGCGCGCCTGAAGAGACTCGAACTCCTGACCCACTGCTTAGAAGGCAGTTGCTCTATCCAGCTGAGCTACAGGCGCATATATGTGTTAGAACACCATTCAGGCTATCGTTTTAAGCCTTGGACTGCAATGCAGTTATGTAAAAGTGGAGCGGGTGATGGGAATCGAACCCACGCAATCAGCTTGGAAGGCTGAGATTCTACCATTGAACTACACCCGCAGACCGCGGTTATAACCAAATCGCCAACCGACTTTTAAAAGTATATCATCTTAAATAGCATTTGTCAATAGTTTTTTTGAAACTTTTTCTCAAAAAAGTAAAATTATTATAATTGACACATACACAAAGTATATTTTTATCAAAAATCATATATTTTATACATAACACAACGCGGTAATATACAGGTAATATACAAATCAGCGGAGAAAGGCGATCTGCATTATCACCATCTCCGCTAAAATTTATTCAGCTACAACCTTAATCTTTCCGTTATGAGCAGTTACGTTAATTTTTTCCTTACCCTCGTGCTCACCCGAAAGAAGTATACTAGCCACCTCGTCCTCGATGTTTGTCTGAATTTCACGTCTTAGAGGGCGCGCACCGTACTTAGGATTATATCCACTTTCAATCATTATTTCTTTCGCCTTTTCGCTAACTGTAAGCTCAAGTCCAATGTGCTTAAGCTCTTTTCTTAAATCTGATAGCATAAGCTCGATAATCTTCGAAAGCTCGTCTTTGGAAAGCTCTTTAAACTGTATAACCTCATCAACACGATTCAAGAATTCAGGTCTGAATATTTCTTTAAGCGCCGCCTGAACCTTTGAATCCACTTTTGAGTTTTCATTTCCAAAGCCAACACTATTTGACGCTGTAGAAGTTCCGGCATTAGATGTCATAATTATAATGGTGTTTTTAAAATTAACACATCTGCCCTGAGAGTCAGTTATTCTGCCATCATCAAGTATCTGCAGAAGTATGTTAAACACATCTGCGTGCGCTTTTTCTATCTCGTCTAAAAGTATAATGGAATATGGTCTTCTTCTCACCTTTTCTGTAAGCTGACCAGCCTCATCATAACCGACATATCCCGGAGGTGCACCGATAATCTTCGACACCGCATGCTTTTCCATATACTCACTCATATCCATTCTGATAAGAGCAGCCTCGTCATCAAAAAGGCACTCTGCAAGTGATTTTACAAGTTCTGTCTTACCCACGCCTGTCGGTCCTACAAATATAAATGAAACAGGTCTTTTTTTGCTTATCATAAGTGCTCTGTTTCGTCTTACTGCCTTAGCCACACTCACTACCGCATCGTGTTGCCCGATAATACGCTTGTGCAGTCTGTCTTCAAGGTTTATAAGCTTATCCTTGTCGGTTTCGGTGATGTTTTTCACAGGAATTCCTGTCCAAAGCTCTATAACCTGTGCCACATCTTCAAGTGTAAGCTTTGTCTGCTTCTGTAGTGCGCGAAGACCCGAAAGCTCACCTTCAAGTCTGCATTTGTCACTCTTAAGCGACGCAAGTTCTTCATACTGAACATTTTCAGTATCTGCTTCAAGCTCCTCAATCTTTTTATCAATCTCTGCTATTTTCGCCTTTATACCAATAATGTTATCTGTGTAAGGACTGTCAATGTTAAGCTTTGACGCCGCTTCGTCTATAACGTCTATCGCCTTATCTGGCAAAAATCTGTCATTTATATATCTGTTTGAAAGGCTGATAATCTCTTTTATTATATAATTGTCTATCGTTACATTGTGAAAATCCTCGTAATATCCCTTGGTTCCAACTAGTATTTCAAACGCTTCATCTTCTGTAGGCTCTTCTATGATAACCGTCTGGAAACGGCGCTCAAGTGCCGCATCTTTTTCAATGTGTTTTCTATACTCGTCAAGTGTTGTAGCACCAATCACTTGAATATCTCCTCTAGCTAATGCAGGTTTTAAGATGTTTGCCGCATTCATAGCTCCATCAGCATCACCGGCACTTACTATTGAATGAACCTCGTCTATTACAAGTATCACATTATCGCGCTTTGCTTCGTCAACAATTGCTTTAAGTCTGCTTTCAAACTGACCGCGGTACTGCGTTCCTGCTACCACTGATGCAAGGTCGAGCAGATAAACTTGCTTGTCAAGCAGTTTTTCCGGCACTTCGCCTTTGGCAATCTTTTGCGCTACACCTTCTGCAATGGCAGTCTTACCCACACCCGGCACGCCTAAAAGAACAGGATTATTTTTAGTACGCCTGTTTAGTATCTGTATTATTCTGTCAGTTTCCTTTTCTCTGCCGACTACCCTGTCAAGCTCGCCCGCTTTAGCCTTTTCGGTAAGGTTTATACCAAATGTAGGAAGGCATTTTTTCTTTTCGCGTTTTTTAAATCCTTTTTCTTTCTTCGGCTTTTTCTCGTTGACATTTGACGTTGCAGCTTCCGCATCATCAAATTCTTCGTCGTCTATTCCATCACCCGACATATTCATAAGATTCCCGCCCATAAGACCTGCAAGCGCGTCTTCAAAATTGCCGTTTGACATCATACCCTGCATTTCATCAACCATATTTTTAAGTTCGTCAGGCTCCACACCAAGCTGACCTGCAAGCTGTTCTACAGGTGTAACACCTGTCTGTATAGCACACGAAAGACAGTAACCCTTGCTCACCATCTTACCCGCCTCATATTTAGATATAAAAACCACTGCCGGATTTTCATTACATACCGAGCACATTCTCATAGTTGTCACCTCTCAAACAAAATAGAAAAGGTTGTAATTCTCTTATAATTCAAAATTGTAGGGGTCGATGCCTCCACCGACACGTTTTATCAGTCGGATATGGGCATCCGCCCCTACATTATTAAACAACCTTATTTTTAATTATTTACAAAAAATCTTATTTTAACATCAGCATCTGCGCTGTTTACAAGTTTAATCCCCTCGGGAATGATAAGCTTTGCCGAAATCTCAGTATCAGAAGTAATCTTTGAAACATCAATTTCTTCAGTAGATATACTGTTTATCGTTTTCAAAATTTCTGTATCACCGCTAAGCTGAATTTTCACAGATGATAAAATAGTATAATCCACCTTATCGCCTGCTTCATTTACACTACCATTTGTATTAACAATTACATCTGCCATTTTTGTTTCCGCAAATAAGTCATTAATCTGAATATATTCTATATTTTGTGTAATAAGCGAATTAATTATCTCATTATCGTTTACATCATATAGCTTTATCTTAAAAAGACTTTCAGGATTTAACGCCGCTTCATTCAAATCAATAGTAGTCTTAACCGTAGAAATTGTATTTATAACCGACTGCGGCCCAGTTAGCTTTACGCTCTCAGGTTCAATTTTGTAATCGCCCACTACATATCCATCAGTTGGAGTACCTTTTATTTCAGCATTAATTCTTTTTTCAACAGTTATAATCTTGTCCACCTTCATAGATGCGTGTGAAGGACTCTTCTGCACAATCTCTATGCCGTCAACAGGTATTGTAACACTGATAGGAAGAGAATATACTCCCTCGCTTCCCACTCCAAGCATATCAATTATAGCGGTTATATTACCCGGTTTTACCGACGATACATCTTTTCTGTCACCACGTATTTTTATATCAATTTTATCGGTGGCACCTTCCATAATCACAAGCTTTCCATTTTCAAAATCCTGCGACAAATTAGTCTGTACCACATTAACTCCTCTTATCCACGTTTCATACTGAGGTTTTTGCTCGTATGAAATGTATATCCATAAAACGATTGCAACGACAAGAGAAATAATTTTTAAAAACCAGTCTGTTTTGTAAAATGGTTTCATTTTTTCTTCACCGCCCAACCCAGTTTTTCTTTTTTAATATTTGTAATAGTGTCAGGTGTTTTTATAAGCCCTTTTTTAAGTAACTTTCTAAGAGAATCCATATTTAAGTTTCTAGTTAAGCTTCCGTTTACAGCTACAGATATTTTACCTGTTTCCTCCGATACAACTACCACCATACAGTCTGCCACTTCGCTCATACCGATAGCAGCTCTGTGCCTTGTACCAAGCTCTTTTGAAAGGTCATTGTTTTTAGTAAGCGGAAGAAAACACGCAGCTGCTTTTATTTTTCCGTCACCTATAAGTACAGCACCATCGTGAAGCGGTGTGTTTGGTATAAATATGTTTATAAGTAGCCCCGAGCTTACTAGTGAGTCAAGGCGGGTACCCGTAGAGCCAATATCCGCAAGCTTTGTAGTGTTTTCCATAACAATCAGCGCACCAATTTTCTGCGATGCCATATAGCCGCTGGCAACGACCACCTCTTCTATAATATCTTCCATATTTCCTATTTCTTGTGTGAATAAGTTTTTAAAGCTTGTTCGTCCAACCTTTTCAAGCATACTTCGAAGTTCAGGCTGAAATACAACTAAAAGTGCAAGCACGCCTACTTCCATAGCATACACAAGTATAGTGTTAAGCACATTTAAATCAAGCCATCCCGAAACCTGAGCCGCAACCACTATAACAACTATTCCCTTTATAAGCTGAAACGCTCTTGTTTCACGTACAAGCTTTACACCCATGTATATAAGATATGCAACTATAAGCACGTCCAGCACATCTCTTACTCTCAAAAGCTTTAAATTTTCAGCAATTACCGAGATAAAATCAGTCACAAAAAAACACCCTCTTTACACCAAAATACGCAAAGTGCGTATACTTACTTTTGATTATACTACGTTTTTGGTGATTTGATAAGTGTTTTTTGAAAAAATTCTTAAAAAATTTACATTTTTATTTCCCTTACAGCATTACAAAGGGTTTCTATGTCGTTTGCCGTATTAAACGCACCTACGCTCACCCTTACAGTACCAGGGGATTCGGTGCCTATTGTCTGATGAGCTGTATAAGCGCAGTGATATCCTGCCCTTACGGCAATGTTATATCTTTCGTCAAGATATTTTGATACTTCCACACTATCAAGTCCCGAAATATTAAAACTTACCACACCAAGACGATTCTCAGTGTGCAGATATCCATACACCGATACACCCTTTGTAAATGCAAGTCTTTCTATCATCATTCCGGTGAGCTTTTTCTCGTGATAAAAAATTTCGTCAATCCCTACTTTGTTTAAAAATTTAATCCCGGAAGAAAGCCCCATTATTCCGATAGTATTAAGTGTTCCCGACTCAAATTTGTCAGGTAATATCTCGGGCTGTTTTAAATCCATAGAATTACTTCCCGTTCCACCCTCTTTTAAGGTGTTTACAACCGACGCATCTTTTATATACAGTATTCCTACTCCCACAGGACCATATAGCCCCTTGTGTCCAGCCGTGGCAAGTATATCAATGTTGTCTTTCTCTACGTCAATTGGGAGTATCCCTGCACTTTGCGACGCATCTACCAAAAATGGTATATGATGCTTCCTTGCTATCGCCCCCACTTCTCTTATCGGGTTTACCGTTCCGCACACGTTAGATGCATGTGTTAATATTATCAGTGCAGTATTTGGCTTAATTGCCTTTTCTATTTCCTCTGCAGATACATATCCGTATACATTTCCCCAAACCATATCATACGTTATACCTTTTTCCTGTGAAAGCGCAAAAACGGGTCTTAACACTGAATTATGCTCCATACTGGAAACTACCACATGGTCATTTTCCTTAAGTATTCCCTTTATAGCCATATTCAAAGAGTCAGTTGCGTTTAGGGTAAATATAACCTTTGACGGGTCAGCTATTCCAAAAAATTCTGCTACCGCCATCCTGCATTTAAATATTTCTTCACTTGCGGCAAGTGACATCTTGTGACCAGCTCTTCCGGGATTTGCTCCATATATCTTTATCGCATCGACTACAGATAAGTACACATCCCTTGGTTTCGGCCAGGAGGTCGCACTGTTATCAAGATATATCATATCCCTCACCTCACTCTGCTGTAATCTCCTGCATACAAAGCCGCATTTGACATTACACCCATTACCTTCATAGCATCATATACCTTGCCAAGCTCATTTCTCGCCACTATCAGACTATAGCTGCAGCCACCAGGCGATACCGCTTTTGGCGTTTGCACAAGTCTTGCACTTATATTATGTTTTTTTTCTATATAAAACTTTATTTTATTAGCATCAGTCATCGATGCAAATACAACAAGCACTTCACTCATAAACCTTCCTCCTCACATTTATATTTTATTCCAAAATACCTTATAAGTTGACAAAATATATGAGGTAATAAATCACAACGTGGCTAAATATAATTAATATAGAATAAAAAAGGATGTGAAAAAGTGAAAATATATGTAATACACAAAAAGATTCTTATAGCGTACTCACTTTTATTTGCGCTTATAGCAAGCGTTTTGGTATTTAATTGGGACAGTGCCACAGCAGTACTCGAAACAATGGCGCCTAAAAAAGATTTGCCTATATACAGCGTGCAAAAAGACGAAAAAATATGCGCCATATCATTTGACGCCGCATGGGGAAACGAGGACACACATGACCTCATAAAAATTCTGGAAAAATATAATGTAAAAACCACCTTCTTTGTAGTAGGTGAATGGGTAGATAAATACCCAGAATCCGTAAAGGAGCTTTCTGATGCAGGCCACGAGATAATGAATCATTCAAATACTCATCCGCATATGACAAAGCTCTCAAAGGAACAAATGCAGGAGGAAATCACTCTCTGCAGCGATAAGATAGAAAAAATAACAGGTGTTCGCCCCACCCTTTTCAGACCACCATATGGTGATTATAACGATGCAGTTGTAGGAAACACCCGTGATATTTCACATTATACTATTCAGTGGTCAGTAGATAGTCTTGACTGGAAGGATTTAGAACCACAGGCCATATGCGACAGAGTTATAAAAGGCGTTGGACCAGGCTCAATCGTGCTTTTCCACAATGCCGCAAAAAACACTCCCGCCGCACTTCCTACAATCCTCGAAACGCTTATAAACGACGGCTATAAAATAGTCCCCGTGTCCGAGCTTATATATAAAGACAACTTCACCATCGACCATACAGGCAAGCAAATACCTGACGCTGTAGAAAAAAACGTAACACAGGAGCACCAGGGTGAGTAAAAAAATCACATTTGGCTATCTTCTTGACAAAGCCAGTGTGTATTCCCAAGATAAAAACTACCAATGCTATATTTTCCAAACTGATAGCATAAGTGCAGAGGCAGACACCAAGCACCATCGTATTGTAGGAACGCCCTATGTGGCGTTCCACTTACATCCAAATATTGTGCCTTGTCTGCCATCCGCTGTCCGTTTTTACTTAGAAACACACCCTGTCTTTTCATTAAAAATCATGGCATCCTCCTGCATTAATTTCGTATTTTTCAAATATATTCACTATCTTTTCTATAATTTCAAAATCAGTCCTGTTGCCATCAACTATATTTCCGCTTTTCAATACAGCTTGTATTTCCATTAAAGCTTTTGTTGCAACAGTATCATCTGACAAAGAAGCATCTCGTAAATGCTTTGTAAGTACATCTTCTATTTCGTCTTTTATCATTTCTGTTTTATCTTTCATTTTTATTCCCCCTAAAATAAAAAAAGTGCATAGCCGAAGCCATGCACAAAAAACGCATCGCTCCGAAGTTTGCGAACCAAATTAACATACCTTATAAAAGCGTGCTAAAATGAAGCGTGCATTTTTATCAGAATAAAAACGACAAGCCTTTATAAGGTTATGCATTTGCATATTGTATATTCAATTTGATTCGCATAATTATCTTATCATATTTGATGCTTTTCGTCAATGCATTACATTGATTTGCTCAAACACACCGCAAAGACAGGGTGTGTTTCCAAGTAAAAACGAACAGGCGGAAGGCAGACAAAGGTTTATTTTCTCTTTTAGCAAACGGAAGGAGCAAGCTCCTTCCCTACAATATAATTAAATTACGCGTCTGCCACATCACAAAAATTTTAATGCAGATAATGTAGCATTGGTAGTTTTTATCTTGGGAATACACACTGGCTAGTTAAAATTCTCTGACAGAGACAAAAGAAAAAGCTTGAAATTCTTTTGCAAATTTCAAGCCTTATTAAATCTTTTATTTATTCTTTGTAAGTAATAGCTGGTTAAGCTCGTCCAAAAATGTGTTTACATCTTTAAACTCTCTGTAAACCGACGCGAAACGAACATACGCAATATCATTAATATATTTTAGTCTGTCCATAACCATCTCGCCTATTTGCTTAGACGAAATCTCTCTGTCCATCGAGTTATATAACGTGGATTCGATTTCGTTTACCATATCGTTAATCTGCGCAAATGTTACCTCGGTTTTTTCGCAAGCGCGAAGAATACCATTCATCAGTTTCTGTCTGTCATAGACCTGACGTTTGCCGTCTTTTTTTATGATAACGATAGGAATAGACTCTATAATTTCATATGTGGTAAATCTCTTTTCACACTTAAGGCACTCACGTCTGCGTCTGATAGATACACCCTCATCAGTAGGACGAGAATCTACAACCTTGCTTTCAGCGTGTTCACAAAACGGACATTTCATCCTATTTCACCTCAGAATTATTCTTTTCTGCCTGTAAGAAATCCTGGGATTTCAAGGTCTTCAACATCATATTTTGAACTCCAAGGGCTGTCCTCTTTGTCCTCATCTTCAGCTTTCTTGTTACCCTCGTCAAAGCCAGTAGCTACAACAGTGATAACGATTTCTTCGCCAAGGTTTTCATCGATAGATGTACCGAATATGATGTTTGCATCATCAGATACAAGGTCGTGTACAAGCTCAGATGCGCTTTCGATTTCAAATAGTGTAAGGTCTGAACCACCAGAAATGTTTATAACAACCTTAGTTGCACCATCAATAGTAGTTTCAAGAAGTGGAGAGTTTATAGCACTCTTAACAGCAACCTCAGCTCTATTTTCACCTGAAGCTCTGCCTATACCCATGTGAGCTATACCTGTATCTCTCATTACTGAGCAGATATCAGCGAAGTCAACGTTTATGTAACCTGGATATGCGATAAGGTCAGAAATACCTTTTACACCCTGGAATAGTACATCGTCAGCCATCTTAAATGCGCCCTGCATAGATGTCTTTTTGTCACAAACCTCAAGTAGCTTGTCGTTTGGAATGATAACAAGCGCATCAACGCAGCCTTTAAGAGCTTCTATACCGCGTTCTGCCTGTTCAAGTCTTTTCTTACCTTCAAATCTGAAAGGTTTAGTAACCACACCTACAGTAAGGATACCCATATCCTTTGCAATAGAT
>JAZQHY010000058.1:0-7541 GCA_045540815.1 Clostridia bacterium | reverse complement strand
ATTTCCTCGTCAACTGACAAAAGTGCTACTTTACCTATCTCTTTTAGGTATATTCTGACAGGGTCATCCAGTCCTACTCCCTCAGGAATAGATAAATCAATTTCTTCCTCGTTTGTCTGAATTTCTGCAAGCTCTCTGTCTAAATCTTCAACAAGCTCAATGCCCATACTTTCAAGTGTTTCATACACTTTATCTATCTGCTTTGCATCAATATCAACCTCAGAAAGAGCATCTATGATTTCTTTATACGACAGTACACCTTTTTTCTTGCCAAGTGCAATAATATCTTTGATTATCGCTTTTTTGGCATCTATAGATGACACTGCTTCAACTTTCTCGCTCATATTTATTCTCCCTCCTTAGTATATTTACTGATTTTTCAACAATTGGTTTAATGCTGATACATCTCCTTTGTTAAGTGTATCAATAATGGATACTTTCTTTTTTTCGTCTTGTATTATTTTAATAAAATCATTTACAGCCTTTTTCGTATCATCGTAATTACTTTCCAGGCTTAAGATTTTAGTTATTTCAGAAGTTTCTGTTTCATCAAAACCGTTTATAAACGAGTTAACATCAAATGGTTTTTCACTTGTGTGTATATCACAAAGCTTTCTGTATACTTTTTGACACAACCCATCAAACATATCTTCTGAAAGGTCGTTCATTTTGTCAAGATATACATCTTTATTATATATAAGCACACTTAAAAGCATCTGTTGTGTGGACTTAAATTTTGTACCAGTAGTTTTTGCATTTCCAGGTATGTGGTTATCAACACCGATGTTTTGTCGTTGCCCGATGACAGCCGTTTTATTAAGCTGCATATATAGCGCCTGTGTACTGACTCCAATCTGTTTGCTTAGCATATTAACATACACATCAAGCTCAACACTGTTTGTTATAAGGTTAAGATATTCCATTAAATCCTTTACGTAATCGACTTTGTCTTTTCCGACCGATAAATCGTATTTTTCCCCAAAAATGTCCATTAAATACACTATATCAGCCTTTCTTCTGTTTAAAACATCAGAAAATCTGTCTTTTCCATACGCCTTTATAAACTCATCAGGGTCTTTTTTATCGCCTAATGATATAACCGAAATCTTAACATCAAATTCCCGAAGAACAGTTATCGCTCTTTTAATTGCGTTTTGACCTGCTTCGTCACTATCATAGCATAGGATAATTTCTTTAAAATATTTTTTTAGTATCCTTGCCTGGTCGGACGTAAGCGCAGTACCGAGTGTAGCAACAGCATTTGTAAAACCCGATTTTGCAAGTGCTATAACGTCCATATAACCTTCTACAAGCACAACCTCGTTTTTTCTGGAAGCCTTTGCAATATTAAGCGAAAACAAATTTTTACTTTTGTTAAACACAAGTGTTTCGGGGGAGTTTAGGTATTTAGGCTTACTGTCATCTAAAACCCTTCCGCCAAAACCAATTATACGGTTATTAACATTGAAAATTGGAAACATCAGCCTGTTTCTGAACTTATCATAAAATTTATTGTTTTCGTTTTGCGATATAAGTCCTGATTTTAGTATGTCGCTTTCAATATATCCAAGCTCTTTTAAGTAATTAAAAAGCTTATCCCACGAATTTGGTGCAAAGCCTATCCAATAGTGTCTGACACATTCTCTTGAAAGCTGTCTTTTCTTTATGTAGTCAACTGCCACTTTTCCGTCAGGTGTTTTAAGTTGCTCATAAAAAAACTTTGCAGCATCCTCATTCATTTTATAAATGGTTTCTTTTGTATCCTTTATAGCCTGATTTTTTTCAAAATCAAAATTATTTGTCTTTGGAAGGACAACGTTAGCTCTTTCGGCTAAATTTTCAAGTGCCTCAGTAAAAGACACATTTTCCATTTTCATTATAAAATTAATTGCTGTACCGCCTTCACCGCATCCGAAACAATGATAAATATTTTTCTGTTCAGACACAGAAAACGAAGGAGTTTTCTCGCTATGGAACGGACACAGACCAATATATGAGTTGCCGCTTTTTTTAAGTTTTACATAAGGAGATACGACATCGAGAATATTATTTTTTTCAATTACTTCCTGTATTATATATTCAGGAAAACGAGGCATTCGTATTCTTCCTTTCGTAAAATTTATAGAACAAATTTTGCATTTTGTCAACACAAAAAGTTATTCGACATCTTTTTTTAAATTCCTTCTTTTTTCATAATTTTAAATTGATGACCAAAAATGCGGCATAAATAATTCATTATACATTTTTATAATATATCCGTCCGACATACTTGCTATGTAATCGCACGCAACAGTATCTATATCAGCATTATCCAAAAGCTTTTTATAATCTTCAGGGAGCTTTTCAGGATACATTTTCACATAATTATATATTTTTTCTATTACCATTTTTACGCGTTCGTTTTGAGAATGGAATTTAACATATACATTATCAAACATAAATTTTTTGAGTTCGTACATATTTCGTTCCAGCTCTTCTGTCATACATATTACATTATGCCTGTTTGTCTGCGTAATTATGTCACTGATAAGGGTATTAATTCTCCCGGAATGTGTTCTTCCAAGACTGTCCAAAAATTTTTGCGGTATATCCTCTACCGAAAGCATACCCGCCCTTATAGCATCGTCAATATCGTGATTTAAATATGCAAATTTATCAGCATATTTAACTATAATACCTTCGTACGTTTCCGGCTGATTATCACCCGTATGATTAAGTATACCATCTCTTACTTCATATGTAAGATTAAGTCCCTTGCCGTCTTTTTCTATGCAGTCAACTACCCTAAGGCTTTGCTTGTAATGTTTAAAACCATTTGGCGAAAGTTCATTTAACATAGTTTCGCCAATATGTCCAAACGGAGTGTGGCCAAGGTCGTGTCCTACACATATAGCCTCTGTCAAATCCTCGTTAAGTTTAAGTGCCCTCGCGATAGTTCTTGCTATCTGCGACACTTCAAGGGTATGTGTAAGACGTGTTCTGAAATGGTCGTTGTCAGGCGATATAAAAACCTGTGTTTTATGTTTAAGCCTTCTAAACGCCTTTGAATGTATTATTCTATCCTTATCACGTGCAAAATCAGTTCTTATAGGGCATTTTTCCTCATACATCTGTCTGCCTTTTGTATTAACCGATAGGCAGGCATATTTCGACAACATTTCTTTCTCTAAATTTTCATACATCTCGCGTATTGTCATAGATAATCTCCTCATCAGTGTGCAACATAGAAAAATTTTGCGTCAAATTATTTCTTCAAAAGCTCTTCACATATTCTGGCGCCAAGGCTTTTGGCCTTTAAAATGGCTATTTCGCTTTCGCAAGCATTTTTTCTACCGCAAGCACCTATATGTCCTGCGCCATATTCAATTGATGCATTCCCAACTATGGTCATTCCATCAACAAACATTGCGTCCTGAATAGCTCTTGCTGTAAGCTCCTGTCCGCCGTATTCTGACGCGCCGACTGTAACTACACCGCCAATTTTCCCGTGAAAATATTTGTTAGCTCTTACGTTTCTTGTTTTATCAAAAAAACATTTTAGCTGTCCTGACATCGAGCCGAAATACACAGGACTGCCAAATACAATTGCATCACATTCTTTTAATTTTTCAAATGTTTCATCCAAAAGTGTATCTTTATAACAGCTTTTGTTACAAGGCGATGAACAACTTACGCAAAACGGGATTTTTGCCGAGCTAACTGCCTCGTGAACATTTATAAGTTCTGTTTCTATACCTTTTTTATCACATTCCGAAAGTACAGTTTTAAGCATAAAAGCCGTATTTCCATCTTTGTTGTGACTGCCATTTAACGCTATAACCTTCATTTATTATGCCTCCAAATATTTATATAACATATATAATACTTCAAATATAAAAAAATTCCTTTATCATATCCAAATTCGACACAATATTGTAATATAATACCAATTCACCAGTATAACAGCTATAGATTTTCACCGTTCTCAGAGCACTTTTTTATAATAAAAAAGGCGATGCATTTTCGCATCGCCAATAGTATTTTTATTATAATCTTTTTTCTAGCGCTTCTTTTTCGGCTTCGTAGCCTTTCTTACCAAGAAGAGCAAACATATTCTTCTTATACGACTCAACTCCAGGCTGGTCAAATGGATTAACACCCAAAGTGTAACCACTTACTGCACAAGCCTTTTCGAAGAAGTATACAAGGTTACCAAAGTAATATGGGCTTATTTCAGGAATGTTTATAACAAGGTTTGGAACATTACCATCTGTATGAGCAAGCATTGTACCAAGGTAAGCTTTCTTGTTTACAAAATCAACTGTTTTTCCTTTTAGGAAATTTAGTCCGTCGATATCGCCCTCTTCTTCCTCAATTACAACATCACTCTTTGGAGCTTCAACGTTAAGAACTGTTTCAAACATAAGTCTTGTACCGTCCTGAATGAACTGTCCCATAGAGTGAAGGTCTGTTGAAAAGTTTACAGATGCAGGGAACAAGCCTTTAAGGTCTTTCCCTTCGCTCTCGCCGTATAACTGTTTCCACCATTCAGAGAAATACTGAAGGCATGGCTCATAGTTAACCATAAGTTCAACAGTTTTGCCTTTTCTGTTAAGTATGTTTCTTACAGCGGCATATTTGTAACAATCGTTGTCATCAAAGTCTTTTTCATATTCCTTCATAGCATCGTATGCACCCTGCATCATAGCATCTATATCAATGCCTGCTGCAGCAATTGGAAGAAGTCCTACAGGAGTTAAAACCGAAAATCTTCCACCTACATCGTCAGGAATAACAAACGTTTCATATCCTTCTTTGTCAGAAAGGTTTTTAAGAGCACCACGCGCTTTATCAGTAGTGGCAAAAATTCTTTCCTTAGCACCATCTTTACCGTATTTTTTAACAAGAAGTTCTCTAAATACTCTAAATGCTATTGCAGGCTCAGTAGTAGTACCTGATTTTGAAATAACATTTACACTGAAATCTTTATCTTTAACGTAGTTTACAAGGTCATTTAGGTAAGAAGAGCTAATGCTGTTACCTGCAAAAAGTATCTGCGGAGCTTTTCTATCCTCTTTTGATTGAAGATTAAAAAATGAGCTTGTAAGCATATCTATTGCTGCCTTCGCACCAAGGTATGAACCGCCAATACCTATTACAACGAGCACATCAGAATTTTCTTTAATCTTTTCAGCTGCCTTTTTAACTCTGGCAAATTCCTCTTTATCATAAGTTTCAGGAAGGTCTACCCAACCCAAAAAGTCATTTCCTGCACCATTTTTATCGTTTAATGTTTTTGCTGCCGCACAAATGCTTGGTTTGATATTTTTAATCTCATCTTCAGAGATAAAACTACTAGCCTTTGTGTAGTCAAATTTAATAAGTGACATTTCCCTGTTCCTCCTAATATTTACTATACTTTACTAATTTTACATCAAAACATCAAATAAATCAATGTTTTTAATAAGTTTCATCTTTTTTCCCACGATTCATAAGGTCAATTACTGCCTGCTTTGCATTCTTGCAGTTAAATAACACATTGTATGCTTCGGTTACGATAGGCATATCCACGTTGTATTTTTTTGCAAGTTCATACGTTGCTTTTGTGCTATACACTCCTTCAACCACCATATGAACCTTTTCTATAGCTTCCTCAAGTGTATACCCCTGACCTATAAGTATTCCCGCACGTCTGTTTCGACTATGCATACTGGTACAGGTAACAATAAGGTCGCCTATGCCTGCAAGACCGTTAAATGTTTCCTCTTTTGCACCCATTTCCACGCCAAGTCGTGATATTTCCCTCATTCCACGTGTCATTAGAGCGGCTTTTGTGTTATCTCCAAACCCTATACCATCAACAATGCCTGCACAAAGTGCAATGACATTTTTAACCGCACCGCCAAGCTCAACTCCTAAAACGTCGCTACCCGTATATATACGAAAATAATCATTCATAAATTCAGTTTGAACAGCTCTTGCAACATTAATATCATCTGATGCTGCAACATTTGCCGTAGGAATATCTCTTGAAACCTCTTCAGCGTGCGATGGACCAGACATAACTACAATCTTATTCTCAGGCAGTTCTTCTGATACAACCTCTGACATAGTCTTTAGTGTGCCGTTTTCCAAACCCTTTGACAATATGACTATAATGCTATCCTTATGGGCATATGTACTCATATTTTTGACAACACTTCGCATCGCCTGCGATGGTGATACAAGTACAATAAAATCTTTAGCATTTACGCACGATATGTCATACGTTAATGTGACATTTTCGGGAATTTTCACTCCAGGCAAAAATTCTTTGTTTTCCCTGTGTTTTTCTATAGCTTCGCATTCTTCTTTTTTCCACGACCAAAGGTCAATAGAATGGCCAATCTTGGCTAAATGCACTGCCATAGCAGTTCCCCAGCTTCCTGAACCTACAACTGCAATATTTTTTGCCATAATTCACGTCTCCTAATCTCCAAATTGAATATAAGCTATTACATTTATTTAAAATTTAATTTTCGATTCAGTACCTTTTATAAGTCTTACTATATTTGACCTATGCTTAATAAGTGCCATAGCCGCCATAACAAGCGCAAAACCTATAAACCACATATCGCCCCTGTGGAATATAAGTGCAAATATCACAAACAACACAGAACCTACACACGATCCAAGAGATACGTATCTTGTTGCGACAATCACACCAACAGATATAGCAAGGATTAAAAGTCCTATTCTCCAATCAATCATAAGTATGATGAAAAGCGATGTAAGTATTCCTTTTCCGCCTTTAAACCCAAAGAATATCGGAAAATTGTGACCAAGTATTGTAAACACACCCGCAAAATACACAGGTATAGTGCTGTCAATATTTAGAGCATTACATATACCGCGCACAATGAGAATTGAAATTACTCCCTTTAATCCATCACCTATTACAACGAAAAGCGCAGCCTTTTTGCCAAGCACACGAAGGGTATTTGTAGCACCGGCATTTCCGCTTCCGTGCTTTCTTATATCTGTTTTGCCCATTAGCTTTGAAACAATAATAGAAGTATTTATACTTCCTATCAAATACGAAAGCACTAATGAAATTATAACTAATAGTACCATAACACTACTCCTTTGACCTTTCCCTGATAATAAACCTTACAGGTGTTCCCTCAAGTCCAAATGATGTTCTTATCTGGTTTTCTATATATCTCACATACGAGAAATGCGCGAGCTCCTTATTGTTTACAAAAAGTATAAATGTAGGCGGCCTTGTGCTTGCCTGGGTGATATAATAAATCTTAAGCCTTTTACCCTTGTCTGACGGCGGCTGAACTTTATTTATAGCTTCGTTTAGTATATCATTTAGCACACCTGTCGAAATGCGCATTGCGTTTTGCGCATTTACAAATTTTATAAGCTCAAATAACTTTGGAAGTCTTTCACCTGTTTTAGCAGATAAAAATGCAATCGGCGCATATGTCATAAACGAAAGTCCGTCCATAACGTCATTTCTAAAGTTATTCATAGTATTTGTATTTTTTTCAATCATATCCCATTTATTTACTACA
>JAZQHY010000057.1:0-10958 GCA_045540815.1 Clostridia bacterium | reverse complement strand
ACTATACAAATTTATCGCAGACGGACTTAAGCTTTTCCCGAGCGAAGTTGACTGGAGTATTTCATCATACAAGGGTGCAGGTTTTGGTGCAGATGTTCTTCCAGCACTAGCTGGTGTTGGTTATATATGCGGTGTAAGAGTGTCATCGTACCTATTTGCAGGCGGTACACTTGCGTGGTTTGTTATAATGCCTCTTATCGCACTATTTGGCAGTGACCTTGTTATTTTCCCTGCTACACAGACTATCGCTGAGGTTTATGCCGAAAGCGGTACATGGGGACTATGGGGAACTTATGTTAGATATATCGGTGCCGGCGCAGTTGCTGCGGGCGGTATCATAAGCTTAGTTAAATCAATTCCGCTAATAGTTCGTACATTTAAAGAAGCTATCAAGGGCTACGGAAAAGGCGGTGCAAGTACCCAGCGTACAGATAGGGATTTATCATACAAGACAATTATTATCGGTGTAATAGCAGTAGCTTTATTTATATGGTTGGTGCCTGCTATTCCGGTTAATCCGCTTGGCGCTGTTATGATTGTTGTGTTTGGTTTCTTCTTTGCAACCGTTTCATCAAGAATGGTTGGACTTATCGGCTCGTCAAATAATCCTGTATCAGGTATGGCTATAGCAACACTTCTTATTTCGACAGCTATACTTAAAGCTACAGGCACTATAGGTATAGAGGGTATGATTGCCGCAATTTCAATAGGTTCGGTAATATGTATAGTAGCCGCTATTGCAGGCGATACATCACAGGACTTAAAAACAGGCTTGCTTCTTGGCTCAACCCCTAGAAAACAGCAGATAGGCGAGCTTATTGGTTGTGTGTCGTCAGCAGTGGCAATTGGTGCAATTCTTTACCTTTTAAACGAAGCATACGGCTTTGGAAGTGCAGAACTTTCTGCTCCGCAGGCATCGCTTATGAAGCTTGTGGTTGAAGGCGTTATGGGTGGTAATCTTCCTTGGGCACTTGTTCTTACAGGTGTGTTTGCAGCAATAGTAATTGAGATACTGGGTATCCCTGTACTACCTGTTGCTATCGGTCTTTACCTTCCAATTCACCTTTCTACACCAATGCTTCTTGGCGGACTTGTAAGATGGTTTATCGAAAAGAAAAAATATTCATCTGATAAAGCTAAAACAAACGCAGTTCAGTCAGGTGTGCTTTATAGCTCAGGACTTATTGCAGGTGAAGGTATTGTAGGTATTATCCTTGCAGTGCTTGCTGTCATAAAGATTGGCGGAACTCCAATAAGTGATATTATAAATATATCTGCAAAAGGTATCAGCATTGGAAATATAGGCGGAATACTATTCTTTGCAGCACTTCTTCTAAGCATAGTATATGTAGCTAAAAGAGGCGCAAAGAAAACAGATTTACAGTAATAGATAAAGTTAATCGGGTCACATCAGGTGACCCGATAATATTATATAAAAGTATGGAGATAATAGTATGGCAAAGAAAAAGAACTTTCTTGACTTTGTTCCCGTTGTTTCAAATAAGAATACGTGGGATGAAAAAGACGGTAAAGTAACTATACATATGGTAAATAGTGGAATTTACTCGTGGATAGCTCAAACATTTTTTAAAAGACCGAAGATAAGCCATATAGATTTGGACGAATACGGAAGCTTTGTCTGGAAACTGATAGATGGCGAGAAAAACGTAGGTGATATCGCACTATTGCTTAAAGAAAAGTACGGTGATAATGCAGAGCCGTTATACAACAGACTTGTAAAGTATATGCAAATACTCAGAAACAACAGATTTGTATATTTTAAATATCAGGGAAAAATTATTTAATGTCCTTTTGAAAGGGGAAAATATATGTCAGTTTTAGGTCATCTTGAGCCAAAGAAGGTTTTGAAATTTTTTGAAGAAATATGTGCCATACCGCATGGCTCGGGAAATACAAAAATGATAAGCGACTATCTTGTGAAGTTTGCACAGGAAAGAGGTTTAGAACATTATCAAGACAGCGCAAATAACGTTATAATTATAAAAGAAGCTTGTCTTGGATACGAAAACTCGAACCCCGTAATCCTTCAGGGACATATGGATATGGTGTGTGAAAAAGCGCCCGATTCTGCAAAAAATATGGAAACAGAAGGCATAGAACTTGTGGTGGATGGAAATATTGTTTTGGCAAACGGCACTACGCTTGGTGCAGACAACGGCGTTGCTTGTGCGATGATGCTGGCAATTCTTGATTCTACCGATATTTCACACCCAAGAGTTGAAGCGGTGTTCACTGTTGACGAGGAGATAGGTATGCTAGGGGCGGCGGTGCTTGATGTGTCGGTGCTAAAAGGCAAAACAATGCTTAATATTGATTCGGAGGACGAAGGCATATTTACTGTAAGCTGCGCAGGCGGTAACCTTACAAAATGCAGCTTGCCTTTCAAGCGTGAAATATTTGACGGCGATTTTTATGAAGTTA
The DNA here is from genome assembly GCA_045540815.1 of Clostridia bacterium. GTDB lineage: Bacteria > Bacillota > Clostridia > UMGS1810 > UMGS1810 > JAZQHR01. Next base: position 8,516 of record JAZQHY010000057.1, on the reverse strand, counting down.
AAGTATCAGGTCTTACAGGCGGTCATTCGGGCATAGAGATAGACAAGGGCAGAGCAAATTCAAATGTGCTTATCGGCAGAGTTCTGTATGAAATATCAAATGAAACAGAAATGCGAGTTGCAACGCTTAACGGAGGACTTAAGGATAATGCTATTCCTGTTGAAACAACTGCAGTATTTGCAGTTTCAAGGGGATATAATCCTGATGAAATTTGTTTGAGATTGAATGAGCTTTTCAAAAATGAGTATAAGAATACAGATAGCGGAGTAACTGTAGAAGTAACAACTTGCCCAAATGCCATGGTTATGGATAAATTGAGCACTGATAATGTGCTATATATGATGTCTAACCTTCCAAATGGTGTTGTTAAGATGAGTGAAGATATAGAAGGACTTGTGCAGACATCGTTAAACCTAGGTATATGCAAGACAAGTGAAAACGAATTTTACGCGGCATTTTGCGTAAGAAGCAGTGTTGAAAGTGAAAAACATGCACTTGTAGATAATATTAAAAATGTAATGACTAAGGTAAACGGAAATGTTTTAGTAGAAGGCGATTATCCGGGCTGGGAGTATCGTAAAAATTCACCACTTCGAGACCTTATGTGCGAGGTGTTTAACGAGCAGTACGGGTATATGCCAAAGGTAGAGGCTATTCACGCAGGTGTTGAGTGCGGTATGTTCGCGGGAAAAATTCCCGAACTCGATTGTGTGTCTTATGGACCGAGTCTAAGGGAAATTCATACCTTCCGTGAGCATATGGACGTAAAGAGCGTGGAGAGAGTATGGAATATGACACTTGAAATATTAAAGAGGTTGAAATAAATGATTGCGTAAAAGGGGTAGATAATCTACTCCTTTTTTGTGCAAAATACATCTTGACTTTGTAATTGTAAATGATATACTTAATATTAGTATGTAGATACTTATAAATATGCATGTAATCTGAGAGGACATATATATGAAAATAATTATCGTAGGACTAGGCAAGGTAGGAATAAAGCTTGCCGATAGACTCAGTCAGGAAAATGAATATGATATAACGGTAGTTGACCTTCGCACAAACGTTGTGCAAAGTGTTACAAACGATTTTGACGTAATGGGCGTAGTAGGCAGTGGCGCAAGTGTAGAGATATTAGAAGAAGCAGGTATACAGGATGCGGATATATTAATCGCAGTTACAGGCTCAGATGAGCTTAACCTTTTAACCTGCCTTATAGCGAAGAAAGCAGGAAACTGCCAGACTATCGCAAGGGTTAGAAAGCCTGAATACAGTAAGGAAATAGGTATGCTTAAAGACGACCTTGGTCTTGCTATGGTTATTAATCCCGAACATACTGCTGCAAGCGAAATGGCGAGAGTTCTTCGTTTCCCTTCGGCAATTGATATCGATACATTTGCAAAGGGCAGAGTAGAGATACTTAAGTTTAAGCTTGATGAGGATTCAGTTCTTCATGACCTTCGCATTTCCGAAATGGGACGTAAGCTTCAGTGTGATGTGCTTGTATGCGGTGTCGAAAGGGAAGATAAGGTATTTATTCCTGGCGGAGATTTTATTCTCAAAAAAGGTGATTTTGTAAGTATAGTTGCTGCGCCACACAATGGCTCTGCATTTTTTGAGAAAATCGGTATAAAGACAAACCGTGTTAAAAACACTATGATTGTAGGCGGTGGAGATACTTCCTATTATCTTGCGTATCAGCTGCTTCAAAAAGGTATAGATGTAAAGATTATCGAACAAAAGCAGGAAAGGTGCGACGAGCTTTGTCAGCTTCTTCCAAAGGCTACTATTATTCACGGCGATGGCACCGATAATAAGCTTTTATTGGAAGAGGGGGTAGAGAGTGCCGAATCGTTTGTTGCGCTTACAAATATCGACGAAGAAAACATTCTTCTTTCTCTTTTTGCAAAGAGTAAAACAAGCGGTAAGCTTATTACGAAGATAAATCGTATTGCGTATGATGAGGTTATAAATAATCTTGATTTGGATACGACAATATATCCTAAAAACATTACTACAGAGTATATCTTGAGATTTGTCCGTGCGATGAATAATTCACTTGACAGTAATGTTGAAACACTTCATTATATTCTTGACGGAAAAGCTGAGGCACTTGAATTTAAAATTGGCGACAATTCGCCTGTATCTGGTGTGCCTATCGAAAAATTAAGCCTCAAGAAAAATATCCTTGTAGCATGTATTATCAGAAACGGAAAGATTATCATTCCTCGTGGTAAAGACATCATTGAAAAGGGCGATAATGTTATCATAGTTACAGCTACAACAGGGTTTAACGATATCAGCGATATACTTGAATAAGAGGAACTAATATGAATTACAGAATTATTTTATATACGCTTGGCTGGGTGCTAAATATTGAGGCGGTTGCTATGTGCCTTCCGCTTGTATGTGCTTTGGTGTACGGAGAAGCAGAAATATGGTCTTTTCTTATAAGTATTGCCATATGCCTTTTATTTGGTTTGCCACTTACCATATGGCAACCTAAAACTAAGTCAATGTATGCCAGAGAAGGCTTTACGGCGGTTGCGCTTAGTTGGATAGTAATGAGTATTTTTGGTACGCTTCCGTTTTTGATATCTGGGAGCATTCCTAATTTTGTGAATGCTCTTTTTGAAACAGTATCAGGTTTTACTACTACCGGTGCGTCTATTCTTAATGATGTTGAAATACTTCCTAAAAGCATACTGTTTTGGAGAAGCTTTACACACTGGATAGGCGGTATGGGTGTGCTGGTATTTATAGTTGCTGTTCTTCCACTTTGTGGTGGCAGTAATATGTATCTTATAAAGGCAGAGAGCCCCGGTCCGTCTGTTTCAAAGCTTGTCCCAAAAGTTAAATCAACTGCTATGCTTTTGTATGGTATATATATACTTCTTACACTCGTAGAAGCAGGACTTTTGTTGACGGGCGGTATGAATGTATTTGAAGCGCTTACACTTTCGTTTGGTACTGCTGGTACAGGTGGTTTTGGAATATTAAATTCAAGTATAGGCAGCTATTCGGTATATGTACAGACTGTTATAACTGTATTTATGATACTTTTCGGTATTGATTTTTCGGTGTATTATCTGATTCTCATAAAAAATTTCAGAGCAGCATTTCGTTCTGATGAGGTTAAAGGATATTTTGGTATAATAGCACTTTCTATATTAGTTATAACATTTAACTGCCGCGGAGTGTTTGAAAGCCTGCTTGAGGCATTCAGACACGTAGCATTTACTGTTGGTTCTATCATTACAACTACTGGTTATGCAACTGTTGACTTTGATAAATGGCCGGAGCTTTCAAAAACAATACTTGTCGGACTTATGTTTATCGGTGCTTGTGCAGGAAGTACAGGCGGTGGTATGAAGGTGTCTAGAATTATTATCCTTCTAAAAAGTATAGTGAAAGAGATAAAAATCGCCGCGCATCCAAGAAGCACGCATAAGCTTACAATGAACGGCAGACTAATAGAACACGAAACTGTCCGTGCGGTAAATGTTTACTTTGTGTCATACTTTGTTATATATGCACTTTCTGTGCTTATAGTAAGTATAAACAACTTTGATTTCACTACAAACTTTACTGCGGTTGCAGCTACGCTAAATAACATTGGTCCCGGACTTAATATGGTAGGACCTACACAGAATTTCTCGTTCTTTTCACCGCTTTCAAAGATTGTATTTATAATGGATATGTTAATTGGACGTCTTGAAATATTCCCAATGCTTGTTCTGTTTTCGCGATATACGTGGAAGAGGTAGATGTATGAATAAATATATGAATATCGCGCTTGATACGGCAAAAAATGCATTTGATATGGGTGAAGTTCCGGTCGGCGCGGTAATAGTTAAAAACGGCGAGGTTGTAAGTATTTGCCACAACCTTTCCGAAAGCCTTAATGATGCTACTGCGCATGCGGAAATGCTGGCGATAAAAGATGCCTGCCAAAAACTTGGTGCAAAGTACCTTACCGATTGTGAAATGTATGTGACACTTGAGCCGTGTGCTATGTGCACAGGAGCGATAATTAATGCCAGAATTAAGCGGTTGTATATCGGCGCGCCCGATAAGAAAACAGGCTGTTGCGGTTCGAAGCTTGATATAATAAACGGTAATTATTTTAATCATATGCCCGAAGTGTATCACGGAATAATGGAAGATGAGTGCAGCAGGCTTGTTACGAAATTTTTTGAAAACTTAAGAAAAAAATAATATAACACTTTGCGACGGCATAATATCATAATAAGGAGTGATATTATGCAAAGTAAAATCGCAAAGTGTTTTTGCATATTTTTAATTGTTACTACACTTTTTACAAATGCATATGCAGAAGGAGAAAATCTTAATCTGTCAGCCCCAAGTGCTATACTTATGGAAGCATCTACAGGCAAGGTGCTTTACGAAAAGGACGCAGATGTTTCCCTTCCGCCTGCAAGTGTTACCAAGGTAATGACACTACTTCTTACTATGGAGGCAATAGACTCAGGAAAGCTTAAATATACTGATATGATTACGGGAAGCGCCAGAGCGAAAAGTATGGGTGGCTCTACAATATTTTTGGATGAGGGCGAGAGTTTAAGCGCGGAGGATATGATAAAAGGTATAGCGGTCGCGTCAGGAAATGATGCATCGGTTGCTATGGCAGAGCATCTTGCGGGGTCGGTAGAAAATTTTGTGAGTATGATGAACAAACGCGCACATGAGCTTGGTATGAAAAACACAAACTTTGTAAACGTAAACGGACTTGATGCAGATGGACACGTGACAAGCGCAAGAGATATTGCTATTATGTCCAGAGAACTTATAAAACACGAGGATATATTTAGGTTTACAACTATATGGATGGATAGTCTTAGAAATGGAGAATTTCAGCTATCGAACACCAATAAGCTTATAAGGTTTTATGATGGTGCTACAGGGCTTAAAACCGGTTCTACAAGCAAGGCTAAATGCTGTATTTCTGCGACTGCAAAGCGTGATGGTATGCACCTGATAGCTGTTGTAATGGCATCTCCAACATCGAAGGAAAGGTTTGCTGATGCCAGTGCGCTTTTGAATTACGGCTTTTCTTCTTACGGCATAAAAAACACCATAAAAAAAGGAGAAATTTTAAATAATGTTCTGGTTGATAAAGGCGATAAATCAAACGTAAATCTGATTGCTGATACAGATTTTAATTACCTGTACAAAAAAGGCGAAGATGCAAATATTGAGAAAAAAACACTATCTAATGAACGATACTCGTCGCCAATCAATAAAGGTGATACTGCGGGCACTATGGAATTTTATATATCAGGTAAAAAGATTGGAGAAATCCCACTTGTTTTTGAAGAAAATATTGGCAAAATAAGTTTTTTAAAAGTTTATAAAAAAATTATCTCGTGTTTTATTAATTGATGATAAAAATGCATGAAAATTCTTTTAAAATTTAGTTTTTTGCTTGATTTTTGGGGTGTTTTTATGTTAAAATATTACATATGAGGGCATTGCTTTCATAAAAAACTATCACCATTGTGATGATGAATTGAGGTCTTATAATATGTATAAGATAGGCGATAAGATATTCTATCCAATGCACGGCGCAGGTGTGATTGAGGATCTGGTTGAAAAGGAAGTGCTAGGAGAGGTCAGAAATTATTTTGTTGTCGGTCTTGTCTGCAACAGCGTTAAAATTTCAATCCCGCTTGATAATGCCGAAAATATAGGTCTTAGACCTATTGTTGACAACGATTTAGCATCTCAGGTTATTTTTGAATTTGGTAATGAAAAAATAACCGAACACGAAAACTGGAATGTGCGTTATCGTGAAAATCTTGAAAAAATGAAAAGTAACAATATTCACGATATTTCGCTGGTGGTCAAGGAGCTTATGCTTCGTGAAAAGAAAAAACCTCTGTCTACTGGCGAGCGAAAGATGCTTAGCAGTGCAAAAAATATACTTATAAGCGAGCTTAGTCTGTCGCTTGGAAAGACATATTCCGAGATAGACAGCGCGCTTTGTGCGATGATTGAAAATTATTGCGTATGTGCGATTTAGAATGCACAAAAAGGACTTAAGTTTATCTTTAGTCCTTTTTTTATTAGGAGAGATAGCTATGTTTAAAAAGAAAAAACCAAAGGTAAGTGCGCTTATAGTTGCCGGCGGAGTTGGGAGCCGTATGGGAGCCAGCGTCCCAAAACAATTTATAGAGGTGCTTGGGAAACCCGTTATAGCATACACTCTAGATGCTTTTTCGAATAACAACGGGGTTGATGAGATTGTTATAGTCACACTTGATGATTACATGGTTTTTTGTAAAGATATCGTAGATTTATTTGGGTTTTCAAAAGTAAAAAGTATAATATGCGGCGGAACTACCAGACAGGAATCTGTTTATAAAGGACTCTTGGAGGTGACAGGCGAGTATGTTCTTATACACGATGGCGCAAGACCCCTTGTATCACAAAGCATCATTAATGATTGTATAGATACACTAACTTCAAAAGGTGCCTGCGCAGTTGGTGTTAAGGTTAAAGATACTCTGAAGATTGCTGATGATGAAAAAGTAATAAAGGCTACGCCTGATAGAGAACACATATATGCTATTCAGACACCGCAATGTTTTGTAACCGAAGAAATAATAAACGCACATAAAGCAGCAATAGATGCATCGTATGTAGGTACAGATGATGCTGTACTTTATGAAAGAGTCGGCGGTGAGGTTAGAATAGTAGATGGTGAGTATACAAACATAAAAATAACCACTCCGATAGATATAGCTGTAATGGAGGTATACCTGCAAAAATGAGAAACATATTACATATTTTGGAATGTTACATATTTGTTTCACTGCTTGACTATATGTATGCCGAATGTTATAATTAATACATAAAAATGGCTGATTAGCGCCATAAATTATGCAATTTGAATAAAACACATAGGAGGAGATTAAGATGAGAAAAGCGAAAAGTATTTTGTCGATTGCTTTAGCTGTGATGCTTGTTATGGGTAGCATTTGTGTTCCGTTTGTAGCATCTGCCCAGACAACTTTCAATGATGTTGCAGATGATTATACATATAACAAAGCAATCTATGATTTAGTAAACAAAGGAATAATTGATGGATACTTAAATGAGGATGGTAGCAAGAGCTTTAAACCAGAGGCCACCATTACAAGAGCTGAGTTTTCAAAACTTCTTTCAGTTACAATGAATAAAGGAGTTGTAAACGATGTTACAACAACTGCATTTGAAGACGTAAACAGCGACCCTACCGTAAGTTGGGCAATTTCTTATATAGATGCTGCAAATAAATCTGGAATCATAAATGGTTATGAAGATGGAACTTTTAGACCGAAAAACCCCGTTTCTTATGCTGAAGCAGTTAAAATGGTTGTTTGCGCACTAGGATATGGTCCTGTAGTAAAAAATACAGACGTTTGGTATGAGGGCTATATAAATATTGCTAACCAGATAGGTCTTACTAAAAGTGCAGTTGCAGTTGCAGATTCTCAGGCACCTAGAGGACTCGTTGCACAGCTTATATACAATATGACTGTTACAGCTCCGCTTGTTCAGGTTGGTACTGACAAAGATGGAAATCCCGTTTACGAACAAGATGAAGATTCTAAGCTTAGCGGAAAGGCTGTTGTGGGTCTTTTAAAAGCCGTTGGACCAAAGGAAGCAAATAACATTCTCGGTACACGTATAAAGGGAATTTCAGTTGGTCAGATTATGCTTGAAACAGCTGATGGCGACAAGATATTTGAATATGGTTCTGTAGATGAAGAGAGTTATTTAGAATTACTTGGACATAGTGTAGAGATTTTTTATGATGAATTATCAACTACTCCTGGTGTTATTAAAATAGACGATTTAGCTAAAAATGTTATTGAACTAAATTATTACAACCAGAGAACCGAAGAAATTGAAAACGAAATTATAAGCGTTGCATCAGGCGGTTCGTCACTCACTTACGAGGAAGACAACAGAGATAAAAAATTAGGTCTTGATGCAAATATGTATCTTATCTATAATGGTAAGGGTGTAGGCACTAATATGAGTGCATCTGCAAAAGGTTCACTTATTGAAAATATTGCATCTCAGGACGGTAGTATGATAGGCGAAGGAACGTTTGTTGACAATGACGGTGATGGTTCTGCAGATGTTGCATTTGTAAACGCATACGAAACATATTATGTATCACATAAAGAAGATATAGTTGGTTCGGATGTAATAGTTACTGATGCTAACACAGGCAAAACAGTTAATTTGAGCGCGCCGGATGTTGTTATCAAAAAAGTAAAATCTATTAATGACAGAACTTTAGAAGACGGTTATACATATGACGCTATTGTAGAAGGTAATATTATATCTGTTGGTGCTTCACACGATAATTCTATGAAGGTTATCATCATATCTGATTTGATGGCAGAAGAAGCTCCGAATATGGAGGTTAACGAAACTGACATCGGTAATGGGTATTACAGTTATGAAATAGGAAATACTTGGTATAAAGCATCGAAATACTA
>JAZQHY010000056.1:0-5042 GCA_045540815.1 Clostridia bacterium | reverse complement strand
CTGCGCTTGAGCTATAAATTCAGGAGTTAATGATATTAAAGACTCACGTCTTATGGAGGTGATAATTGGTTTGGATGTATCTGTAACAGGGTCAACAACTACGTAATCATCGATTCTCCAGTCTAGTGACTCACCCCATTTGTCACATACACAAATCACAAGGTCATATGTACCTGCTTTTTCAAATGTGTGAGTAAGAACATATTCATCTTCGTGAGGTGGTAATCCGAGCTCACTTGTTTGAACAACTAACTCATGATCTACATAAAGCTTAACTGTACTTGGACCCGGTTCATTAAATCCGTCAACATAGAAATTGACAGGTATTGAAGCCATAGCTTTTCCTGAATCATAATCAAGAATAACTCCATACAAATACGCATCAACTAAGAAATACTCATCATCAGGAAACTCAACGTCATATCTTGCGACATACTGCTGAATCAGAGTTGCATCTAAAATAGTTACTTCGTTGTCCTTATCAACGTCCGCAGCTTCCTGCGTATCACCTAATATTAATTTAATCTGAGCAAGATGACATTGAATAATTGTAGCATCGATCACTGTAACCACATCATCGTAATCGAGATCGCCGTACTTCTGGGGTGGAATTGCGGCGTTTGAAGAAATAACACAACACGTAGTAAGAATCGCAATTACTAAAATTGAAGTAAATAATCTCATTAGTTTTTTCATAAAATCATCTCCTAAAAAGCATTTATATAGCAATACTACACCCAACTTGATTATAACACTTGCTAAGACAAAAATCTCACTTACAGAAAAAACGGTATCATTTTTGGCAAAATCGGTCATTTTTGAGTTTTAAAATCTGATGACAAAAGTGTATTCCTTCTGTATAATTAATATGAGGTGTAATGTTTATGCTTAGTATTCTTATCTGTGACGATGATAAAAAAATCGTAGAACAAGTCACAAACTTACTCAAAAATATAAAATCTAATGAAAATCTCGAATTCAATATCGAGACCCAGAATAGTGGAGATTTTTCACTTGATATAAATGCTGTGTATGATATAGCTATTCTTGATATTGAGATGGGCGATATAAGCGGACTTCAGGTTGCAGAGAATTTAAAGAAAAATAACCCTGAAACCATCGTAATTATTCTTACATCCTACTTTGATTATCTTGACAATGCGATGAAAATTTCAGTCTTTAGGTATCTATCAAAGCCAATTGACGAGAAACGATTTTGCAGAAATTTCACTGAAGCTGTGGAACACTACAAAAATATAAGCAAAAATATTGCTATCGAAACCGATGATGGTATCAGCAGAGTGAAAACAAAAGACATATTGTATATCGAAAACCTTAAGTATGGTTCTACAGTTGTAACCAAAACAGCTACCTACAAAACAAACAAAAAACCTTTTGAATGGGAAAAGCTTATAAATCAGCCAACCTGTTTTGTTTTCTCTCACAAGAGCTTTCTTGTGAATTTGCAGAATGTAATCAATGTTGATAAAACTGTGATAACATTTCAGGCAGAAAACGAACTTATGACTGTCGCGTGTGTATCCAGACGACATTATACACAACTAAAGAATGAATTTATGGCTTTTGTTGGGGGTAACAACTGATGGTATCTGCAATATGTTATTTGCTCACATATATATTTGAGGCTCTCATCTCACTGATGTGCTTCTCTGAAAAATTCGATATTAAAGTTTCTAAAAAAATGGTATTCTGGAGTTTTACAACCTCAGCTTTGGTTCAATTTGCTCTTAGCTTTTTGGAGATGCCGTTTATAAATCTTGGAGCTTTTTTGGTATTCAACATACTATTGTGTTTCTTGTTATTCGATACCAGTATTTTTCAATCAATCTTTAATTCAGCTATATTGACCGCAACAATGGTAATTACAGAATTATGCATATACTACAGTTCTACATTACTCTTCGGTACTGAAATATTAGAGGCTACTGTCAATGACACAGTGCTATGGATACAAACCGCGTGTACAAAGCTACTCTATTTCTTCGTGGCACTTCTCATCGCAAAACTGTCTAGAAAAGAATCACGAAAAACATTTCGCTCCTCAAAGGAAGCTCTCCTCTTTATTTTGCCACTAGCATCTATTGTTTTATTGCATGGTATTCTTACGATTACAATTATTATTGATGTACCAAAAACAGTTTACTTCATATTTATGGTTTCAACTATTCTTTTGATTTACTTGAACATCATTATATTCTGGATACACGAATCAATGCTAAAGACACAGCAGGAAATCACAGAATACAGACTTCAAAAACAGAAAGCTGAAATCGACACTGAGTATTATTCACTTTTACAGAATCATTACGAGAGTTCAAATATTTTGATTCATGACATTAAACGCCATTTGATGTCTATAAAGGAGTATGCAAATCATAACGACTGCACAAGCATCAATAAATATATTGATGACTTGTACGGTGAATATCAAATAAAGCACCTACGCAAATACAGCACACATAAACTGGTTAACGCTATTATTAATCGTTATGTGTCGGTGTGCAAAAACTATGGTATAGACTTATACTGCGATGTTAGAGATATTGATTTTTCGTTTATTAACGATGCTAATCTAACTTCGATTCTTGACAATCTGCTCGAAAATGCAGTAGAGGCTTCAAAAAGCTCAAAAGATAAAACTATTGATCTGACAATAAAAGAAAACCATTCTAACTTCGTTGTTATTCATCTCGAAAACTCTTGTGCTACTGCTCCAAAGAAATCCGGTGGTGAGCTAAAAACCACCAAGTCAAACAAAGACATCCACGGCTTCGGCATTAGAAGTATAAAACGTATTGCTAAAGAATACGACGGTTATATCGAGTATTCGTTTGATGAAAATACTATGGTATTCACTTTTACCGTTGTGCTAAACAAAAGCAAATAAACCACAAAAGGGATATCTCACTAACACTAGTGAGACATCCCCGTTTCTTTTTATGTGTTTTTGAATCAAAATGGAATATACCCAATTTAGCTTGACACCGAATTTGACAACAGTACTGGGGCTAAGTTGGTGTTGTTTATTAAAGATAGCGCCTCCTGTTTGGCTAAGCTTAACTATTGCCATAGAGTGCTCATCCTTTTAATAATACTTTAAAGGTCAAAAAAGATAATTAATCTTTACTTTTTATAATTCTTTTAAGTTCTTTCGCTTTATCAGCAGCTTGTTTAGCTTCTTCCGGACGATTTAACTTCTGTAAAATATCACTTAAGAAGTTATAGTAATCATAATCATCTGGCTCAACGGATATTGCCTTGTTGATTGCAGTTAAGGCATCATCGTATTTGCCCGTAATCAAAAGTTCCTTTGCTGTTAAGTAATGAATTAATCCCCATTCTGGAGAAAGCTCAGCAGCTTTGCTATATTCAAGTAACGCTTCGTCCGATCTGCCTAGTTTTGAAAGCATCTGACCAACACCAAACATATATAAAGATTCATCTGGATCAAGTTCTACAGCTGTTTTGTACTCATCTAAAGCACTCTCGTATTGTTCTAAATCTGCAAATGTCTCACCAATCATATAGAATGGTAGAGCCCACTTAGGATCGCATTCTGCAGTTTTTCTAAACGCCTCAATTGCGAGATTGTAATCTTTTTTCTCTTTGTAAGCTTTTCCTTTGAAATAATTCGCGAAAACATAATTGGGATTGAATCCTAGAAGTTTGTTTGCTTGCTCAATAGCTTCGTCGTACTGTTGTGCATAACACAGAGCCCTTACAAGCATATCCAGATAGCGGATATTATCAGGTTCCATTTCCAGCAATTTGTTCAACAAAGGTATTGCTTTATCATATTTTCTATTTGAGATACAAACATTCGCCTGATGATAGAGTTTTTGTGATTCGGATTGGTCAGTAATCTTCTTGATAGCCTCTCCGATTTCGGCATCTTCATTTTCCTTTTGAGGCTCAGTAGCGTCAATATTTATATCAGTGTCAGTTTGTAGCTTTTCAATCTTCTTAGCGTTGGCTTTATCTAAAAAGGCATCAATCGCATCTTTCAGAGCATTGTACCGTTTAGTCGCATCCTCTAAGAATGTTTTCTCATCAGGGATTTTATAATCAAAGGCTGCACCCAGTTCAATCATAATTGAATCAAAACCATCACAACGGACAGCATAACCCTTGCTCTTGTCAAGAAACTCTTTGACTTTTCCTGTAATTGCTTCATTTTTATACAATAACCAGTATGGGAATTTCCATTCATCTTTGTCGAATTTCTCGCTATTTTCAATCAGGAAATCCATTAAACTCTTATCATTACCTGCATATCCAATAAACACTGGGTGATAATTCTCGAAAATGCACTCTAACGCTTTTTTCCAGTTTTCCGCCAAAACTTCCAAATCTTTAGTTTCACTTTTTGGGTCGAACAGCAGGTCTCGATGAATTTTTATAATAGTAGGACGTGTAGGCTGACCATCAATATAATGTGCCAGAGATTCATGACCAATAACCAACGGCATTTTTTGAGCATAATAAGTTAAAGCATCTTCGGTTAAATGGTCGAAGTTTGTAGTTATTACGACATTGTGCGGTTGCGTAGTTAAAATATGTGCAAGCATTACATAGCCTACACTTGGTTTAGCTGTGTCCATAATCTGCTCAATATAATTCAAACCATCTTTGGGACATCGTGCAAAACGCTTTTCATAGTAGTGGCTATAGAAATTAGACATATTATCATCGGTTATTTTTAATTCTTTTCGCCAACTGTTATAATCGTCTTCGTTTCTTTCACGTAAGTCCTGATTCCAAATTTTAACCAATTCTTGACCGGATTTTATGCCAGAATTTCTGGATGCACCTGCCCCCAGAACAAAACAGAACTTTCGAGGATGGGTACCTTTTGTAACGTTTTCTATTTCTTTAATAAAGCCTTTTCTAGACAGATATTCGTAGGACATCGTATGAGCCTCCTATCGAGAGCATTTCCTATATATACAACAATTATATACTTTTCGACAGCTTTTTCAAGAGGTGATTGTAAAACAATAAATATTTGGAGCACACCCCTT
>JAZQHY010000055.1:0-44715 GCA_045540815.1 Clostridia bacterium | reverse complement strand
GTTGACGTATCTATTACAGGTAACTCAACTAACCCTACTCGTTTCCAGCATCCAGTTGCAGGTACATACAAAAAAGAATGTATCGAACAGGGCAAGAAATATTTCTCTGTTGCATCAGGTGGTGGTACTGGAAGAACTCTTCATCCAGATAATATGGCTGCAGGTCCTGCTTCTTATGGTATGACAGATACTATGGGAAGAATGCATTCAGACGCTCAGTTCGCAGGTTCTTCTTCAGTTCCTGCTCACGTTGAAATGATGGGATTCCTTGGCATGGGTAACAACCCAATGGTTGGTGCTACAGTTGCTGTTGCAGTTGCTATCGAAGAGGCAATGAATAAATAATTATTAACTAATGTTAATACTAAAACCGCAGTTTTATAACTGCGGTTTTTCTTTTTACAAAACAAAAAGACATACGTTAATTCGTATGTCTTTTGAAATTCTATTAATGATTGTGACAAGTTTCGCAACAACCGTCGCAACCTTTAGCAACTTTTTTATCAATTCCAAGTCTGTCATAGTAGTTCTGTATTGCAGCAGCTATAGCTTCTTCCGCAAGCACTGAACAATGCACCTTTACAGGTGGAAGTCCGTCAAGTGCTTCCATAACAGCCTTATTGGTAAGCCCGAGTGCTTCGTCAATAGTTTTGCCTTTTACAAGCTCAGTAGCCATACTGCTTGTAGCAACTGCAGCACCGCAGCCAAATGTTTTGAATTTGACATCTTTTATAACGTCATCTTCAATTTTCATATATATTTTCATTATATCTCCGCATTTTGCGTTACCAACCTGGCCTACAGCGTTTGCATCCTCGATCGTACCGACATTACGTGGATTTGTGAAATGGTCCATAACCTTTTCGCTGTACATCATATTTGATTCCCCCTTTATCAGTTTAATACCTCTTCATATAGAGGTGACATCATTCTTAGTGTTTCTACAATTTTTGGCAATACTTCAAGCAAATAATCAATTTCTTCCTGAGTATTTTCTTCGCCTATGCTTATTCGTAACGAACCGTGTGCAATCTCGTGCGGCAATCCTATCGCCAACAGAACGTGTGATGGGTCTAACGAGCCTGAAGTACACGCACTGCCTGATGATGCAGCAATATTTTTATTATCAAGCATCAAAAGTAGTGATTCACCTTCAATATATTTAAAAGATATATTTACATTACCTGGCAATCTGTTTTCGCGTGCTCCGTTTAGTCTTACATATGGAATTTCATCTAAAATTCTGTCTATGATATAATCTCTTTTAGAAGACAAGCTTTCAACCTTTTCATTGATATTTGTATTCGCTAACTCTAGCGCTTTAGCCATACCAACAATGCCGGGAACATTTTCAGTACCAGCTCTTTTGCCAGATTCCTGACCGCCGCCGTGGATAAGGTTTGATAATCCTATACCACGTTTTACGTATAGTGCCCCTACTCCCTTTGGTCCGTAGAATTTATGAGCAGACATAGACATCATATCTACATTTAATTCATCAACATTGATTGGAACAGCACCTACTGCCTGTACTGCATCAGTATGGAATAATATTTTGTGTTCTCGTGCGATTTCACCTATCTCAGCTATTGGCTGAATAGTTCCGATTTCATTGTTAGCATACATTATTGTTATAAGTATGGTTGTATCTTTTATGGCATTTTTAAGGTCATCAATAGATATTTCGCCATACTCATTTACGGGAAGATATGTTACTTCAAAACCTTGTTTTTCAAGATGCTGAAGTGTATGAAGTACGGCGTGATGTTCAATAGCGCTTGTAATAATATGATTTCCCTTATCTTTTCTTGCATAAGCTGCACCCTTTATCGCCCAGTTATCAGCTTCGCTTCCTGAACCTGTAAAATACACCTCAGATGATTTGCAACCTATTATGTTAGCAACAGTATCTCTTGCGTTATCTATCGCCTTTCTGTTTTCTCTTGCAATTTTATATATTGAAGATGCATTACCAAAGCTCTGTGTAAAATAAGGGTACATAGCATTTAGTACCTCTTCTTTTACAAATGTGGTAGCGGCATGGTCAAAATATATCTGTTTGTCCATTATTAATCTCGCTCCTTCTAAAACAAAGGACTGTATACCCTTGTCTTTAATATATTGTCTATTTCATCAAAAGATTTGTTATTTGCATATATCATCAGTATTCCGTTAGGATTACTTGAATTTGTAAAACGTGATATATTATGTGCATCTAAATGTATACTTTTATACACGATAGCATCAACACTAATGTTACAATTGTCTAAATCAACAACATCATATCCGATAGATAATAATTTTGATTTAATATTTTGTAGCCCATTTTCAACAGCTATTAACATATATAATCCCTCCATTAACAGATATTATCTGCTATGGAAAAATAATTATTCTACAAAGCCTTCGTCGTCAATAAGATTGTTTCCGTTATATGCTGCAACACCGAGCTCATCACAACGCTCATTCATTGGATGGCCTGCGTGACCTTTTACCCATATAAATTCAACAGAGTGAATTTCCAAAAGTTTTAAAAGTCTTTTGAATAAGTCTATATTTTTTGCAGGCTCACTTTTAGTTCGCATCCAGTTGTTTTTTTGCCATTTTATAATCCAGCCTTGGTTAACGGAATCAACTAAATACTTTGAATCACTGTATAGCTTTACATTACAAGGATATTTAAGCGCCTCAAGCCCCTTTACAGCCGCAAGTATTTCCATACGGTTGTTTGTAGTAAGCTTAAACCCTTGCGACATTTCTTTAGTTGCATCACCAAACTTAAGTACTACTCCGTATCCGCCTTTTCCGGGATTGCCACTGCATGCGCCGTCTGTATAGATTTCAACATTTTTCTTACTGTCTGTCATAAATCACCATTATCATATATACCCATATTTAGGTATAACTAACTATTTTTTATTTGTTTTCATTGGTATCTTTCATCATATATTTGTCTACCACTGAATAACCGTAAAATACATCAATAAAGTATAACAATGATATTAAAATTAGCAATGAAAGTATTACACCTACTGTAAAGTTAAACCCAAATGCCAAAGCAAGCAAAAGCGCTTGAATGAAAAAAATAACAAGGTTATACGGAAGCTTTGCAATTGTAAAAATTGCAGCGTTTTTTATAATCTGAATAAATTTCAAGTCAAACGTTACAATCATAATGTATATATATTTGTGCATCATTATAAAGAAAATTGTAGCGAAAATAGTAAATATTTTACATATATTTGCAATCAATATAAGCGTCTGATTGTTTCCTGCCGAATGCGGGAGCATATATCCATAAAAAACAAACATAAGATATAGTATAACCGGAACAATAATTTCTACAAGACTCATTAATATTCCTTGTTTGTAATTTTTTTTGAACTGACCAAAAAAATCAGCAAAAATCCAAGCGTGTTCTTCGCGCGCAAAATTTCTTAGAATATAGCAATACCCTGTATTTGCCGGTCCGATTATAAACACCGAAACAATCATAAGTGCAAGTCCTACTGCATCTCCGGTAAAATAAAACGGAGGAACTGTTCCGTTAGACGAAAGAAATGCCTCGTGGGGCCAAACAGATATCACTATTCCAAGTATTAGTGGTATATTAATAATTACATATAAAATATTAAGAGCAATATATTTACCAATTTTTCTAAAGAAAAGTTCAATGAATTGGAAAAAACCTTTCTTTTCCGGAGCATCTTTGGCTACTCCAGGGCCTTCATTATCAAAGCCAAAATTAAATAATCCCATAATATCCTCCTAATCAAAAAGTCTTTGGAAAATTTTATTTATATTATCCTTCACTTCACTTATATTAATTGTAGTATATTTTCCGTCTTTATATAGAATTTCTCCATCAACCATAGTCATACATACATCTGACCCTTGGGCTGAATACACAAGATTGTCCGCAAAATTATGCATTGGCATAAAATGAGGTTTATCAAGGTCAATCATAATGATGTCTGCCTTGTATCCTTCTTTTATCGCGCCTACTCTGTCAAGTTTTAAAGCCTTTGCACCATTAATAGTCGCCATTTTAAGTACATCATTTGCTGTAATTAGAGATGCGTCCATATTTGAACCATTTACAAGAATAGATGCAATATGCATTTCCTCAAACATATTTAGGTTGTTATTAGAAGATGCTCCATCAGTACCAAGCGTTACATTTACACCCTTTTTCATAAGCTTTGCTATATCACAAATTCCGCTACCAAGCTTTAAATTGCTTGTGGGATTATTAACAACTGACACATCGTATTTTTTCAAAATATCAATATCATCATCGGTTAAGTGAACACAATGCGCTGCAACAGTTGGTGAATCAAAAATGCCCAAGTCACGCATATGCTGTGTTGGTGTTTTCCCCTTTTTTCTTATGCAATCGTCATTTTCCTTAACTGTTTCAGATAAATGCGTATGAATAATAGTGTTTAAGCGTTTCGCCTCTTTTGCATCATCAGCTAAGAACTGGTCGGTGCAAGTATAAACCGCATGAGGTGAAACCGAAACCTTTATTTTATCATTTGATTTAAAATCTGCATATAATCTTCTGTTGTTTTCTACTCTTTTCAAAGTACTGTAGTCGTCGTACGGCGCAAAGCACGTACCACAATAAGTAAGAACGGCACGCATGCCGCTCTTTAAAACTGCCTTTGCAGTCATATGAGTTTGAAAATACATATCATTAAATGACGTAGTACCTGTAGATAACATCTCGCATATCGCAAGCGTAGTGCCCCAGTACATATCGTCATCAGTAAGCTTATCTTCTATAGGAAATATTTTTTCGTTAAGCCAACGATCAAGCGGAAGGCCGCTGCCGTAACTTCTCATTAGCCCCATAGGCGTATGAGTATGACAATTTATAAGCCCCGGCATAACAAGCTTGTCTGTACCATCAATTATTGTATATTTACTTTCGTCGCCTGAAAATTCACCGTTGCAAACTCTAATAATATCTCCGTTTTCAATTATAATATAGCCATTATCAATAACTTTATCATTATCCATAGTGACGATGGTGGTATTTTTAATAATATAATTCATATTATTTCCTCTTACTTATTTGATTTTGGGATTAACTATATCTCTCCAATCAAGGTCGCCACGTTCTAGCCCCTGTATCAGAACTTCTGCGGTTGCGACATTTGTTGCAATAGGTATATTATGCATATCACAAAGTTTCATCATTGACATTACATCAGGCTCGTGCGACTGTGCAGTAGTTGGGTCTCTAAAAAATAGAACTAAGTCAATTTCATTGTAAGCAATTCTTGCGCATATCTGCTGATCACCGCCTTGCGAACCCGACAAAAATCTATGTACATTAAGATCAGTTGCTTCCATTATAAGACCGCCTGTAGTGCCTGTAGCGGAAAGGTTGTGCTTTGCAAAAATGCCTTTATACGCAATACAAAACTGAACCATAAGTTCTTTTTTCTTGTCGTGAGCAATTAATGCAATATTCATAATAAACCGTCCTCCTTGAAATTTATAACGTCTTATTTTTTAGAAAATAAAAATATTTTTTTCTTCTTTTTGTACAAATCTATAACAGGTACAGATTCACCCATTATTCTTTTTGTAATGTTTTCAAACGCCATACTGACAAATGATGACTTGTCCAATATGCATGGCAAACCTTTATTAGTTGAAATTATAACTGCATCATCATCAGGGATAAGTCCTATTATTTTTACACCAAGCGTGTCAATAACATCATCAGGATTAATCATATCTCCTGATTTTACCAAATTTTTTCGAATTCTGTTTATAAGAATATGATTATTATGTATGCCGTACTCGTTTAATTTATCGATTACTCTGTCTGCATCTCTTACGGCAGTCTTTTCGCCGCCGGTGACAACAATAGCTCTGTCAGCACAGGTGACAGCATTTTTAAAGCCATTCCCTATTCCAGCAGGGCAATCAATCAAAATGTAGTCAAATTCATCTGCAAGTTTTTGGCATATCATACCAATATCTTCAGAATTTAAAACGTATTTTTCTGTGGATTGTGAGGCAGGAAGCAAATATAAATTCTCGGAAATTTCAGAGCGAATAAGTGACTGCCTTAATCCGCAATTTCCAAGTATTACATCAGCGATATCATATACTACGTCATTTTCCATACCGAGAAGAATGTCTAAATTTCTAAGACCAATATCTGCATCTATTAAAACAACTTTTTTTCCTTTTTTTGCTAGACCAATACCTATATTTGCGACTGATGTCGTTTTACCAACACCGCCTTTTCCTGACGTAATAACAATAATTTCGCTCATTTTGAAAGTCACCTCCGTGCACTCGACTAACATTTTATCACATTTTTTTCAAATAGTCTATATATTAAGTGAAATTTTTACTGATTAAATCCGTAAAAATTCTCACCTGCATTCGTTGGAATGTATGAGTTTATTCCAAAATACTGGTCAAAGATATCTTTTGCGACCGGTGCAATGGCATTACCCGAACCTGCATTCTCAACAACTACTGCAACCGCAATTTGTGGATTGTCATATGGAGCATATGCAACAAATACACCGTTAGCAACTCCTGTAG
Organism: Clostridia bacterium; assembly: GCA_045540815.1. GTDB lineage: Bacteria > Bacillota > Clostridia > UMGS1810 > UMGS1810 > JAZQHR01. Next base: position 38,139 of record JAZQHY010000055.1, on the reverse strand, counting down.
AAACCTGTGCAGAGCCAGTTTTTGAACACACAGCAATAGGATAATCCATAAAGACGTTGCTTGCAGTACCTTCCCTACTTGTAAGGTGCATACCATCTCTGACGGCATCGTATGTTTCGGGACTAATGTCGATTTTACTCACTGCTTCAGGCTCATTTTTAAGTATAATTCTACCTGTAGAATGCTCTCTTACTTCTTTTAGTAAGTGCACCTTATATCTTGTGCCGCCATTTGCAAATGTGGCAATATAGTTTGCAATCTGTACCGGGGTAAATAAATTATATGACTGCCCGATAGCCGCCTGAACTGTATCACCGGGATACCATTGTTCATTAAAGGTGCTTTCTTTATATTTTCTATTTGCAAGAACACCTTTCGCTTCGCCTTCCAGTTCGATACCTGTATATTCACCTAGCCCAAAATTTTTGCCATATTTATAAAGCTTGTCTATACCCATTCTTTTACCTATTTCGTAAAAATAATAGTTACAAGAATGCATAATAGCTTGAGATATATTAATTCTGCCGTGAGTTCTGCCCTGATCAGACCATATCCAGCAATTAAATGACTGATTGTAGTATTTATATATACCCTTATCCTCGATTATTTCACCTGGTCTTACCGCTTTTTCTTCCATACCCGCAACGGCAGTAACCATTTTAAATACTGAACCCGGAGGGTAAGTTCCGCTTATAGCACGGTTAAACATAGGCTTTTGTTTATCATTGTACAGTTTAGAATAATCCTCATCAAATGTTGCCGGATTATACGTTGGATAACTTGCCATTGCGATCGTTTCACCTGTATTTACGTCAAGCGCTACAACAGCACCTCCACCTGCTCCGGCACCACGTTTATCATCGCTCTCCATACCTTGTGCTCTTATTTTGAGAATGTTTTGCTCAAGGGATTTTTCTGCAACTCTCTGTACATCCATATCAAGTGTTAATATAGCATTATTACCAGGTGTTGCAGGAGTAGCATTTGAAATAGAAGATGTTTTTCCGTCAATGGTTTGAATAACACTGTTTACACCGTCTTTTCCACGTATGTATTTTTCGAGATATTTTTCCATACCATCTTTTCCGATGATATCATTCATACCATAATTTTCATCTTTTAATTCTTCATATTCTTCTTTATAAATTATACCAACTCTGCCAAGTAAATGCGCTGCAAGATTTCCGCTGTATTGCCTAATAGGGACTGTGGAGATGCTTACACCTTTAAATATTTCACCCTGCTCTTTTATTTTGGTGATAGTACTCACACCAACATCAGTGCAAAGTGTATATGGAGTGTTCACCGAAAATCCTCGTATACTCATTTCATAACGTATTCCGATTACTTTTCTAAGGTAATCACCATAATTCTCGGTTATATCGTATTTATCTTTTAATTCTTCGATAGCTATATCAGCTGAAATATCACTGCTTAGTTTTTCTGCCTTTAGGAAATCAGCTATTTTATCTTTTTTGGCATCATTATCTTCGAAAGTATATACGTATGGTTTGTCCGATATCGGAAGAGAATCAGTGTATTTTTCGCCTTCAGAATCCATTAAAACAAGTAAGTTATATATTATATTGTTAAGCTCATCAGTTGTTATGTTGGATTTTTGAATTTCTACCGAAAATCCTGTTTTATTTGTAACAAACGGTCTACCGTATCTATCGGTAATCTCTCCGCGCGGAGCAGGAATACTCATAGAGCTCATAAGTCTGTTTTTAGACTGGGTAAGATAATCCTCTCCTTTTACAACCTGAAGTGATACAAGTCTTAAAAAGCACGCAAAAACAAAAACAGAAAATGCTATTATGATAATATTTTTTCTGTCTTTAAAAAAGTTTGCAAACACTTTTACCACTTCCTTTATTTACTAAGTCTAAAGCCCGATACATCGGTTTTTCTAACCAACGAGTAAATAGGCAATACAAATATCGTGTTACACAATATTTCCATAAAGAGTATATATGTAACATTATTAAAACTTCCGCCTCTGTTCCATATGGCGAAAAACAACACATAATATATAATTTCATACAAAAAAGTCGAAATTGCTGTATAAAGAAGTGTAACAGCTCTTCTGCCTCTGAAAAAATTCTCGCCAAAATAAACTGTAGCAAGCGAAAAATACATATAAAAAAGTGCGTTAAATCCAATTACTATACCACCATACAAATCAAGAGCAAGACCTGCAACAGTAGCTAAAATAATGGATTTAACATCAGAAAAAATCAAACACAAACAAATAACGTATACAAGCAAAAGGTTTGGAAAAACACCAAAAAAGCTTATATATTTACTTAGTGTGGTTTGTAATATAAAAAGTATTATAAAAAACAAATAGTGAAGAAATGATTTCATTATTCAGTTATTTCCCCTCTTATTACAAATACCTGTCTTAGGTCGCCGAAATTAACCGCTGTTTCAACAAGTGCCTGTTGTGTTATACCGTTAGGATCGGCAATGATTTCTTTTACCCTTCCGATATACAATCCGCTTGGATATATTCCGCCCATTCCGGAGGTTTCTATGTAATCGCCCTCGGTTATATTTGCATTTTTAGATAAATATGTCAGCTTACACATATTTTCATTTTGATAATCCAAACTGCCTTCTATGATAGCTGTGTCACCCGTTCTTTTTAAAACAGCTCCTACTGAGCTTGTAGAATCTACAATGGTTATAACCTTGGACCAGTTTTTACCAACCTCATAAATGTGTCCCACAAGACCATCAGGTGTAATTACTGAATCATTTTTTGCAAGACCTTGGTTTGTCCCTTTGTCTAAAGTGAAGATACAATACCAATTATCGCTTTCGCGTGCGATAATCTCAGATGCAACAAGGTCGTATTCAACTTCACGCGACTTAAGTTCAAGCATATTTCTTAGTGTTTCGTTTTCTTTTTTTAAATCCTCTGTTTCCCTTACCTCGGTATACAAAGAGGAAATTTCATCTTTAAGCTTTTCATTGTCTTTTTCGTAGCTTTTCATATTTAGTATAAATACCATAAAATCTTCAGTTGATGAAACGACTTTGTTGACGCATTTCTGAACAGGCGAAATAAGCATACCAAAGAAATTCCCCACAAAACCTGAGCTATTTTTTGGTATACTTGATAATGCCATTATTATTACAAAAAATAATGTAATAACACCTAAAATTATTTTAAACTTGTTTCGAGCAAAAAATGACATTTACATCAAACCGTTCAATAATTATTTTCTTCTTAAATTTACAAGTACGCTTCTTAATGTTTCTATCTCGTCAAGAACCTTTCCTGTGCCCATAACAACGCAGTTTAAAGGTGTATCAGCTATATTTACAGGCATACCTGTCTGGGCTTCTATAAGTTTATCAAGGCCTCGAAGAAGAGCGCCACCACCTGTAAGTGTGATACCTCTGTCCATAATATCAGACGAAAGTTCGGGCGGTGTTTTTTCAAGTGTTGATTTTATTGCATTTACAATCGCCTCAACAGGCTCTTTTAACGCCTCTCTTACATCATCGGAAGATATTACAATAGTCTTAGGAAGACCTGTCATAAGGTCCCTACCCTTTACCTCCATAGTCTGTTCTTCAAAAACAGGATATGCCGAACCAATACCAATCTTAATAGCCTCAGCAGTTCTCTCTCCTGTCATAAGATTGTACATTTTCTTTATATATTGAATAATAGCATTGTCAAACTCATCGCCTGCTATTCTAAGTGATACGCTTGCAACAATACCACCCAAAGAAATTACTGCAACTTCACTTGTTCCGCCGCCAATATCAACCACCATACTTCCTGTAGCAGTTTCAACCGGAAGATTTGCACCAATTGCTGCAGCCATAGGTTCTTCTATAAGATAAACCTCTCTTGCGCCTGCCTGAACAGTAGCTTCTTCAACAGCTCTTTTTTCAACTTCAGTAACTCCAGATGGCACACACACGATAACTCTTGGTTTTATAAAACCGTTACCCGGATATGCTTTTTTTATGAAGTATTTAAGCATTGCTTGCGTAACATCAAAATCAGCTATTACACCATCTTTTAAAGGTCTTATTGCAACGATATTACCAGGTGTTCTTCCAAGCATTTGTTTAGCTTCATCGCCAACAGCTAGTACCTGTCCCGACTCTTTATTTATAGCAACAACAGAAGGTTCATTTACAACTATTCCTTTTGATTTCAAATGAACAAGTGTGTTGGCAGTACCAAGGTCAATTCCGATGTCTTTTTTCATATAAGTGCTCCTTTACTAAATTGTTAGTCTAATATATCAATTTGAAATTCATTTTTTAGTAGTATTGACAGTTTATGGACAGGTAAACCTACTATGTTGAAATAATCACCATTTATTTGTTCAACAAAAACGCCTGCCACGCCTTGTATACCATAAGCCCCTGCTTTGTCAAGGACATTTTCTTTAGCTAAATATTTACTAATGTCTTCGTCAGTAAGATGACGAAATTTAACGTCTGTTCTTTCATATGATGAACACGCTTCCATAGTTTTTGCATAAACAACGCATATACCTGTATATACATAGTGTTCTCTTCCGCTAAGTGCTTTAAGCATATTTGTTGCATCATCGTTATCTGCAGGCTTACCAAGTATTTTATCGTCAATAGCAACAACCGTATCAGAACCTATCACATATACATCTTCGCCCTTTAGTTTCCCTGCAACATCAGTAGCTTTCAAGAGTGCAAGTTCTCTTACATATAAATCTGGCGAAAGTGATTTATCAACTACGTTTTCATCTGTATTGCTTTCGTATATTTCAAAATCAATTTTTATATTTTCGAGAAGTTCTCTTCTTCTTGGAGATTTCGATGCTAAAACAAATTTTTTCATATTTTAAAATCCTTTTTAAATTTTTCTAGGGTAAAAATTACACAAATACCAGTTAAAGTGCCTGAAATAATCGAGATAATCAATAAAGGTGAAAGATAGCCGATTATTAGTATGTTATTAACTATAAGAACCGACACGATAACCTGACCAAAATTGTGAAATACAGCACCAATTATACTTATTCCGATAACACTTAAGTATTTACTAAGATATTTTTCAAATAAAATCATAGCTATGACACTAAAAAGTGCCCCTGAAAGACTGTAAATCATAGCGTTAATTCCGCCATACAAAAGTGTAGCTATAACAGCTTTTAAAATGGAAATTACAAAAGCGTATTTCGCACTATATGTATAAAGTACAAATAGCACAACCACATTTGCAATTCCAAGCTTTCCACCAGGAACAGACGGAATAATTGGAATATAATTTTCAAGAATTTGAAGAACTATAGCAAGCGCACAAAGGCACGAACACACTATGAATTTTTTAGTGCTATAATATTTCATATCAGTATGTTACTCCATCAACCCGGATATCGTCTGAAACAATGCTTACAACAAGTCTGTTTGGCATACAAATAAGCATTTGACCTTCGTTGGAGATATGGCCTTCTAGCATTTCCAATTTGTCGTTGCAATCGCTTTTGCTTACCCAAACATTCCCATTATAAATCTTTATTTCATTATATCCAAATTTAGTATCAATTTCAATTGTTTTTTCAAAATTATTTAGTGGATAAACAGCATATTCTTCGCCACACGATTCTATTTTAACATAAAGTTCTCCTGTGCCTTTTGTTTCTGCCACAAAAAAAATAGAAATCGCAATTGAAATGACGATAATTGATACTATGACTATTTTATCCGCAAGCGTTATATACCTCATAGTGCACCTCTGAAAAAGTGTCCTCTGGTAAATTCAAAATCTGCTTTTATCTGTTTTTTATACAGCTCTGTTATATGATTTATCTCATCAGTAGTTTCTGTTGTAAATATAAATCTGAATGCAGTTACATTTGTATTATAAAGCTCTTCAAGTTTATCTGACATACATATTGGAGCGGAATTATAAATAGTATTTGTACAGTTGTATTTATTAGTAAACACAGGGAATTTTTTAGAAATTCTGTCTTTTAAAAAATAATATTCACCGCTTTTGCATTGGCATTTTCCATACTCTGCCATAAGAACACAATTTTCAGTATTCATAACAGGAAGTCTGCCGTAGACAATTATTTCAGTAGCTATATCAACTGTGATTTGCTTTATGTGATTAATGTTAAGCTCAGGCGATAAAACAACCGATTTCAATCCGAATTTTTTATATTCTTCAAGTGCAAGCGTGTTATATACATTTAAATTATGTTGACCGTATGCATTTTCACCATATTTTTCAACCTGACCAATATTTGATACTGCTACATCCATAAAAGATACTTTATCAAAATCAAATTTATACTTATCTCTTGTCACAACAGGCAATATACACACAAACTTTTGAGAATTATTTCTAAAAAAGTCTATGTTATCCATCACAACGTGGTATGGAACAAAAATCTTTTTAAAATCAAAATTCAAAAGATGCTTCGCCTGATTAATGTTTACTATCTCCGCATTATATACAATCTCTTTTGCGGACTCTGTATTATATTTGTGTGGTACGTACTTAACATTTGATTTTATTCGATTAATAGCTGTTCTACATTTTGTAAGAGCATCTGACATATCTCGGCGAATCTTATTTATCTCACCAAGTGGAAGAAAAATATCATCGTCCGACTTAATATTAATGTTTTCTATTATAAACGGTGTATCACCGAGTTTTTCAAACTGTCTTTGTATAACTTCAGAGGTTGTAGGTTTTGATAATGCTTTTTGAATAATATTTTCACTTTCGACAGTTATTTTATTTTTTCCGTCAGTGCATAAAACTTTGAGCGGCTTGGAAACCTCTGCAAAAACCTCTAAATTAATTTTAATTTTTCTTGAGTTTTCTTCTATAGTATCACGAGCTTTTTTAAGTGTACTTGTACTTATATTTTCATAAACATCATCGTTACTTTTATATATGTTTAAAAAGTCTTTACCTAATTTTTCGTCGTTGAAATATGCTTTTGTGAAACCAGAGCGCGAAAATATATTTTCGAGGCTATCAAAATCTTCGTTTGAAACAAATTTGCCGTCACGTGCTTTTGAATACACTCTTGTAGTAGTCGCAACATACTCCTTATTTTTCATTCTTCCTTCGATTTTAAAGGATTTAACACCGCATTTTTTTAATCTGTCAATTTCGTTTAAGAGGCACATATCTTTTGGACTTAAGATATATTTTTCAGACTTACTGATGTTATTTCCATTTTTGTCACACAATGTGTATGGCAATCTGCATGGCTGAGCACAGTTTCCTCTATTACCACTTCGCTGACCGATCATACTGCTAAGAAGGCACTGTCCGGAATAACTTACGCATATTGCGCCGTGTACAAAAACTTCTATCTCAATTTTCGAATTTTCACAAATATATTTTATCTCGTTTTCCGAAAGTTCGCGCGAAAGCACTACCCTTTTAAAGCCAAGCTTTTCTGCTATTTTCACGCCATCAAGCGAATAAACGGTCATCTGTGTGCTTGCGTGAATGGGAAAATCAGGAAAATATTCTCTTATTAATGAAACAATCGACAAATCCTGCACTATTAGTGCGTCAATGCCGATGTTATAACAATGTTTTATAAATTCAAAAACTCCTGAAATCTCATCATCAGTTACAAGTGTATTAAGTGTAACATATACCTTGCAATCACGATTGTGTGCATAAGAAACAGCCGTTTCCAATTCTTCGTCAGAAAAGTTAATGGCATTTTTTCTTGCACTAAATTTTTTACCGCCGACATATACCGCATCGGCACCGTTTTCAACTGCAGCAACAAGACATTCGTAGCTTCCTGCAGGTGCTAATATCTCAGGTTTAATAGACAACTTATCTTCCTTCTCTTCTCGCATCTCTTCTTGCTAGCTCTATCTTAAGATTTTGAATTTCTTCTTTTAGATAATCATTTTCCTTTTTGAGCATTTTATTTTTATTGGATAGAGCTTCGGTTTCTTCGGTAGCTTTTTTTTCAACTCCGTCTAAATGCTCTGATTTTTCTTTTAATTTGTAGTACTCATCACAGATGTTAACAGCAGATAACACTGCAAGCATATGCGGTTTCAAACTATTATTTGTAGCATGCGCCATTTCGCGCATTTTTTTATCAACATACAATGCAATCTTCTGTATGTATTCTTCATTTTCAGTACCAACGATTGTATAATCCTGGTCGAAAATTCGTATATTTACCTTTGTTTTATCCTTCATCAAATTCACCCCATATAAAATAAAAAGACGACTATTGTCAGCCGTCGTTATTGATAAAAACTATTTATCACCAAATATAATGCATAATTAAAAAGTATTCAAAGCAACAGTACCATTTAAAATGATACTGCGCTTTGTAACTTTTAAAATTATTTATTTGCAAGATATGTGTTGATCTTATCAAGTAATTCATCAACGTCAACGCCGTGAACAGCACAAGCTTCTTCAACTGTTTCTCCGCTAGCAGACGGACATCCAAGACAGTGCATACCAATCTCTAAAAAGAATGGTGCAGTACCTGCATCTATTTTAAGTACGTCAGCGATAATTGTGTCTTTAGTTATACTTGCCATATTAAACAATCCTCCTTAAAAATTCATATACATATATTATATATATTTATCCGAGAAAAATCAACACAATTTTTATAAATATTTTGATTAAATCAACACACTTATTATAAAATGCATAATAATTGACTTTTTTAGCTTACTATGGTAGAATATCACAGATAATTTAAATTAAAATATATGATTTTATATAAAAACAAAGGAGATGCAGATAAATATGAAATTAGGTATAGTTGGATTACCAAACGTAGGTAAAAGCACACTTTTTAACGCAATCACTCAGGCTGGCGCTGAATCTGCCAATTATCCATTCTGTACTATTGAACCAAACGTAGGTATAGTTGCTGTTCCTGATGAAAGACTAGACCGACTTAGCGAAATGTACAATCCAAAAAAAGTTACACCAGCGACTGTTGAATTTGTTGATATCGCTGGACTTGTTAAGGGTGCTAGCAAAGGTGAAGGTCTTGGAAACAAATTTCTTTCTCATATTAGAGAGGTAGATGCAATTGTTCACGTTGTAAGATGTTTTGAAGATGCAAACATTGTTCACGTTGATGGTTCAATCGGACCTGCAAGGGACATTGAAACAATAAATTTTGAACTTATATTTGCAGACATAGAAATGATAGACAAAAGAATAGACAGAACAAAGAAAATGCTTAAATCAGGAGATAAAAAGTACGCTGTCGAGCTTGAGCTTTTAGAAAAAATCAAAACTACCCTTGAAAGCGGACTTCCTGCAAGAAGTCTTGAATATTCAAAAGAAGATGAAGAATTCCTAAAAGAAATATCACTTCTTACTTTAAAGCCCGTTATATACGCTGCAAACGTATCTGAAGATGATTTTATAAACGGCATTGAAAACAATAAGTTAATTGCTGAACTTACTGAGATTGCAGCAAAGGAAAATTCAGAGGTACTCCCTATCTCAGCTAAGATTGAAGAAGAAATTTCTTCGTTTACTGATGAAGAAAAGCTTGAATTCTTACACGATATGGGGCTTGAAGAATCAGGTCTTAACAGACTAATTAAAAAGAGTTATTCTCTTCTTGGTTTAATAAGCTATCTTACTGCAGGTGAGCCTGAAGTTAGAGCATGGACTATTACAAAAGGTACCAAAGCTCCGCAGGCAGCAGGAAAAATCCACACTGATTTTGAAAGAGGATTTATAAGAGCCGAAGTAGTATCATATGACGACCTTATTGAGAATGGTTCACATGCGGCTGCAAAAGAAAAAGGCTTGGTTAGACTTGAGGGTAAGGAATATGTTGTAAACGACGGGGATATAATTCTATTTAGATTTAACGTTTAAGCAGGTGATAAAATGTCATTACTTGATAAGATAAAGGAAAGCGCTGATTTCATTTCATCAAAAGTAAATAATATTCCAAAAAAAGCCATTATTCTTGGCTCGGGACTTCATACACTTGCCGATGAAATTAGTGATAGATGCACATTATCATACAAGGATATTCCATATTTTAAATCATCAACTGCGCCGGGTCACAAAGGCGAAATGATATTTGGCAAAATAAATAATGAAGATGTCATCTTGCTAAATGGCAGACTGCACTACTACGAAGGATATTCTATGGAAGAAACGGTGTACCCTATAAGAGTGCTCGCTATGCTTGGTGTTAAAACACTTGTTGTTACTAACGCAACCGGCGGAATTAACAAGAATTTTGAGGTTGGTGATTTAATGTTAATTACCGACCACATAAAGCTATGCAGTGATAATCCTTTAAGAGGTGAAAATCTTGATTTTTTTGGCCCAAGATTTAATGATATGACAAATGCTTACAACGTAAGACTTAGAGATATTGCAAAATCTTCTGCCGAAAAAATCGGTATAAATCTCAAAACCGGTGTATATGCATATATGTCCGGACCGTGTTTTGAAACTCCTGCCGAAATAAAGATGCTTTCCGTACTAGGTGCAGACTGTGTTGGAATGTCAAGTGTCGCAGAAGTTATATGTGCAAATCACTGTAGTATGAATGTGCTTGGTATATCTTGTATAACAAATATGGCTGCCGGCATTACAGGTAAAAAGCTTACGGCCGAAGAAGTAAATGAAACGGGCGAAAAAGTAAAAGAAAAATTTTCTAATCTTATAAAAGAAATCCTAATTAACATTTAATTAACATATAATTTACAAAATACTCATTGACATTATATAATTAATTTGATATCATTATAACATTGAAGTTAGCACTCAAACCTAAAGAGTGCTAAAACACAATATATTGGAGGTAATATATATGAACATCAAACCATTAGGCGATAAAGTTGTTATCAAAATGGTAGAAGCTGAAGAAACCACAAAAAGCGGCATTATACTTGCCGGCACAGCAAAAGAAAAACCACAGGTAGCCCAGGTTGTAGCTGTAGGTCCTGGTGGCATTGTTGAAGGTAAAGAAATTAAAATGGAAGTTAAAGTCGGCGATAAAGTTCTTACAAGCAAGTACGCAGGTACTGAGGTAAAACTTGACGGCGTTGAATATATTATTATAAGACAAAACGACATACTTGCTATAGTTGAATAAGACATTTAAGGAGGTAAATATAATGGCTAAACAGATTTTATACGGAGAAGAAGCAAGACGTGCACTTGAAGCAGGTGTTAATAAGCTTGCTGATACTGTTAAAATAACACTTGGTCCTAAAGGAAGAAATGTTGTCCTTGACAAGAAATTTGGTTCACCACTTATCACAAACGATGGTGTTACAATAGCAAAGGAAATTGAGCTTGAAGATGCATTCGAAAATATGGGTGCACAACTTGTCAAAGAGGTTGCTACTAGAACAAATGACGTTGCAGGTGATGGTACTACTACTGCTACCCTACTCGCTCAGGCACTTATAAGAGAAGGTCTTAAAAACGTAGCTGCAGGCGCAAACCCTATGATAGTTAAAAAAGGTATTCAAAAAGCCGTTGATACTGCAATTGAGTACATTTTAACTACAAGTAAAAAAGTAAATGGTAAAGATGATATAGCAAGAGTTGCCGCTGTATCTTCTGCTGACGAAAACATCGGTAACTTAATAGCCGATGCTATGGAAAAAGTTACTAGCGATGGTGTTATCACTGTTGAGGAATCTAAAACAGCAAACACATACTGCGAAGTTGTTGAAGGTATGCAGTTTGACAGAGGTTATATATCTCCTTATATGGTAACAGACACTGACAAAATGGAGGCAGTTTTAGATGATGCTTACATTTTAATCACCGATAAAAAGATTGCAAATATCCAAGAAATTCTACCAGTACTTGAGCAAATTGTTCAGCAGGGTAAAAAACTTCTTATTATAGCTGAAGACATTGAAGGCGAAGCACTTACAACTCTTGTTCTTAATAAATTAAGAGGTACATTTGTATGTATCGGTGTTAAAGCACCTGGTTTTGGTGACAGAAGAAAAGAAATGCTTCGTGACATTGCTATTCTTACCGGCGGTCAGGTTATTTCCGATGAGCTTGGTCTTGACCTTAAAGAAACTACTATTGAAATGCTTGGACGTGCAAAACAGGTTAAAGTACAGAAAGAAAATACTATCATCGTTGATGGTAACGGTGACAAAGATGCTATCAAAGACAGAGTTAATCAGATTAAAAATCAGATTGAAGAAACATCATCTGAATTTGATAAAGAAAAACTTCAGGAAAGACTTGCTAAGCTTGCCGGCGGTGTAGCTGTTATCAAAGTTGGTGCTGCCACAGAAGCCGAAATGAAAGAAATGAAGCTTCGTATTGAAGATGCTCTCGCTGCTACAAAAGCTGCAGTTGAAGAAGGTATAGTATCAGGCGGTGGTACATCATACATTAATGCAATAGCATCTGTAGAAAAGCTTATGGCATCACTTGATGGCGATGAAAAAACAGGTGTTCAGATAGTTCTTAAAGCACTAGAAGAACCAGTTAAACAGATTGCTAAAAATGCCGGATTAGAAGGCGCTGTTATCATTGATAAAATCAAAGAAAGTAAAGACGGTATAGGATTTAACTTCCTTACAGAAGAATATGTTGATATGGTTAAAGAAGGTATAGTAGACCCTACTAAAGTTACAAGAAGTGCGCTTCAAAATGCTGCAAGCGTAGCAAAAACACTTCTTACAACTGAAAGTCTTGTAGCTGACAAGGAAGACCCTAATGCTGCAGCTGCTGCCGGTGCAGGAATGCCTGGCGGTATGGGAATGTATTAATAAAACATAAAACTTAATATTTCTTCAGGGCGGGGCGAAATTCCCCACCGGTGGTTATAGCCCACGAGCCTTATGGTATGATTTGGTGTAATTCCAAAGCCGACAGTAAAGTCTGGATGAAAGAAGAAAATAATATACAGTATATTTTTAAATTATATTATGCCCTGCATTTTTTGCAGGGCATTTTTATTTGGAGGTTATTACTTATGAAAACAAATCATATGACAAAAATAGGTGTACTAGCTGCCGCGGCATGCATACTACAGTTTCTTGGAAGTATTATGGGGTTAAAGGTTGCAGGTTTTCTTGAAATAGAATTTTCTGACCTACCAGCAATTATAGGTGCACTTGCTCTTGGTCCGGTTGCAGGTGTTCTTATAGAATTAATTAAAAATGTAATTCACTGCACAATTACGTCTACAGGATTTGTAGGAGAATTTGCAAATTTTGTAATAAATGGAATATTTGTATTTGTTATTGGAGCAATATATTCTCACAATAAAACTAAATCTACAGCTATAAAAGCACTTTTTGCAGGCACAGTTGTTATGACGATAATGGCTGCATTTACAAACCTATATGTTATGCTTCCACTTTATATGTCGGGGGCTGATTTTAACATTAAATTAAATCTTGTTTTGACTACAATTACACCATTTAATTTTGCAAGAGGTCTTTTATTATCAATAATAACAATTTTCATTTACAAAAAGATATCAGTAGTTTTACATAAATATTGATTTTTAAATACTAATATGATATAATAATCTAATAAATAAATTAAAGAGTTGGTAAAATGAAAAAGAAAACTGTTCTTGTCACAGGAGCATCGAGAGGTATTGGTTACGATACTGCAAAATTATTTTATGAAAACGACTACAATGTTGTGATAAACTACAAGACATCAAAAGAAAAAGCCGAACAATTGTCAGCAGAACTCCCAGGCTCGTTAGCCATATATGCAGATATTTCCAATCCATCAGATGTAAGAAATATGTTTGACATAGTACATAAGAAATTTGGCGGAGTTGATGTACTTGTTAATAATGCAGGTATATCGCATACCGATGTGTTTGGCGATGTATCGTATGAGCGTTGGAGAGAAATATTTGCTACAAATGTCGATGGAGCATTTAATTGCACCAAGGAAGCTCTCCCCTATATGATTAATCAAAAAAATGGCAAGATAGTTAATGTTTCATCCATTTGGGGAATAACCGGAGCATCATGCGAGGTGGCATACTCTACTACCAAGGCTGCTATAATTGGTTTTACAAAAGCTCTCGCAAAAGAGCTTGGGCCATCAAACATTTGTGTAAACTGTGTTGCACCTGGCATTGTTGATACAGATATGAATAAAAACATTGATACTATGGTACTTTCTCAGCTCATTGAAGAGATACCGCTTGAAAAAATCGGAACAACTAGGGATATTGCAAACACAATTCTATTTTTGGCATCTGACTTGGCAAACTATATTACAGGACAAGTACTAAGTCCTAATGGCGGAATGGTTATTTAATTATATTTTGGTTGGGGGGATTTTTTGTGAAAAGATTTATTATTAGTAATATGAAACTTTTATACTGGCTTGCAGATATAGCCAGCATACTTATTTCTTATTTTATTTTTGCGTTGATTTTAACAGATTCACCATATTTCGGTAACTTTACATATTCTATTGTAATATCTATAATTTGTTTTACCGCTTTATTCAATGCATTTAAAATATATAGATATCTTTGGACAAGGGCTTCGTCAAAAGAATATATGAGGCTTGCCTTAGTCGCTATATTAGCAGCTATTGTTTCATGTCTTCTTTGTTATTTTTACGATCACATTATGGATACTCATCTTCCTCTTCCGGTAAGAAGACTACCAGTTGCATGCTTGTTTCAGGTTTTCCTTGTAGTAGGATACAGAATTGCGGTTAGATTATTTTTATTATACGCAAGATACTATGCTCAAAAATCACCTTCATCCACAAAAAAACGAATTTTAATTATTGGTGCAGGCGAGTCAGCCAGAATGCTTTTAAATGATATTAAACAGTCTGCTACTATTGATATGTACAATGTGGTAGGTCTAATAGATGACGACCCATTAAAGTACAAAACAATTCTTGCGGGTGCTGAAGTTCTCGGAAACAGATATGCGATTGAAAGTATATGTGAAAAGAAAAACGTTGATGAAATAATAATATCTATTCCATCAGCAGATGACGAAGAACTTCAAAATCTAATTACCATATGCAACAAAACTGGTTGTAAAGTTAAAATCATTCCAGGTTTGTCGCAGATACTAAAAGACCAGAGTGTTATCAATCAAATAAGAGATGTATCGGTGGACGACCTTTTAGCAAGAAAACCTATTGTTTTGGATAACGAAAAAATTTCAGGCGATATAAAAGATAAAGTCGTACTTGTAACCGGTGTTGGTTCTATCGGTAGTGAGCTTTGCAGACAGATAGCTAATTTCTCCCCTGCTAAGCTTGTAATGCTTGATATTTATGAAAACAATGCTTATGATATTCAAAACGAACTTTTAAGAAGCCATCCTGAGCTTTCCACAAGGGTTTTGGTTGCAAGCATAAGAGATAAAGAAAGACTTGACCAGATATTCAACGTGCATAGACCTGACATCGTATTTCATGCGGCGGCTCACAAACACGTTCCACTAATGGAAGAAAGTCCGGGCGAAGCAATTAAAAACAATATATTTGGTACATATAATATGGCGAAATGCGCAGATAAATACGGTGTATCAAAATTTGTAATGATATCTACTGACAAAGCGGTAAATCCAACCAACATAATGGGTGCTACAAAAAGATTTTGTGAAATGATAATTCAGTCTATGCAGACAGTAAGCAAAACTGAATTTGTAGCTGTACGTTTTGGCAATGTACTTGGAAGTAATGGTTCTGTTATACCTCTATTTAAGCAACAAATAAAAGAAGGCGGACCTATTACTGTTACTCATAAAAATATAACAAGATTTTTTATGACTATACCGGAAGCAGCTCAGCTTGTACTTCAAGCATCGGCATATGCAAGCGGCGGTGAAATATTTGTCCTCGACATGGGTAAACCCGTTAGAATATATGACCTTGCTCTAAATCTTATACGCTTGTCAGGATACACTCCAGATGTTGATATAAAGATAGAAATTACTGGTCTTAGAAAAGGTGAAAAACTTTACGAAGAACTGTTAATGGACGAAGAAAACCTATCACAAACTGATCATAGCAAGATTTTTGTTGGAAGACCAACATTTAGTGATGTACAAACAATCGAAGAAAATTTGATTGAGCTAAAAAATGCAGTTGAATCAAATGATCCTGCTCGTATACGTCAGGTTATGAGTGAAGTTGTACCTACATATGCTATCGACCCTGAAATTTACAATTCACAAAGAGAAAAAATAGTTCAGGGAAGCGAACGATACAGAACAGCAAATATATAATAATTAAAAATAAAAGGCCATTATCAAGATGGTCTTTTATAATACACAGGAGAGTTTACATATGGCTAAATACATTTCATTATCAAAAGAACTTCAAGAAAGAATAAAAAATGAAACGCAAGATAAACATATTTTATCAGATAATGCCATAAGAAGAAATATGGACCACGACAAAGCAAACCTATGGCGTCCTGCATACGTTCGTGATATCGAAAAAATTCTTCATAGTCCCTATTACAATAGATATACAGACAAAACACAGGTTTTTTCACTATATAAAAATGATGATATTTCACGACGGGCTTATCACGTGCAGTTAGTGTCGAGAATTGCACGAAATATAGGCAGACTATTAAACTTAAATACCGACCTTATAGAAGCTATAGCACTTGGTCACGACCTCGGTCATACTCCATTTGGACACGCTGGTGAAAGCTTATTAAACGAACTATATAATGCAAATACAGGAAGGTATTTCAATCATAACGTGCATAGCGTCAGAGTTCTTGACGGAATTTTTAATCACAATATAAGTCTTCAGGTGCTTGACGGAATTCTTTGCCACAACGGAGAAATAGAGCTTGAAAAATATGTTCCTGCTCCCCTATCCGATTTTGATGCTTTTGATAAAACCGTCGAAAAGTGTTATACCGATAAAAATCATTCAACAACATTAATATCATCAACATTAGAAGGTTGTGTGGTAAGAATTTCAGACATTATCGCTTATATTGGAAAAGACCGACAAGATGCTATGAAAACAGGACTTATCGATGATGACGATATATTTAAAAGCTCTGCAATAGGTAATTTCAACGCACTGATGATAAATAACTTAATAGTAAACATTGTTGAAAACAGCTATGGTAAGGACTATATTATGATGGATAAAGAGTATTTTGATTCGCTCGCAGAAAGCAAGATAGCAAATTACGAAGTAATTTATAAAAATAAGGCCATTTCTGACGTCAAAGCGAATGTTTTAGCCCCAATGTTTGAAAAGATATATACAAAGCTATTAAACGACTTAAAACAGCGAAATTTCGCTTCACCTATATATATACATCATATAGACTTTGTTCACGATATTGGAAAATATTATTTAAAAAGCAACTACGATAATACAGAACCAAATCAGATGGTAGTTGACTATATTGCAAGTATGACGGACGATTATTTCGTAGAATTGTACAACTATCTTTTCCCTGGCGAAAAGAGTATTGAATACGTTTCTTATTTTAATAATATGTAATTGATAAATCAATATAAAAACAACACTTTATTATCATATACAAAAACACCTCAAGGATTAATCCTTGAGGTGTTTTTAATTATTAAACTAATGTTAGTTTAAATTACATTTCTTTAATTTTAGCCTGTGCAGCTGCAAGTCTAGCGATTGGCACTCTGAATGGAGAACATGACACGTAGTCAAGACCAATCTTATGACAGAATTCAACTGATACAGGGTCACCGCCATGCTCACCACAGATACCAACGTGAAGCGATGGACGAACTGGTTTACCTAGCTTAATAGCCATTTCCATAAGCTTACCTACACCTGTCTGGTCAAGTTTAGCAAATGGATCGTTCTCGAAGATTTTAGTATCATAGTAAGCATCTAGGAACTTACCTGCATCGTCTCTTGAGAAACCATAAGTCATCTGAGTTAGGTCGTTTGTACCGAAGCAGAAGAATTCAGCTTCTTTAGCAATGTCATCAGCAGTGATACAAGCACGAGGAATCTCGATCATTGTACCAACTTCATATGACATATCTACACCAGCTGCAGCGATTTCAGCGTCAGCAGCTTCAACAACAACAGCTTTAACAAACTTAAGCTCTTTGATATCGCCAACAAGCGGAATCATAATTTCAGGCTTAATGTTCCAGTCAGTGTGAGCTTTCTTAACATTGATAGCAGCTCTAATAACCGCTCTAGTCTGCATCTTAGCAATTTCTGGGTAAGTAACTGCTAAACGACAACCACGATGACCCATCATTGGGTTGAATTCGTGTAGAGAAGTGATGATAGCTTTGATTTCTTCAACTGTTTTGCCTTTTGCTTTAGCAAGTGCTGCGATGTCAGCTTCTTCAGTTGGAACGAATTCATGTAGTGGAGGGTCAAGGAATCTGATTGTAACAGGATGTCCTTCAAGAGCCTCGTATAGTTTTTCAAAGTCGCCCTGCTGCATTGGAAGAATCTTATCAAGAGCAGCTTCTCTTTCTTCAACAGTATCAGAACAAATCATTTCTCTGAATGCTGCAATTCTGTCAGCTTCAAAGAACATATGCTCAGTACGGCAAAGACCAATACCTTCAGCACCAAGCTCTCTAGCTTTTTTAGCATCAGCAGGAGTATCAGCGTTTGTTCTAACCTTTAGAGTTCTGAACTCATCAGCCCACTCCATAATTCTGCCGAATTCACCAGCAATTTCAGCGTCAACTGTAGGAATGATGCCATCATATATGTTACCAGTAGAACCATCGATAGAGATAAAATCTCCTTCGTTATATGTTTTACCAGCAAGAGTAAATTTCTTATTTTCTTCGTCCATATTGATTTCGCCACAACCAGATACGCAACAAGTACCCATACCACGAGCAACAACGGCTGCATGAGATGTCATACCACCAAGAACAGTTAGGATACCCTGAGATGCTTTCATACCAGTAATATCTTCTGGAGAAGTTTCAAGACGAACAAGGATAACCTTTTCACCTCTAGCATTCCAAGCCTCTGCATCCTCAGCAGTAAATACTACTTTACCACAAGCAGCACCAGGAGATGCACCAAGACCTCTGCCTGCAGGAGTTGCAGCCTTAAGAGCCTTAGCATCAAACTGTGGATGAAGAAGTGTGTCTAGGTTTCTAGGGTCGATCATAGCAACAGCCTGTTTCTTATCGATCATACCTTCGTCAACTAGATCACAAGCAATCTTAAGAGCAGCTTTAGCTGTTCTCTTACCATTTCTAGTCTGTAGCATATAAAGTTTTCTGTTTTCAATTGTGAATTCCATATCCTGCATATCTCTATAGTGATCTTCAAGGATAGCACATACCTTGTTGAACTCTTCGAATGCTTCTGGGAATTTTTCTGCCATCTGAGCGATAGGCATTGGAGTACGAACGCCGGCAACAACGTCTTCACCCTGTGCGTTTACAAGGAATTCACCCATAAGACCTCTTTCACCTGTAGCAGGGTCACGAGTAAATGCAACACCGGTACCGCAATCATCACCCATGTTACCAAATGCCATCATCTGTACGTTAACAGCTGTACCCCATGAATAAGGGATATCATTATCTCTTCTGTATACGTTTGCTCTAGGGTTGTCCCAAGAACGGAATACGGCCTCAACAGCACCCATAAGCTGTTCCTTAGGGTCTGTAGGGAAATCTTTACCGATTTTAGATTTATACTCATCTTTAAATTTACCAGCAAGTACCTTTAGGTCTTCAGCAGTAAGCTCGATATCCTGAGTAACGCCTTTTTCTTCTTTCATTTCGTCGATAAGCTGTTCAAAGTACTTCTTACCAACTTCCATAACTACGTCAGAATACATCTGAATAAATCTTCTGTAGCAGTCCCAAGCCCAACGTGGATTGCCAGATTTAGCACTCATAGCTTCAACAACATCTTCGTTTAGACCAAGGTTAAGAATAGTATCCATCATACCAGGCATAGATGCTCTAGCACCTGAACGAACTGATACAAGTAGCGGATTTTCTTTATCACCAAACTTTTTGCCGGTGATACCTTCCATCTTGTCGATGTTTTCCATGATTTCGGCCTGGATAGCTTCGTTTATTTTTCTGCCATCCTCGTAGTACTGAGTACAAGCCTCAGTAGATACTGTAAAGCCCTGTGGTACAGGAAGACCAATCTTGGTCATTTCAGCAAGGTTAGCACCCTTACCGCCGAGCAATTCTCTCATAGACGCATCGCCTTCAGAGAAAAGGTAAACAAACTTTTTGCTCATTTAAAAATTACCTCCTAATGTATATTAATCTAATTATAGACCTACTTCAATATATTGTACACTATTTTAGAAAAAATTTCTAGTCTTTTTTTATAATTTTGGCTTTTTTGTTAAAATTTATACATATTTAATAGAAATTAACATAATATATACAAATTTTACGCATTTTTTTAGCACAATCACGACATATATGTAATTTTTTTCAAATAATCCAGCGAGCTAAAGTAGTATTCCAGATTTGAAAGCAAATATTTTTCACATATTATATCAAGTTCATCCATGTTATCTTCACTAACCGAAACTTTAAATACACTTTTATAATCAGAATGTACAATTTTATAAAGATATCTGAAAGTATCGATTTCCGCAGGAATATGAGCATCAGATAAATTAGCGCAATCATTACATATTATTCCGCCGCTGTAAATATCAAAAAACTTTAAATTTTTCTTACCCGAACACTTGGCACATCCGTCCACATATGGCTCATATCCAATATAACACGCTGTTTTCATTTCAAAAATCGCCTTAAGTTTTCGAAGTTCTAATGAAACGTTATCTTCGTCAGCGTATTTCTCGGCAGATCCAAGCATATACAAAGTATTTAGCACAAACCTAAAATACTCATCATCACCCGAAATACTATCGGATATATTGTTTACAACATCCATAAAATATGTAGCATAACTAACCTTTTCTATACTTGTTCTTATATCATAGAAATTATTGATAACTTCTGCAGAACTAATGTAATAAAGATTAGTTTTAGCATCAAGTACAAAATCGCTAAAGCAAAAGTGTCCAAGTGCCGAGAAGTCTTTGTGTTTATGGCTCCTGACACCTTTTGCTATTGCGGTTATTTTACCTTTTTCGATTGTCTGAATAGTAAAAAGTCTGTCGTTGTCGTTTAAGTTGACAACCTTAAGAATCAGACCCTTGGTTTTCACTTGCATCGTCATCACCGTCATCAGTAATTTTTTCTATGTCACTAAAAAGAAGATAACTTTCCACACTTCCAATGTTTTTGAAAATATTCCAGTATTCATCGCACATAAATACGCATCTCCTTTGCTTAAACTCTATTATTAGAGTGCGTATTTTTTTAAATAGTATGTTGGAAAATTACGACAAACCTATCTCACGCATTAGGTTGTTTGAATTTCTCCAATCTTTTTTAACCTTAACCCAAAGTTCCATAAAAACTTTTGATTCAAGCATATTTTCACATTCCTCACGCGCAAGTGTACCAATTCTTTTAAGTGTTTTTCCGCCTGCGCCGATTATAATACCCTTATGCGAATCTTTTTCACAATATATATTTGCGCTGATATCATATATATGACCATCCTCTTTTTCGCGTGATTTCATTTTAACTATTTCAATCGCAACGCCGTGCGGAACTTCTTTATCCAAAAGATTAAGCATCTTTTCGCGTATAATTTCCGCTACAATCTGGCGCTCCTGCTGGTCGGTAACCATTTCTTCCGGATAGTACATAGGACCATCAGAAAGGTTATTTTTTATTTCTTTTTTTAGTTCTTCAATACCGTAGCCTGTTTTTGCACTGATTGGTATTATTTCTTTAAAATTATGAAGACTTGCATATTTAGCTATAACAGGTAAAAGCAAATCCTTATGCACAGTATCAACTTTATTTATAACAAGTATTGCAGGAGTATTTCCAAGCTTTTCTATTATCTTAAGCTCATTTTCTCGCGGTTCGTCATTAGGTTCGATAACCATAAGCAGTACGTCAACTTCTGCTACTGTTTCATTAACAGCCTTTATCATATTTTCACCAAGCTTATTCTTAGGCTTGTGAAATCCAGGTGTATCTAAAAATACTACCTGTGCATCTTCATCTGACATTATAGCAAGAATCTTATTTCTTGTTGTTTGAGGCTTGTCCGATATTATAGCTATCTTCTGTCCTACCATATAGTTTAAAAGCGTAGACTTACCTACATTTGGTCTGCCTACTATTCCAACATATCCCGATTTAAAATTATTTTCCATTTAGTTACTCCTTGTCTATGTATTTATCAAACATTTTTCCGCGTACAAACAAAACCGCCAAAAAAGTATATACTACAACAACAAACCACATATATGGTCTTGATATCACAAACATTAAAACATCTAAAATTTTATCCGGTTTTAAAAATATAAGAAGTGCTACAATCACAGCCATCATCGCAGAAAAAAGCACTGCGCCAGATGATACATCTTTAGCAATCTTGGCGTATTTATTGTACTCTGCACACGACATATCAACCGTGCTTTCAATCGCTGTATTAATCATTTCGCATATTACCACAAATCCAACTGTAAATATAAGCACTACAAACTGATTCAAATGGAGCTTGTACATCATACCAACTATAAATACCGTAAGAGCTGCTACAAGATGAAATCTGAAATTTCTCTGCGTTCTTATGCAATACAAAAGCCCGTCAAGCGAGTGTTTAAAACTCTTTAAAAAAGATGGATTTTTAAACATACACCCCACCCCTATCTTTTTAAGCCGATACTTTCAAGTATAGCTTCTTCTTTTTCACGCATTATTGCGCGTTCAGATTCGTCCTCGTGGTCATAGCCAAGAAGATGTAGTACGCTGTGACAAAGAAGAAATCCAAGCTCACGTTCAAATGAATGTCCGTACTCTTTTGCCTGTGATATAGCTCTTTCAACGGATATTATTATATCACCTAAAATGAGCACATCATCAAAATAATCACCAACATCGTCTATCATTTCACCATTTTCAAATTCAAGCATTGGAAATGACAAAACATCGGTAGGCATATCTTTTTCACGATGCTCTCGGTTTAAAATCTGTATATTATCATTATCAGTAAGAGAAACGCTTACTTCCATATCTTTTTCAGCCTTCTCGTAATTTAAAGCAGCATTTACAACTGTAGTTATAAGCTTTTCAAGTTCAGCTGTTAACTCAACATCATTCTGTTCGTTATTTATATAAATATCTGCGGTCATTTGTTATCTCCTCGTGATTTTGCTTTGCTTGCTCGCATATTTTCGTATTTTTCATATGCTTTGATTATCTTTTGAACAAGCGCATGACGTACAACGTCTTTCTCTGTTAAGTGACATATACCAATATCGTCTATATTTTTTAATATTCTCTCTGCATCCTTTAGTCCAGATTTTTTGCCGTCTGGAAGGTCTATCTGTGTGATATCACCTGTAACAATTGCTCTTGAGTTCATACCAATACGTGTTAAAAACATTTTCATCTGCACAGGAGTAGTATTTTGCGCTTCGTCAAGGATAATAAAGCTATCATCAAGTGTTCTTCCGCGCATATATGCAAGCGGAGCAATTTCAATAGCACCCTTTTCAAAATGCTTTTGATATGTTTCAAAACCAAACATATCGTAAAGTGCATCGTATAAAGGTCTTAAGTATGGGTCAACCTTGTTTTGCAAATCGCCCGGTAAAAATCCAAGTTTTTCCCCTGCCTCAACTGCCGGACGAGTAAGGATAATCCTTGATACCTCTTTATTTTTAAAAGCCTTTACAGCCATAGCAACTGCGAGATATGTTTTACCAGTACCTGCAGGACCTATACCAAATGTAATGGTGTTTTTCCTAATACTTTCTATATACTGCTTCTGTCCGAGCGTTTTACTTTTTATAGGTCTGCCTTTAGATGTAATACATATTACATCACCATTATACAGACTGCTTTGGTCAACGCCGTTTTTTGTCATAGAAATAGTATAATTAACCATTTGTTCGGTAAGTTCAGGCTCAGTAGACAATATATCCATAAGCGATTTAATAACTTTAACAGCCGTTCCAACATTTTTATCATCACCGCTGATTTTTATGGTATCACCGCGGTTAACAATGTTAACATCAAGCTCGCGCTGAATAATGTTGACATTTTTATCATACTGACCAAATACGTCTATTATTTTTTGCATATCATCAAACTGCATACTTTTATCCAAATGTATATCCCCCTACTCCAAAACCTCAGTTTCGGTAATATTTTCTTCAACATCAGTTAATTCTATCAATTTCGCTATCTCTTCAATGCACTCATATCTTGCTGAAACAATGATTTTTTCTTTGTCAATTTTTTCATACTTTCCGTCAATTGACACAACTAACGTATCGTGAGAAAATTCCTTTTCTATTTCACTCTGGATTTTTTTCATACCAATATCAAATGCTTCCTGTTCAGATATGCTTTTTTTATTCATTAGACATTCCTCATATACACTTGTTGAAAATGATAATGGTAAATAATAATTTCCAAAAAGCTTTAATCTGTGAACTTTCCCTGATGAATTGTAATATTCAAACGGAATTTTATCCCTTAAATATAATTTTACACTAAAACCGAAAAAATTAATAGTACTTTTTTTAATTTTTTTATCTGTAAGCGAATATTCTTCCTTAAAAAGAGGTGTTTCGACGGATTTTTCATACCACGTTCTTGCTTTAACGCTTCCTGACGAATGCATATATTTATAGCCCTCATCTCTGCTTCCGACAATTCCGCTTATAAGAAGATCACCTTTTGATACAACATCGCCAACACCTACGACACGTTTTCCGTTTGTAGCTGATATAGCCGTTATAACTCCGTCTTTACTTGATATTATATTACACGGAGAATTTTTGTCAATTATTTTTGGTATCGGCACTTTTTCTTTTACCTCTACTGTTGCTTTTATACCATCTATATTAATCCACATCCACGACACTTCATCAATATCAAGCATAACACTGTTTTGGAGTTTTGCTACATCAACCTTTCTCCTTGGCATTCCTGCTTTAAACCCATTATTTTCTAACACTATCATAATATTTTCATCAGAAACAGTTGAATTTCCTTTTATATCAACCACAAGAACCAAAGATGTGATGTAGCATATCATCCCAAGCATAATAATTATACCACCGAAAAAAAACTTTCGTTTTCTATACCTAGAAAAAAAGAAAGGCATCCCTTTCTTTTTAAGAATTTTTACTTTGGTTTTCGTTTTGCGTGCAACCGGTCTAAGACTTCTAAATCCTTCTATACTTATATTCAAATTCATTTGATTTTTACCGGCATTTTCTATGTCCCACAAATAAATATTTCTTCTCATACATACATTTATAAATCTTTCGATAAAATGCCCTTGAATATTTATTTTTACAAAACCTTTTATGTAATCAATAATTTTGACAATTATCATATATCCTCCTACGACTTAAACTCTACGGATATTATATTACCTTCTATACACAAATCCTCAAGTGTTACAGATGAAATAGTAAACGAGTTTCCTGTGATAACTACCATAAAATCTGCAGTATTAACACGCACTAATTCATCGGAATACTCTATTATACCCTGATAGTTTTCTATCCACATACGTTTATTAGACTCAAGCTCGATTTTAGGACTATCGGTAATCAATTCATCGGGGATATTCATTACCTCGGAAATTTTTTGTTTGAGTTTATTTGACATACAATTCACTCCCATACGATAAAATCTATGTTTATTTCGTCCTACTTATGAATAAATATAGCTGTATAAAGGAGGATAACTATGTTTAAAAAATATATTACTGCTTTTTCAATATGCATATTTATATTGTTTCTAGTTATATTTTCTAAAAGTTCAATGAACGCCGCATCAAACGCGCTAGAAACATGTCTAAATGTCCTTTTACCTTCGCTATTTCCTTTTTTTGTAATGTCCAGACTTTTAATTTTATCTGGAAGTGCAAATATCATAGGAAAGATATTTAGTCCTGTAGTAAAAGCATTATTTGGCATAAATCAAAATGGCGCAATACCTTTTGTACTTGGTATATTAAGCGGTTATCCTGTTGGCGCACAATGCGTGTGCGAGCTTTATGATAAAAAACAGATTTCAAAAAGCGAAGCGGAAAACCTTATTTGCTTTTGTAATAATTCAGGTCCGCTTTTTGTAATTAGCGCCGTAGGAATAGGTTTATTTTTCAGCAGAGAAATCGGCATTATGCTGTATATAATTCACATAGTATCTGCAATAATAGTTGGAATGATATTAAAAAGAATTTCAACTCCTGATATGAAATTACAAAAAAACAGCGCAGAATTTTCGACACAATCTAAAAATATTTTTACCGAGTCTGTTGAAAAAAGTGTGCAAACAACATTAAATATCTTTGGATATGTAATATTCTTTGCGGTTGTTATTGACATATTAATTTCAATGGGATTCACATTAACACTTTCACGTTTTCTCGGATTTTTGAATATACCCGAAGAAATTATAGAAGGAATACTTTGCTCTATAGCGGAAATTACAACAGGAATAAAAAAACTAAGCGGAAGTAAAAATTTTCCGCTTAGCTATATACTAGTTTTATGTTCCGCCGTTATTGGTTGGGGTGGCGTTTCTGTACATATGCAGGTTAAAGGAATTATATCAAAATCGAACCTGTCATTTAGAAAATATCTTTTTGGCAAATGTCTTCATAGTGTAATATCATTTATTATTGCTGGATTTGTATTTGATAGAATTACACTTCCTTTAGAAACATTTGCTGATATTAGTGATGCAACCTCTAAAAGCAATAGCCCATCATCGTTCTTTGTAATTTTATCAGTTTTAATACTTCTGGCATACATTTCCAAAAAACTATCTGTTAAGCCACCACACCGCACCGGTAAGAACTGTTGCAAATACAGTCCACAAAGAATAGATGGTAAACAAGAATCCTGAAAGAGAGTCTATTTTTTCAAACTTTATCGTGGTTATAATGGTACTTATAGCTAAGACAATAACCCAAACAAAAGCCAAACCTAAAAGCTCAAATCTGAAGAATACAACCGGCCACAAAAAATTCAAAACAAGATTTATTGCGTAATTTTTAAGTGCATCAGCTTTTAATACATCATTCTTTCCGTAATAATATACTCTGTAAGCGGCATATCCCATAAATACATAAAGTATTGCCCATACTATAGGAAAGACAATACCCGGTGGTGCAAAAGGCGGTTTTTGAATACTATTGTAAAAATCACTCGTATCACCTGCTAAAATACTCGACAAAAATCCGCCGCCAAGTGTAATTAAAAGACTTATCGCAAGATATTTTAATTTTTTTGCATTAATCGTTTTTATCATACCATCACTCCTTTATAAATATAGTAAGAGTATATGCTTGTTTTTAAATATAATTACAAAAAGAGCAAGCACCTATTTTGGTACTTGCTCTAAAAATTTTTATTTTACTGTGCCATCAGGGTTAAATAATGGTAACGGCTCAAGATAAGTAATATCTTCTCTGCCAATAGCATCTCCTTCTGCTAAAACCGCCATTTTCCCTACTATATTTCCACCAACCTGCGAGACAAGTTTTTCTATCGAAGAAAGTGAATCGCCTGTGCTGATAACATCATCTACGATTAAAACCTTCTTTCCTCGCATAGCCTCTGCTTCGTGCTCGCCTATGCACAAAACCTGTTCTTTTTCGGTTGTGATAGAATTAACATCGGTAAATATAATGTTTTTCATATAAAGCTTAGGACCTTTTCTTGCAACAACATAGTCGTTTAGCCCTGCCTGTCTTGTCATTTCGTGAATAAGCGGAATTCCTTTTGATTCTGCTGTAATCATAATATCAAATTCAGGTGCTTTTTTTAAAAGTTCTCTCGCAGATGCAACTGTAACTTCCACATCACCAAACATTACAAAAGCTGCAATGTATAGTGTATCGTTTACTCTACACAATGGAAGCGACCTTTTAACACCTGCGATGGTCATTTCATATGTTGATTTCATTTTAAATGCATCGTCCTTTCAAACAATTACATAATTGATGTAGCAATATATATAGCAAACAAAGCAACCGAAATCCACATTATAGGAGAAATGTCTTTTGCTTTACCTGTGCAAAGTTTAAGAACAACCCATGAAATCATACCAAACATAATACCTGTAGCAATTGAATATGCAAACGGCATCATAACGATAGCTAGGAAACCACCAATAGCATCTGCAACGTCACCATCAAAATCCATCTGTGTAACAGCTGAAAGCATTAGAAGACCAACAAATAGCATTGCTGGAGTTGTAGCAAAACTTGGGATTGCTAGGAATATTGGTGCGAGAGGAATAGCTACTAAGAATAGTATACCAGTAGTTAGAGCAGTAAGACCTGTTCTACCACCTGCAGCAACACCTGCTGAAGATTCAACATAGCTTGTAACTGTAGATGTACCAAGACAAGCACCAGCAACCGTACCAACAGCATCAGCCATTAGAGCACCGCCAGCTCTTGGAAGCTTACCATCTTTATCAAGTAAGTTACCCTTCTGTGCAACACCGATAAGTGTACCAACTGTATCAAATATATCAGTATATAGGAATGTGAACAAAACTACTGCAAATGCCATAAAGTTTTCTTTTATAAATGCAAAGTCAAACTGGAATAGTGCAGGAGCTGCAAAGTTTGCTTTGATAGATTCCCAAGAAAGACTTGGAATAGTAGAATATACACCATTTGCAGGGTCAACCACATACCAACCAACAAGCTCAGCAATCATACCAAGTACCCATGTAGCAAGGATACCGATTAGTATGTCACCTTTAATTTTGAAATGATGAAGTACGCCGATAATAAGAAGACCAACAACAGCTAGAACAACCTGTGCTGAACCAAGATTACCAAGACCAACAAGTGTGGAATCATTATTTACAACAACACCAGCATTGATAAGAGCGATAATTGTAATAAATAATCCAATACCTGCTGTGATACCTAGTTTAAGATTTTTTGGAATAGTGTTAACAAGTGCTTCTCTGAACTTAAATATTGAAAGAATCATAAAAATAATACCTTCAACAAGGATTGCAGTTAATGCAACTTTGTATGAATAACCCATAGTCAAACATACAGTATAAGTAAAGAATGCATTAAGACCCATACCTGAAGCAAGAGCAACAGGGTAATTAGCAAAAAAAGCCATACAGATTGTACCGATAGCCGCTGAAAGCGCAGTAGCCATAAATATAGCTGCAGCACCAGGACCATCAGGAATGATACCAAGCATTCCAGGGTTAACCGCCAATATATACGCCATTGCAAGGAATGTTGTAATACCTGCGATTATCTCGGTTTTTACATTTGTGCCATTTTCTTTTAACTTAAAAAATTTTTCCATAACCATTCTCCTTTAAATTGGTTTAGTTAAATCATTTTTATAATACTTTATTTTGACATTCTTTTCAATGTTTTTTTCTAATTTTATATGTTTTTGACAATATATCTTGTATATTTTTATGCATTTTAACATATATCTTGTAAAATTTTACTTTTTTTGATAAAATATATTGTGTCATTAAAAATAAGTGATATAATATTAGTTATATATAATCTAATTTAGAGGTGCATAATTTGATTAAGTTTATTATCAGAAAGTATATCAAAAACTACGAAGATTACAAAAATCCTTCTGTCAGAGAAAAGTATTGCTTGTTAAGCGGTATATTAGGTGTACTATCAAACATTTTGTTATTTTTTGTAAAATTCATCATAGGTAATATAGCAAACAGTATCGCAATAATTTCTGATGCTTTTAACAATTTATCGGATATAGGAACATCAATAGTAACCATAGCAGGAAGTAAGCTTAGCGGAAAGAAACCTGACAAAGAGCATCCTTTTGGTCACGGAAGATTTGAATATCTTTCTACCCTATTTATCTCATTTGTTATAATGCTTGTGGGTTTTGAGCTTATAAAAACCTCATTTGATAAAGTAATCAACCCTTCTGAGAGTGTTTTAAACATTCCTTTAACAGTTATTCTGGTTTCATCGATTACAGTTAAAATATATATGTTTTTTGTAAATAGATTTATGGGTAAATGTATAAATTCATCTGTGCTTAAGGCAACAGCATACGACTGTTTGAGTGACGTTGTATCAACGAGTGCGGTTATAATTTCAACTATAATCGGATATTTTGTGGATTTCCCAATAGATGGTATAATGGGTATGATTGTATCTGCAATGATTATTTATACAGGATTCAATGTTGCAAAAGACACAATAACCTCATTACTTGGTACACCGCCAGATGAGGAAATGGTAAAAGACGTTAAAAAACTTATACTCGATAGCGAAGGAATACTTGGTGTTCACGACCTTATAGTACACGATTATGGGCCGGGCAGAACTATGGCATCAGTTCACGCTGAAGTTCCTGTAGATGTTGATATCATAAAAATTCACGAGGTGATAGACGCACTCGAAAAGAAAATTCAAGACAACCTTGGAATACATATTGTAATTCATATGGATCCAATCCTTTCAGGGTGCGAAAAAACCAACTCATTAAAAGCTCTTGTAAGAAGTATTTTAGATGAATGCAGTGAAAATGTCGGCATACACGATTTTAGGATAACCGACGGAGAAAACAACATAAACCTTATATTTGATATTGAGCTTCCAATTGATACAACAGACAACGAAAAAGATAGAATAATACAAACTGTCAATTCAAAATTAAAAGAGCATGATGCTCGGTTAAATACGGTAATTAATGTTGATTATATAATCTGATAGAAGAAAGGACAATTTAAATGAGTACAAGAGAAGATTTAAGAAATGTAGCAATAATAGCACACGTTGACCACGGAAAAACTACGCTGGTTGACGCTATGCTTAAGCAAAGCGGAATATTTCGTGATAACCAGAAGGTTGACGAAAGAGTAATGGATAACGGTGACCTTGAAAAAGAGCGCGGTATAACCATTTTATCAAAAAACACATCACTTATGTACAATGGAATAAAAATAAATATTGTTGACACGCCAGGACACGCCGATTTTGGCGGTGAGGTTGAGCGCGTACTTAAAATGGTAGACGGCGTATTGGTACTCGTTGATGCGTTTGAAGGCTGTATGCCACAGACTAGATTTGTACTGAAAAAAGCATTAGCGCTTGATTTAAAACCAATCATAGTGGTAAATAAGATTGACAGACCAAACGCTAGACCTTATGAGGTAGTAGATGAAGTACTTGAGCTGTTTTTAGACCTTGAAGCCACCGACGATCAGTTTAACTCACCTGTTGTATATGCATCAGGCAGAGATGGTTATGCTACACTTGCACCCGAAAATCACGGCGACGATATGATACCACTATTTGATGCAATTGTTAAAAATGTTCCTGCACCTGAAGGTGAAATGGACAAACCTACACAGTTCCTTATTTCAAACATAGACTACGACGACTACGTTGGTACTATGGCTGTCGGAAGAGTTGAGCGCGGTGAAATAGCTGTAGGTCAATCGTGTGTAGTATGTAAAAAAGATGGTACAACTTCAAACATAAGAATTTCAAAAATTTATCAGTACGAAGGACTTAAGAAGGTTGAATCTCAAAACGCAAAACTTGGCGATATAGTTGCTATATCAGGTGTTGGCGACGTAAACATCGGCGAAACTATATGTGATATCTCTTGCCCTGACCCACTTCCGTTCGTAGAAATAGACGAACCTACTCTATCTATGAACTTCAGCGTAAACGATTCTCCATTTGCGGGTCAGGACGGCACATATGTTACTTCAAGACATCTTCGCGACAGACTAATGAAGGAAACCGAAACAAACGTTAGCCTTAAGGTAGAAGAAACTGACTCAGCTGATTCATTCAAAGTATCAGGAAGAGGCGAACTTCACTTATCAATACTTATAGAAACAATGAGAAGACAAGGCTACGAATTCCAGGTTTCAAAACCATTGGTAATCAATAAGGTTGTAGACGGCAAAGTTATGGAACCTATTGAACACCTTATGGTCGATGTTCCCGAAGAATATGTAGGCTCTGTAATAGACAGACTTAATGAAAGAAAAGGTCAGATGACAAATATGACACCTGGCGCTGCAGGATATACACGTCTTGAGTTTAGTATTCCATCCAGAGGACTTATAGGATATCGTTCACAGCTATTAACAGACACACGCG
The DNA here is from genome assembly GCA_045540815.1 of Clostridia bacterium. Lineage (GTDB taxonomy): Bacteria > Bacillota > Clostridia > UMGS1810 > UMGS1810 > JAZQHR01. The sequence continues at coordinate 5,939 of JAZQHY010000055.1, read as the reverse complement.
GAAATGGTATTATGAACCATATTTTAAGTGGATACGAAGAATACAAGGGTGAAATATCTTCAAGACAGAGAGGCTCGCTTGTTGCATTTGAAACAGGTGAATCTATCACATACGGACTATACAACGCACAAGAAAGAGGAACACTATTTATCGGACCTGGCGAAAAGGTATATGCAGGTATGGTTGTCGGTGAAAATTCTCGTGTAGACGACGTTGATGTAAATGTCTGCAAGAAAAAACACGTTACAAACACACGTGCAGCAGGCTCTGATGATGCATTAAGACTAGTACCTCACGTAAATATGTCGCTTGAACAGTGCATTGAATTTATAGCTGATGATGAACTTTTGGAGGTTACACCTGAGCATTTAAGACTAAGAAAGAAAATACTTGACAAGAGCCTTCGCGCAAAAGCAAGAAACAAGTAATTTTAGGAGTAAAGATTATGATTTCATTGGGTAACAGTTGGGATAATCTTTTAGAAGATGAATTTAAAAAAGACTATTATCTTAAGCTAAGAGAATTTTTAAAAGACGAATATTCTAGCCGAACAATATATCCTCATATGAACAATATATTTAACGCATTAAAGCTTACTGCATATGAAGATGTTAAGGTTGTTATACTTGGTCAAGACCCATACCACGGTCCAAATCAGGCACACGGACTGGCATTTTCTGTTACTGAAGGAGTTAAGCCTCCCCCATCTCTTGTAAACATATACAAGGAGTTAAAAAGAAGTCTTGGTCTATATATTCCAAATAACGGAAATCTCGAAAAATGGGCAAAAAACGGTGTGCTTCTTTTAAACACCTCACTTACTGTTCGTGAAGCAAGTCCAAACTCTCACAAAAATGTTGGTTGGGAAATATTTACAGACCATATCATTAAGCTTTTGAATGAAAGAGAAAAACCGGTAATATTTATGCTTTGGGGAAGCAATGCAAAAAACAAATCGTGGCTTATTGACAATCCAATACACCACATTTTAACATCCGTTCATCCAAGTCCGCTATCGGCAAATCGTGGTTTTATAGGTTGCGACCATTTTAAAACTGCAAATGAAATTCTTATATCCGAAGGTATGGAGCCTATTGACTGGCAAATTGAAAACATATAAAAACAAAAGTCTCAAATCATTGATTTGAGACTTTTTTTACGTCATTAAAGAGTAATTCGATAGTTTTCGTGAAGACATCTGCATAAGTAAAAGATAAAACCTTAACTTTGTTATCCTGATTTATCTTTACAACGAAGATACTTTGATATGTTTTTTCAAGAACACCCTTAGTTACGCACTTTTGTTTTCTTCCTCTGTTGAATTTTACAGCAATTTCACTGCCAATGTTTCTTTCGAGGTTTTCTCGTATTAATTCAAGCTCATTCATTTCATCACCTGATTAAATTATTTCCATATTTTATAAATTTATTCTGCATAAAAATTTAAAATCAGCTAAATACTAAATTATAATAAAATTGGGAGAATATTCTATGCTTAAAGACTTTTTATTCTATAAAAAAAAGACAGAAAAAGAAAAATTTATTCTTTCTAAAAATCCTGAGCCTTACAAAGCACCTTATGACATTTTAGAAAAAATAAGCACTGATATAGAGGTAAACAAAAAATACATTGAAAATGTTTTTTCTGTTCCCGAAAACAGTGATGTTGTAATGCGTGATGTTGAAATTTGTATAAACGGAGATACGATAAAAGTTTTAGTATTATATTGCGAAGGCTTGGCAAGAAGTGATAGTGTAAATGAGTGTATTTTAAAACCATTTATGTACCTTAATGACAAAGTAAAATCCCCTAAGGAAGACACAATGTCATTTATAAAAAAACAACTGCTTCCGCAAGGTCAGACAAAAGAAAACAATGACATAAACGCATCAATCGAAGCGGCAAACTACGGAAATGCAGTTATATTTGTAGACGGACAGACAAAAGCATTTATAATCGATGTAAAAGGCTGGGCAAACAGAGGTATAAGCACACCAAAAGGCGAAACAGTCATTCAAGGTCCGCACGAAGGCTTTAACGAGATGATTCGTATGAATACTGCACTCCTACGAAAAACATTAAATACTTCAAACTTAGTTATGGAAGGTATAACGCTCGGAAAAACAAGCAAAACTCCTTCGGTTGTCGCATATTTAAAAAACGTTGCTGACCCCGAAATAGTAAAAGAGGTTAAAAGAAGACTTGAAAGCATCGATGCTGAATATATACTAACCTCACTTGATGCAGAACAGTTTATTGAAGATGAACCCTATGTATCAGTACCGCAAATACTATCTACCGAAAGACCCGACAGAGTGTCGCAAAGCCTTATAGAAGGCAGAGTGGCTATAATGGTAAGCGGAAGCCCCCACGTGCTTATAGTTCCATCTACTATTTTTGACTTTACGCGTTCAACAGAAGATGAATATTTAAGGTACCCCTACTCTGTTTTTATTAAAATAATAAGAACTATCGCAATAATTCTTGCACTTTTCTCGCCCGCAATATTCATTGCTGTTACTACGTATCATCAGGATATAATACTTACTAATCTACTCTTTTCACTGGAAGCGTCAAGACGGCTTGTGCCGTTTCCTGCAATACTAGAACTGTTTTTGCTTGAAATATCATTTGAACTTATAAAGGAAGCCGGAGTGCGCGTTCCAGACCCCATAGGACAAACGCTGGGAATCGTGGGAGGACTTATAATCGGTCAGGCAGCAGTTTCGGCAAACATTGTAAGCCCGATTATGATTATAGTAGTTGCAATAACAGGTATAGCTTCATTTGCTATACCGTCATACGAGCTTTCATTTTCGTTTAGAGTATCACGATTTATATATACTATAAGCGCGGCTTTTGCAGGTTTTTTGGGAATATTAACAGTGCTTTTTATAGATGCGATACTTGTCATGAGTTGTCGCTCTATCGGTGCACCATACACAGCACCACTAATACCAAAAGAAAACAGGTCTGTTATATCTACATTTCTAAATGTTCCTGTTTGGAAAAAAGAGTACAGACCTGACTATCTAAAACCTCGCGACAACCAAAAGCAAGCTAAAATAAGCAGAAAATGGATGTACAAAAGAAAATAGGTGAATATATGGACATAACAAAAAATGAAGGAAAATGGGTTATGTTATCCCTTCTTCTTCCAAAAATATTTTTTACACCAATCTACAACATAGTTAAACGTTCAGGCACAGGTGCATATTTAGAAGTAATATATATATCGATAGTTGCAATTATTCTAACGGCAATCATTATAAAATTATATTCTGCATTTGAAGGAAATGATATTTATTCTATAGTTCATTTCTCCTGCGGAAAAACAGGTGTTATAGTAGTTGGAACATTGTTATTTGTACTGTCACTTATAAATACTGTTATAATGTTCAGGGCATTTTCAAGTGTTATTTCACTACTAACCCTCAAGGGTTCAACGCTTTTTTATATAATGATATTTATTGCTCTCACAATGTTTGTTTCAGCTCGCAAGGGATTAAACGGCTTATCGAAAATAAGTGTTTTATGGGGAGTTATAATATCTGTTATATTAATAAGCATACTTTTTATGAGCATTCCTGAAATGGATATAAACAATATTTTTCCTGTGTTTGGCAAAGGTGTTAAAAACATAATGTCAGGTTATGAGGACATTCCAATATTTTACGAGATAATATATTTTATTTTTCTTTTACCATACATTGGAAAAAACTACAAAAACGTAGGATATAAAAGCTTACTGTATTTTTCACTAATACTTCTTATTTTTACGCTTGCGTATACCTTACTTGTACCATATCCAATAAGCGAAAAGTTTAAATTTCCGCTATTACAAATTACAAGCTCTGTTAACCTGGATATACTTTTTCAAAGGATTGAGGCACTATATCTTATAGCCGTAATATTCTCAGCATTTATTTATCTTGGTACTACCTTTACAATATCGCTAAATATCGCAAAGCATACCTTTGGTATAACGGACTATAAAGCGTTAATCGGAGCACTTTTGTTAATTGTATTTACGTCTGCGCTTTTGTTTGAAAATACCGAAAGTGCGTTTATTGCTAAGCACACATTTAGCAAAATATTTTTTGTTATAGGATATATCGTTATAATCTTTATATTGACTTTGGCAAATATAAAGAAAAAACTTATAAAGGGGGAAGATAAAAAATGAAAAGGTTAATTCCCCTATTAATAATATTTTGTATTTTTACCACATCATGTTCATCGATGCACGAAGTAGATGATTTTGCGTATGTAATAGCACTTGGTGTTGATATTTCAGAAGATGGTGATTATCTATTTACTTACAGCTTTGCAAACTCTCTTAGCATTGGCGGAGGCGGTGGTGAAGAAGGCGGAGGCGGAAAATCACCAAGCAATTCTTTGCTTAATATAACAGTTAAGGCTAAAGATGTATTTGAGGGCATAAACATTTTAAATACCAATATAAGTAAAATGGTTGAAATGTCGCATTTAAAACTTATTGTGTTTTCAAAAGAAATAGCCAAAAATGGACTTGGAAATCATTTAGATGACTTTGTACTTGATATGAGTGTAAGACCAAGGATAATGCTTGCTATATCGGACATTTCACCAAATAAGTATTTGGATAATCTAAAAATGTCATTCGAGGTAAATCCCGAAAAATATTTAAATGATATTTTTACCGATAAGTCATCACCGCTTGTGACAAGGTGTACCCTATTCGACTTTTACAACCACACATACTTATCAAATGTGATACCGCTTGTTACAGTTGACAGCGTTGAAGAAAAATCCGTAATATCAGGTATATGCATTTTTAAAAAGGACAAGTTAAAGGCAGTTTATACAGGTTATGAGCCTGTTTATCATAACATACTCAAAGGAAATCTAAAAAATACAAACTACGTATTATCAACAGGAGAAAATACTGTCGTATACGAATTAACACAAGAAAACAGACCCAAGGTAAAAGTAGATACATCGAGTAAAAATCCTGTTATAAGAATAGAAATACCACTTGATTGCAGAATAAAATCGAGAACCTCAGATAATTTGAATTTTAAAGAATTGCTTGAAAAGGATTTAACGCATAAAACCAAGGAATATTTATATAAATCTGCTAAAACACTTGAAACAGACGTTATGCGTTACGAAAAAATAGCAAAAAGAAAATTTTTGACTACCAAAAAGTTCAATGAATATAACTGGGAAGAAAATTATAGAATGGCGTCGTTTGATATAATGATAACCGCGGACATACAAACAGATTAATAAAGTTTTAGGCTTGTAGGGTTCCACGCCCCAAGGCACAAGGAGAAAAATATGTTTTACATTTTACTTGTAATTTTGGCTCTTTACGTGTTTTTATACACTATAAGCTATAGTTTTTGGGAACTTAAACATTCAAAGGTTAAATCAGCAATTTTTTCGTTTATAGTATGTATAGTTGAGTTGATACTGCCGATATATTTATGCTATGTTACATTAAAATAAAAAAACGGAACGACACATAGGAAGTTCCATACAAAAAGAGGCTCAAACAATTGAACCTCTTTTTAATGTTTAATTTATAAATTATGCTTTGTTTATTGAACCGAAAAGTTCCATTTTCTCTTTAACAGTTTCTTTGATTGCATCAAAACCAGGAGCAAGAAGCTTACGAGGGTCAAAGCCTTTACCTTCAAGGTCTTTACCCGCTTCAACGTATTTTCTTGTAGCTGCAGCAAATGCAAGCTGACATTGTGTATTAACGTTAATTTTCGATACGCCAAGAGATATAGCTTTCTTTATCATATCCTCAGGGATACCTGTACCGCCATGAAGAACAAGTGGCATATCTCCTACTTTTTCGCTAATCTGTGCAAGTACATCAAAGTTAAGTCCTGCCCAGTTTTCAGGGTATTTACCGTGAATATTGCCGATACCTGCAGCAAGCATA
>JAZQHY010000054.1:0-8679 GCA_045540815.1 Clostridia bacterium | reverse complement strand
GAAGAGTTATCGGAATCAGTCCAGAAAAGGTGCTTTCTGACTTTTAAGTGCTTTACGCAGTCAACTACGTCAGCAACAACGGCTGAAGCTGTAGGGAGTTTACCTGCGCCTTTGCCGTAGAATACTACATCGCCTGTGCAGTCGCCACGAACCATAATGCCGTTGAATACGTCGTCGATATTAGCGAGCTGGCTCTTGTTTGGAATAAACATCGGAGCGACTACGATGTCGCACATTTTGTCAGGGAGACGCTTAACCTTACCTATAAGCTTGATTACGCCGCCCCAGATTGAAGCGTATTTTACGTCATCTAAAGTGATTTTGGTGATACCTTCGGTGTGGACAGCATCAGGGTAGATGTGTTTACCGTAAGCTAAAGATGCGAGTATACAAATTTTTCTGCAAGCATCGTGACCTTCAACGTCAGCCTCAGGGTTACGCTCAGCGTAGCCTAAGTTTTGAGCAAGCTTTAGTGCTTCATCGAAGTCCATGCCTTCGTTAATCATTTTAGTTAAGATGAAGTTGGTTGTGCCGTTTAAGATACCTGCAACTTCACTGACATTGTTAGCAACAAGGCACTGGTTCATAGGGCGGATAATCGGAATACCGCCACCAACAGATGCTTCGAAAAGGAAGTTTGTGTTGTTGTCTTTAGCAATCTGCAGAAGCTCTGCGCCGTGAGCAGCAACAAGCTCTTTGTTTGAAGTTACAACGCTTTTGCCGTTTTCTAGGCAACGCTTAACAAAATCGTAAGCAGGGTTAACTCCGCCCATAACTTCAACAACAACCCTAACGTCGATGTCGTTTATGATGTCGTTGAAATCCTTTGTGAAACGGTCAGCCAAAGGACTTTGGGGGAATTCTCTTAAATCCAAGATGTGTTTTATGTAGATCTCTTCGCCAACTGACGCGAAGAGTTTCTGTTTGTGTGTCAACAGGATTTCTGCGACACCTGAGCCAACCACTCCGTGACCCATAATAGCAACTGAAACCATAATATTTAAACCTCTTTATAATATAATGCAAAATTAGTTATTTACCGGAGAAAAAGGAGTAAGCTCAGGAGGAATTACAGATGGTGTTTCCTCTGGAGGAGCTGTTGTTTCACCGGTAGTTTCGCCCTCGGACGGCACTGTGCTTTCGCCTTCGCCTGTAGCTGACGGGTCTTCACTTGATGCTGAGTTTGTTGTAGGGGTGGTTGTGGAAGGTATCGTGTAACCACCTGCTACGTGATAACCGCCACAGTAATCAGGCATATTGTCTTTTGTGTAATAGCCTGTTGCAGTGGACCCGCAGAAAGAAGAAGCAAGCAAGCCCGAGCCTTTGCAGTAGGTTGCCGTGATAATATCCGACGGAGCTTCAAACTCTTTGAGTTCCTTGTCTTCAAGGTAATTAACCATTACCTTGCGCCATGTTGCCGTAGCAACTCTTGTGTATACTGTAGCAGGGGTATCGTAACCTGTCCATATAGCGAGTGTGCAGTATGGAGAAGCTCCTACAAACCATGAATCCTTATCGTAGTCGGTTGTACCTGTTTTGCCGATGATTTCCCAACCAGGGATACCAACAGTGCTTGAGTATGTGTGAGTAGAAGTGTCTACGTTGTACTTTAATGTACGGTTCATAGCGTAAGCTGTTTCAGGGGAATAAGCCTCAACAGGGATATTGTTTCTGTTATCAAGAATAACAGTGCCGTTAGCATCTGTTACGTAGTAGTAGGTGTAAGGCTCGTAGTAAAGACCGCCGTTGCCTGTGTACTGCATAGCAGCAGCCATTTCTCTGACAGTTACACCGCCTGACATACCACCGAGTGATAAAGCACCCAAGGTGTAAGGGTCAATTTCAGGGTCAAGGTGTTTGAATCCCATAAGGTTTACAGCCTGATTGTAAGCTGTTTGTGTGCCGACAAGTTTCATTGTCTGAACAGCGGCGGCGTTGGCTGACCATGAGATAGCTTCAGGTACAGTCATCAGCCCTTTGTAGCCTGTGTATGAGTTGTGAGGACCAGGCTGTCCCGGACCGTAGTAGTTCTCGATAGGGCTGTCATCAACAATGCCTGAGTAGGTAGTGATTCCCATTTCGTGGGCGAGAGGGTATGCGAATATCGGCTTGATAGTAGAACCAGGCTGAAGAATCGCATCTGATGCACGGTCAAAAAGCAGGTTGCCGTCTTTTTCCTGAGAGCTACCGGTTGTTGCGATAACTCGTCCGTCAAATCCTACCATAGTCATACCAACTTGTAAGTCGGTGCCAAAGTCATCGTTCATGTGAATACCTTCGTATTCAATCATTTCCTGAGCTTCTAAGTCCATAGCACAGTAAATCTGAAGACCTTCTGTGTAGAGCTTGTCGGAAGCGGCATTTTCGCTTATATCGTAGTATTTAGCGAGGTCACGGATGAGGTCGCCCTGCATCTGGTCAATGTACCAGTTCTGAACGTTTTCTTCCTCTTCTTCCTCTTCGTCGTTTTGGTCATAGTCGATGAACTGTATAGTTTCGGACTCTTTCATAGCCTGTTCGTACTCTTCTTTTGTGAGATACTCCTGCTCATACATCTGGTCCAGAACAATTTCACGACGGATTTTGTTATTCTCAGGATAAACAAGAGGGTTCCACTTAGCAGGGTTCTGGGTGATGCCTGCGATAGCGGCACACTCACACGCTGTACATTCGCTGATATCTTTGCCGAAGTAAAGCTCGCTTGCTGCCTGAACGCCCTGAGCATTGTTACCAAAGTTTACGACGTTTAAGTAAGCTTCCAAGATGTCGTCTTTAGAATACTCTTTTTCGATATTTAAAGCACGGAAGATTTCCCTGAGTTTTCTTGTCAGAGAAACTTCGTTGTCGTCTGTGATGTTTTTGATGAGCTGCTGGGTTAAGGTTGAACCGCCGTAGCTATCGGAACCTGAAAGAAGGCTCAAGACAGCTCCTCCTGTACGCACCCAGTCAACGCCGTGGTGGTCATAGAATCGCTTGTCCTCGATTGCGATGATAGCTTCGCCCATTTCAGCAGGCATATCCTGAATGTCAACCCAGATGCGGTTTTCTGTACCGTAGAGTTTCTGGTATTCAACAAACTCGCCTGAGTCAGGGTCTTCGATGTAAATAAACGAAGACAGGTTAAGACTTCTGGCGTTAAGGTCAATACCCGTAGGCTCGCTCGCAATTTTGAAAACATAGATACCTAAAGAAATTGATACTATGATGCCTGCACACACTAAAATCGCAAGAATTGTCTTGATGACTTTCCATAGCCCTGAAAGCGCTGCGGGAAAAGTCGCGGTTTTTTTGGTTACTTCGATTTTATCGGTGTACTTGCTGATGTCGGTTTTTCGCATTTTTCCGACCTCCTCATAAAATACATATAGCCACAATAAGTATATCACTAAGTTTGAGAAAAATAAATGTTTTTTTAAAAATTATAATTAGATTTTTACATTAATATTAAGGTAAAAAATATGAATATTACATAAAAACAGTGAGAAAATAGTGTAAAGAGGTGTTCTTTGTGAAGAAACTTATACTTATTTTCGGTACTTTTGCTATAATTTGTGTTGCTATTTCGGCTACTTTCGACAACATTAATCCGAATTCAGTTAGCGACACTCAAATTCAACTGAGTGAAAACGATGCTATTAGTGACAGCTACACCATAAAAAGCGAAAACGGCAGAGTGGTGGTGTATAAGGGGGACGAGCTTCTCATCAAGACTTCAACATCAACAAGCACCCTCCCGAAAAAAGACGAAAAAGAACTTCTTTACGGAATTACTGTAAAAACAAGACAAGAGGTAGACAGGCTTTTGGAACAATACTGCTCGTAGGATTCAACAAATTTTCAGTAGCGTTTTTGTGAAAAAAGTATAAGCGATGAAAAGTGAAGAGCAAAAAAGTGCTATAAATCATGGACTAAAATTATCTTTTTTTATTTTTCCTGGTGTTTTTTTAATCTGCTTGGGCAATAAGCACAAATATCTACCACGTTTATTGTTGATTATTTCCAAAAAGGCCCTGCTCTTTCGTTGCGTTACACAGAAGACTATATGAGCAACTTAGCATTTTGCACAAAGGGTTGAGCTTAAGTTTATGGCTTTTGTTGATTGAGGTTTTTGTAACTTTTTTGTAAAATATATAATGTAATATTAAATCTTTAGGAGGTTACAAAAATGGCATTCAAAAAGCACTTTAAAAGTGTTGTTTGTCTTCTCATGACTATGCTCATGCTTTTTAGTGTAGTTATCGGCGTTAGCGCTGCTGAGGAAGAGCTTGTATCAACCGGTGCAAGCGGTACAGTTTACTACGAAAACAACACTAACTGGTCATCTGTTTACTGTTATATGTGGAGTGGTAGCGGTGATCAGAAAAACGCTGAATGGCCTGGTCAGCCAATGAACAAAGTTTCAGGTAATGTATGGTCATACACTACTACTACTGACTATCAGAACGTAATTTTCAACAACGGTAGCGGTGGCACAGGCAACCAGACTGCTGACCTTACTTTCCCTGGTAGCGGTCAGATTTACAACGGTTCTTCATGGAGCCAGTACACTGAGCCGGAATCTTCATCTTCTACAGAGGATTCATCAAGCGACACACCAACACCAACACCTGGCGGTGATGGTGATTACATTTACTGCGAAAATGCTGCAGGTTGGGGTAGTGTTTACTGCTATATGTGGAAAGATGGCGCTGGCGACAATCAGGCTTGGCCTGGTAAGGCTATGGAAAACATCGGCGACAACATTTGGAGATACGAAGTTACAGGAAACTTCAACATGATTATCTTCAACGGCGGTAGTGACAGCCAGAAGACAAGCGATATGCAGTATCCTGGTGGTAACTACATCTACAACAACCAAAAAAATGAGTGGAAGCCTTTCGATACTTCACCAATCACAGTTAAGAACTTCGCTATTGATGTTGAAGGCACTGTTTACAAGAACATGGACATCACAGTTTCAGCAAACGCTTCTTCAACAGGCGGTGCTGTTGCTTACAAGTTCTCTGTAACAAACGGCAGTTCAACTACTACACTCAAGAACTTCTCAACTGCTAACACTGCTAAGTGGACTCCAACAGCTACAGGTACATATACTATCACAGCTGATTTCAAGGACGCTGCAGGCAACACAAACCAGAGAACTCTCAAGGTTACAGTAGCTGATGATTCAAGCATCGCAGAACCTATCATCAAGAAGGTTACTCCTGCTGCAGGTGAGGTTAAGAACAACACTAATATGAACATCGCTGTTACAGGCGGTGGCGGTAAGGTTGGCACAAACCTTCTCTTCTACAAGTACACAATCAAAGATGCTAACGGTAAGGTTATCAATGTTCCTTACTACTCAAAGCTTAGCTCTTACACTTTCAAGCCAACTGCACTTGGTAATTTCACAGTTACTGTATCTGTACAGAACTCTCACAACTCTATTATCGAGCGTACATTTACTTATAACAGTGTTGTTAATCCTACAACACCTACTGAGTCAACATCAGAAAAGCCTACAACAAATCCTGGTCCATCTAATATTTTAGGTGACGTAGACGGCGACGGTATCCTTTCAGTAATGGACGCTACAAGAATTCAGAGATACAACGCTCAGCTTATTACAAGCGCTGACTTAAATCTCAAGCTCGGCGACTTTGACAATGACGGTCTTGTTACTGTAATTGATGCTACTAAGATTCAGCAGAAATTAGCAGGAATGTAAGAAAGGAGGTAACGCATAATGAATACAATTAAAAGAATTTTAGCGATTGTACTCGCTATCATGGTGATTGCTTCGATTGCTGTTATCTCTGCTACAGCTACTAACACTGATGTAGCACAAACATCAGCTTCAGGCATTACTGTTCACTATGAATCAAAAAGCGCAGTTCCTTACTGCTACTACTGGAATGCACTTCCAACAGACGTTTCAACAACTTATCCTGGTCAGAAAATGACTAAGGAAGCTTCTATGACAGGTGGCTACTGGTACACTTCTAAGTTTGCTAGTGCTACTAAGATTAACCTCCTTTTCACTAACGGTTCTACAGCACTCTCAGGTCAGCTTTCTGACGAGACTTCTGTTGACGAAGCAGGTGAGTGGTGGTACAAGGACGGTAAGTGGACTACTTACAACCCTTATGAAAGAGAAGTTCCTGATCGTTCAGATTTAAGAGAAGATTCAATCTACTTCATCATCACAACTCGTTTCTACGATGGTGACACAGGCAACAACGTTCACTGCTGGGACGACAAAAAGGCTAACAACCCTGACTCTGACCCTGCTTGGCGTGGTGACTTCAAGGGTCTTATCGATAAACTCGACTACATCAAGGCTTTAGGCTTTAGTGCTATCTGGATTACACCAGTAGTTTCTAACGCTTCAGGTTATGACTACCACGGTTATCACTCATTCGATTTCACAACTGTTGACGTTCGTTACGAGAGTAAGGGCGCTACATATCAGGATCTTCTCGATGCCGCTCATCAGAAGGGCATGAAGATTATTCAGGACGTTGTATGGAACCACACAGGTAACTTCGGTGATTCTTTCTTAGGTCCTATGTTTACTAAAGAATACGACAAAATTCAGGATTTAGGTTCAACTGACTGTATGAAGGTTATTCCTGGTTCTGATTTAGCTAAGAACTATCCAAACTACGACAACCTCGACGGTGGTCTTCAGTTCCAGGCAAGACTTGACTGCTTGAAATCTCACCAGTCAGGCGATAAGCTCAACAAGAACGAGTACTACCACAGAGAGAAGAACATGGGTTACGAGTCTTCAATTGAGCAGCAGGGTTCAATGGCTGGCGACTGTGTTGATATCAACACTGAAAACCCTAAGGTAGCTGAGTACATCACAGACACATATCTTGAGTACGCTAACATGGGCGTTGACGCTTTCCGTCTTGATACTGAAAAGCACATCAACCGTTGGACACTCAACAACGCATACTTCAACAAGTTCTACGACATTATGTCTATGAAGACAAACGGTAAAGAGAACTTCCACATCTTCGGTGAGGTTTGCTCACGTGTTCGAGAGACTTGGAACCACAACATTCCATCTTCTTCACCTGCATTCTTCACATGGGAAGAGACAGAAGCAGCTTGGAAGGGCAACTGGAATTCAACTCATCCAACAGCTAACATCGCTACTTCTATCAGCCACTACGATGCTCATAGAGATCCAGCGGGTCACCCAACTTCTAACAATGAGAAGCTCAACGGTATTTCATACCACACACCTGACTATTCTAAGTCAAACGGTACTTCAGTTATCGACTTTACAATGCACTGGAACTTCGAAAATGCTCACAACGCATATCGCGCAGGTTTAGCTGAAGACCAGTACATGAACGACTCTACATGGAACGTAATGTACGTTGACTCTCACGACTACGGTCCAGACGGTATGGAGAAGACACGTTACAGCTTAGGTACACAGGCTTGGGCTGAAAACCTCAACCTCATCTTCACATTCCGTGGTATCCCTTGCGTATACTACGGTACAGAAATCGAGTTTGCTAAGGGCGTTCCAATTGACGTTGGTCCTAACCAGCCACTTTCAACAACAGGTCGTGCATACTTCGGTGACAACATTCAGGGTAGTGTAACAGCTACTGACTTTACTAAGTACACAGCTTCCGGTACAGTTGCTAACACACTCAACAACCCACTCGCTAAGCATATCCAGAAACTTAACGCTATTCGTCGTGCTGTTCCTGCTCTTCAGAAGGGTCAGTATACAAACGATGGCAACTACGTTTCAGGTAACCTCGCTTACATCAGAAGATACACAGCAGGCGGTGTTGATTCACTCGCATGTGTTGCTATCACTGATGGCGCTACATTCAAGAACATTCCTAACGGTAAGTACATCGATGCTGTTTCAGGTGATGTTAAGAATGTTACAAACGGCACACTCACAGCTTCTGTAGGTGGTAAGGGTGATATGGCTGTTTACGTATGCTGTGCTTCAGGCTTCAAGGGCATCTCAGGTGCTATCGGTCCATCAGGCCAGACATACCTTAAATAATAAAAAAGCATAATGCTTAATAAAGACAGCGTGCCTTTTCGGTGCGCTGTTTTTTGTTTTGTTTTGAACGCTAATACACGCAAAAAACTCCCCCCACTTATAGCGGAAAAAACGGCAAAAATTGCATATAACTATGCAACTTTTCACAAGAATTCATAAACATTTTACACATTCATTTATTCAGCAAGCTATACATAGTCGGGTCACACCCGACAATAGGTATATCTTCTTTGTATTCTTATTTGTTTTATTCTTTGTATTCTTCTTTGTATTTGTATTCGTATTTGTATTCGTATTTGTCTTCTTCTTGGTTACGAACGTTAACGAACGTTAACGAACGTAAGCGAACGTAAGCGAACGTAAATGAGCAATCTCAAATACATCTACTAAACATGGGATTATGTATTGTAGGAAACGGCATCCTCGACGTCCCGAGAACGGACAAGTGCTACTCGCTCCTACGGTTGGTAAAGAAGAGTTGATGTTAAAACTGTAGGGGACGGTCTCTGTGCCGTCCCGAAAAATAAACGCAACATAACGGGAGGGCATGGAAACCCTCCCCTACAAAATGACCCCAAAAACCTTTATTCAAGATTTGTAGGGTACGATGAGATTCCCCTTATAGGGGAAATGTCCGAAGGACAAAAGGG
>JAZQHY010000053.1:0-26002 GCA_045540815.1 Clostridia bacterium | reverse complement strand
GGTTTACGTTATATTTTTTAGCCATTTCTACTGATCTGTTGTGAAGAACATTCGCTCCAAGACTTGCAAGCTCTAGCATTTCGTCAAACGAAATCTCGTCAAGCTTAACTGCGTCAGGAACTATTCTTGGGTCAGCGGTATATACGCCGTCAACGTCTGTATATATTTCGCAAAGGTCAGCGTGTAGTGCTACTGCGATAGCTACTGCTGATGTATCAGAGCCGCCTCTGCCAAGTGTAGTAATATCATCATACTTATTGATGCCCTGGAAACCTGCTACTACAACGATATTTCCGCTATCAAGCTCTTTTTTCACTCTCTCGGCATCTATTTTTCTGATTCTTGCACCGCCGTAGTTACTGTCGGTGTTCATTCCAACCTGCCAACCGGTAAGTGACACAGCGTTTACACCAAGCTTCTGGATAGCCATAGCAAGAAGTGATATAGATATCTGCTCGCCTGTTGACAAAAGCATGTCCATTTCTCTTTTTGATGCTTTTGGATTTATCTCCTTGGCTTTTTCAATTAGGTCGTCTGTAGTATCACCCTGAGCAGATACGACAACTACTACTGAATTACCGTTTTTGTATGTTTCAACTACTCGGTTTGCTACATTCATAACTCTCTCGGCATCTCTTACAGAAGAACCGCCGAATTTTTGAACTATTAGTGACAAAAAATTCATCCTCCTTTATGGGAAACATTATGATCTTTCAACCACAACTCCCGTATTTGATACATCTAATATTTTAACCTGCCAACCTGCAAAACGTTGTCTTAGGTATGCATTCATTTTTTCATAAAACTCGTCATAGTTTCCATCAAGCACTGCCATTATGGTAGGACCTGCGCCGCTTACATATGAGCCTAGTGCACCAAACTCAAGTGCACTTTTCATTATCCAATGGCCGCCTTTTATATAAGACAGTCTGTAGTGCTGATGAAGTTTATCCTTAAGCGCTGTCCTCACTCCGTCAGAATCACCGTTTATAAGCGACGCTGCAAGAAGCGATGCGTGTGCTATATTATATGACGCGTTTTTGTAACTTGTGTATTTTGGAAGCAGCGCTCTCGATTTTTTAGTTGATAAATAAAAATCAGGAACGATTGCTGCGAATTTATATTTAGCGTCTATAACATTTCGCGAATATTTTATATCGTTATTTGAACGAAGTGACACCACGTATCCGCCAAGAAGCGATGGTACTACGTTGTCGGGGTGACCTTCAATATTGCTTGCCATATTAAGAAGCTGCTGATTTGAAAGCGGATTTCCAAGAAGCTCATTTGCTCCAACCAAACCTGCAACGATGCTTGCTGCACTCGAGCCAAGACCACGGGTTACAGGGATAAGATTGTCAAGCGTAATCTTTAATCCGGAAGGTTTTCTTCCAACTTTTTTAAACACTCTGTCCATCGCCATATACACGCAGTTGGTACTGTCGGTAGGCAAAAACTCTCTGCTATCGTCAAGTATATCTATTGTAAGTCCACTACCTGTTTCCTCTATGGTAACTGTGTTGTATAAATCAACCGCTATGCCCATACAATCAAATCCAGGGCCCATATTAGCAGAAGTTGCAGGTGCTTTAATTGTTATCATCTACGGCCTCCAAATCATAGGTGTTTACTTAGTCTGCCAACACCCTTATCTTGCTTATCACCTTGAAAGGCAAAGCTTCAAGCTTTTCATTTATATCTTTTTCATTCATTAAGTCTGTAACAAATGCTGTTTCGTTATCATAAAGAGAAACAAATGCTACTTTTCCAAATACCTTTTCTATTTCGGCATTTGCATTTTTCATATCGACTCTTACAAACATTTTTGCGTTGCACTCACCGATATCTTTTATAACTTCATTATCGGTTTTGTGCCACATAATCCATTTATTTTTATCCATATGCTTAACGGCGTCGATTACGTCGGCAACAACTGCACTGGCTGTAGGAAGTTTACCTGCGCCCCTGCCGTAAAATACCGCGTCGCCTATGGCATTACCCTGAACGAGTATACCATTAAATACGTCATCTACGTGTGATAAAGGATGCTCGTTTGAAATAATCATAGGGCAAACCTTTATATCAAACTGCTCGCCTTCAAATGAACAATAGCCGAGAAGCTTTATAACTGAATCCATTTTTGCGGCATATGATACATCTTCAAGCGAGATGTTTGTAATGCCTTCTGTACTTACTTTTGTATAATCTACATATTTACCACTTGCAAGCGATGCTAAGATGCAAATCTTTCTGCAGGCATCGTGACCTTCCACGTCTGCGGCAGGGTTTCGCTCTGCATAGCCTTTTTCCTGAGCATCTTTTAGCACAGTGTCAAAGTCTATACCTTCTTTAACCATTTTGGTAAGTATATAGTTTGTAGTACCATTTAAGATACCTACAATCTTATTTATCTCATTTGCAGTCAGGCACTGATTAAGAGGTCTGATAATAGGAATACCGCCACCAACACTTGCCTCAAAAAGATAGTTTACGTTATTTTCTTTTGCAAGCTGTAAAAGCTCATCGCCGTATGTTGCAACAAGTTCTTTGTTTGATGTTACAACGTGCTTTCCTCTGGCAAGAGATTTTTTGGTATATGTATAACCAGGCTCAAGTCCGCCGATTGTTTCAACAACCACTGAAACCTCATCGTCGTTTAATATAACATCAAAGTTATCAACAAACAGATGACTGTCAGGATGATTTGAAAAATCTCTTATATCAAGTATATATTTTATATCAACATTTTCGCCGGCTTTTTCAGAGATGCTTTCGAAGTTTGTCTTTATAACCTCATAAACGCCTGAGCCAACTACTCCAAATCCAATTATAGCAATCTTTGCCATAAAAAATTACCTCCGTATTTTTATGCTCCAATCAATTAGTTGCCACCTAAAGGCTTTAATTAATAAATTGTATCATATTACGCAAAATATGTCAATTTATAGTAGTACAAAGTTTTAAGCTTTTTATTAAGAATTTTCGTTAATTATATCAAAAATATCGCGTGAAGACTGCGTTATTCCTGCAGTTCCTTTTACTCTGCAGGATATTTTAGGTGTGTATCCGAAAAACTCCTGAAGATATCCATTAAGACTATCCATCATATTTTTTGATTCTACATCTTTTTTATTGTCCGCATCTGCAAACTCAAGCACAAGGGCGTCGCCGTCCGAGATTGGTTTTGCGTTTAAAAGTTTTACGCATAAAAGCATATTTTTTATGGTAATACTGTCACAAAACTCGTTCCAACGGGCAATGACGCTAAGAATATTTTTATCCGATGATGTTTCTATAGTGCTTTCAGGTTGTGATGTTTCAATTGGTTTTTCAATTTGTTTCTTTGCAGGTGTTTCACAAACTTTTTCCTTAGTTTCAGAAGTATTTGCCTGTGGTTTTTCCTGTTCATCGTCAGTATACCAAGGAAGGTCATCATCTTTTGATTCATTAACCTTTGGTTCCCCTAATTTCGCTGCGTTAACCTTTGATGCTGCTCCGTTTGAAATGGTTGTACCTTGTGGTACAAAACCGCCTTCAAGCATTTTTTCAAGTTTTTTTATCCTGTCGAGCAGTGCATCTGTATCGGTGCTAAGGCTAGGTTTTGACATTCTTACAAGTGCTACCTCTATCATAACACGTTTTGAAACTGCGTATTTTAAATTATTATCAAGCTCAGATAAAATATTTATACAGTTTAATATTTTCTCGTTTGTATATTTTGCAGAAATACTGTTTATTACAGCGGCATTTCGACTGTTTCCTAAAAGCACGCCATTTACCTTTGCAACAAGTAGCTCGCGGTATACTGATAACAATGCCTCGGAAAAGCCGTCTAGATTCTTGCCGTCAAGTACTGCTTTTTCAAATATTTCTATAACACCCGATACGTTTTCATCTGCTATATGGTCTGCTATAGAATAAAGCATTTTATTATCAAGCGTACCTACTATTTCAACCACATCTTCATATGTTAGATTATCTGTTTTAAACGACAGACATCTGTCCATAATACTTAGCGAATCACGCATTGAGCCGTCACCAAGTGTAGCTACATATTCTACTGCCTCATCTGTTACAGTAAAGTTTTCATTTTTTAGTATAACCTTAATTCTGTCGGTAATATCATTTGTACCGATTGACTTAAAGTCAAATCTCTGGCACCTCGATAAAATAGTTGCAGGGATTTTGTGCACCTCTGTTGTAGCGAGGATAAACACCACATTTGAAGGCGGTTCCTCGAGCGTCTTTAAAAGTGCATTAAACGCACCAGTAGAAAGCATATGAACCTCGTCTATGATATACACTCTGTATTTAACCACACCTGTAGAATACTGCACCTGCTCGATAATTTCACGGATATTATCTACACCTGTGTTTGACGCCGCGTCCATTTCAACTACGTCAAATATGGTTTCGTTAAGTATACCCTTACAGTGTTCGCACTCGTTACAAGGGTTTCCATTTTTAGGGTTTAAACAGTTTATAGCACGGCTTAGTATCTTCGCAGTAGATGTCTTACCTGTTCCGCGCGTACCTGTAAAAAGATATGCATGACATATCTTACCTGTTATTATTTCATTTTTTATAGTAGACGTAATATGACCCTGACCTATTACATCGTCAAAGGTTAACGGGCGCCACTTTCTGTATAATGCCTGATATGCCATACTTATTTCCTCTTTCTATCTTTTAAAAATGATTTTTGTACACAAAACAGACGTGTACCAAAGCGGTTCGTTGGAAACCGCCGAACCCTACATATAATTTAATAAAAAAAGCCGTACGTTCAAAAATCGAATTATACATCGTACGCGTTACAGTACAAAAGGCTCAAGCCAGGCACCCTCGCGGCACATACAACACATCGCTTAAGGCTGCTTGGTTCCCCACCTGACCTGGTTCACGAGATTATATTGCGCAAGACCCAACTCTCAACACCTGTCATACTGCACAGACCGTGCAAATAATAACCCTCAAGTTGAACATAACCCTTGCTATAGCGGATTGCAAGTACAGGGCACCGCTACCGCCCCGGCTGTACGACCATTATTTATTATATACTATTTGAAAGTTTTTTTCAACACTAAATTAAATAATTTTAAAGGTTTTTTCAGTCAAGAAGTCCCTCAGGGATTTTAACCTTCATAAAACCTTCGTTTATATTAACATCCAAAATTACCTCTTTAAGTGCAGGGATAAGTATATCCTTCTCCCCTTCCTTTTTTACCACATACACATCGTTACTGCCTGTGTTTATAACCTCGGTAATTTTTCCAATGAAATTTTCTTCTTCAAAAACCTCAAGACCTATTAAATCAACTACAAAATATGTGTCATCAGGAAGGCTATCCATATCCTCACGAGGCACGTATACTGTTTTATTTTTAAGTCTTTCGGCTGCGTTTACATCATCAACACCTGAAAGCTTTACTATAACACTAGATTTGTGGTATTTTACGCCCTTTACTTTAAATGATGTACCATCGTCTAAGTACAATTTATCCAGTTCTTCAAAAACTTCAGGATAGTCTGTCCACGGTGTTATTTTCACTTCTCCCCTAAGTCCGTGAGTATTTACTATTTTACCTGCTTCCAAGTATTTTTGCGACATAATATTTCCTCCCGCTGATATAAAACAAGCCCACATTAATAATTAAGTGGGCTTGTTTATCAGTTTAAATTATACGATTTCAACAGAAACCTTTTTGTTTTCTTTGCTTGCTGCAGCTTTCATTACAGTTCTGATAGACTTTGCTATTCTTCCCTGTTTTCCTATAACCTTACCCATATCGTCTTTGTGAACGTGAAGTTCAAGCACTACTGCTCTATCGTCACCTTTTTCAACAACCGATACATCGTCAGGATAATCAACAAGTGATTTAGCTACAAATACAAGAAGTTCTTTCATAATGTTATCCTCCTAACGAAATATTATTTTATTATTCCGTTTTTCTTAAGCAAAGATTTAACAGTATCAGTTGGCTGTGCACCGTTACCAAGCCATTTAGTTGCTAGCTCTGCATCGATAGTAACTGTAGCAGGGTCAGTGTTTGGATCGTAAGTACCGATCTGCTCGATAAATCTTCCATCTCTAGGATATCTTGAATCAGCTACAACGATTCTGTAGAAAGGAGCTTTCTTTGCACCCATTCTTTTAAGTCTCATTTTTACCATTGTAAATTCACCTCACATTTTAATGTATATATTATTTATAAATAAGCAATACCTTGCTCGTTTACCTGAAAAATCCGCCAAGACCGCCAAGTCCTCGCATAGTTTTCTTCATCATTTTAGGATTTGAAAACTGTTTCATCATTTTCTTCATCTGCTCAAACTGCTTTAGAAGATTGTTTACATCCTGAATTTTCATACCGCTGCCCTCGGCTATTCGCTTTCTGCGGCTGGCATTTATAATATCAGGATTATTTCTTTCCTTTGGTGTCATAGATTTTATAATAGCGCCTATTCTGTCAAACTGTCTTTCATCTACGTTTACACCAGAGAGTGCTTTTTTATCAATACCAGGCATCATACCAAGTATATCCTGAATAGAGCCCATATTTTTCATCTGCTCAAGCTGCTCTAAATAATCCTCAAGTGTAAATGTTTGCTTGCGCATTTTTTCTTCAAGCTCTAGTGCTTTCTTTTCATCAAATGCCTGCTGAGCTTTATCAATAAGTGTGAGCACATCGCCCATACCGAGTATTCTTGATGCCATTCTGTCAGGGTGAAAAACCTCTAAATCAGATAGCTTTTCGCCCATACCGACATATTTAACAGGTTTACCTGTAACAGCTCTTACAGAAAGCGCAGCACCGCCTCTGGTATCACCATCCATTTTAGTGATAACCACACCTGATATTTCAAGCTTCTCGTTAAAGGATTCTGCAACATTTACCGCATCCTGACCTGTCATAGCGTCTATAACAAGAAGAATTTCGGTAGGATTTGTAACCTTTTTGATGTTTTCAAGCTCATCCATAAGCTCTTCATTTATATGAAGACGTCCTGCGGTATCTATGATAACAACATCATTGCCGTTTTTCTCGGCGTGAGAGATACTCTTTTTACAGATATCCACCGCATCAGTGCTTTCATCAATGGAAAACACAGGTACATCAAGACTTGCGCCTACGACCTGTAACTGTTTTTTTGCAGCAGGTCTGTATACGTCTGCCGCTACAAGTATAGGTCTTTTGCCTGCTTTTTTTAGCTGACCGCCAATCTTGGCACTTGTAGTAGTCTTACCTGCACCCTGAAGACCAACCATCATAATAACTGTAGGCGGTTTTGATGCAAAATGTAATTTTTCAGCCTCACCGCCCATAAGTGCGGTAAGCTCTTCATTTACTATCTTTATAACCTGCTGTGCAGGGGTCAGGCTTTCGAGCACCGACTCGCCAATAGCTTTTTCGGATACTTTATTTATAAAATCCTTAACCACTTTAAAGTTAACATCGGCTTCAAGTAGTGCAAGCTTAACCTCTCGCATAGAGGCTTTGAGGTCGGATTCTGATATTTTTCCCTTACCTCTTAATTTTTTAAAGGTCTCGCTAAGTTTATCTGCTAAATTTTCAAAAGCCATACTTAAAATCCCCGACCCTTCTTAATAATCTATATTTCATCACTTATCTCATCAAGTATTGAGATAATCTTATCTGCATTTTTAAAGCTTTCACCTAAAACAAGCTTTTTAATTTCGTCTGCTTTTCCTTCTATAACCTTGAACTTTCTGGCAAGCATAAGCTTTTCTTCAAGTTCCAAAAGTTCTCTTTCGCCTCGCTTTATACTGTCGCGCACGCCCTGACGGGTAATGCCGACTATCTCAGAAATTTCTGCGAGCGACAAATCGTCGTTGTAATAAAGCTCAAGTACATCTCGCTGTTTTTCTGTAAGGGTATTTTTATAAAAATCTAAAAGATAGCTTATTTCTAAATTTTTCATAAAACCACCCCCCGAAAGAAAAGGTGTAAAGCAAAAAACTTTACACCTTATTATAGTACCTGATTTTAGGTTTGTCAATAGTTATTTTTAATTTTCTTGTTTATATTTTTTAAGATTTTCTATTGCTTTGTCAAGAGAACTCATATTTTCACCAAACGACTTCCAATCGCCGTTTGAATTTGACGATTTTGCCGACTCATATGCACCTATAACGCTGTCGATAACCGCATCGATGTCAGGAAGCTCTGTCTCCTCATCTATAGTCTGTTCAGGAACGTCGTCGCCTATCTCTGTTACAGGTCCTGTAGCAATCTCGCCGTTAAATAGTACCTCGAGCGCCCTTTCGAGCGATGGCTCCATAACTATTTTATTTCCATAAGCAACTGCTACTCGTTTAAGCTCAGGTATAGCACCCTCTGAATGTGATGATATATATATCGGTTCGATATATAATAGCGAATCTCCTACAGGCACTACAAGCATATTTCCTCGGATAACATTTGAACCACCCTGTCCCCAGAGTGTCATTTCCTTCGATATGCTAGGGTCATTGTCTATTCGCGACTCTATCTGCATAGTACCGTAGATGTTTTTATTTTTAGGGAAATGATATGCCACAAACTTTCCGTACGACTCGTACTCGCAGCTTGCCGCAAACCACGCAACCATATTTTCCTTATTTGAAAGTGTATATGGTATCATAACTATAAGCTCCTGACCATCGCCAAAGCCGCGGGTTGAGGTTAGGTTGTAATACGGGTCGATGTTTTTAGTATCAGACGAATATTTTTCCTTTGCAAACACCCAAAGGTCAGAATTATTATAGAAGCTATCAGGATTTGTAACGTGGTATCTGCCATACACCTGTGCCTGAAGTTTAAACAGGTATTCAGGGTAAATGATATGCTGGCTTATGGCATCAGGAAGATAATCTTCCTTAAACACTCCCGGATAAATACTCATATAGCTCTTTATAATCGGGTCGCCTTTATCCATTACGTACATATCCACTGTACCATCGTACGCATCGACTACTGCTTTTACCGAGTTCCTTATATAGGTTACGCCATCATACTCCTGCGAATACGGATAATACTCGCTTGTGGTATATCCGTCTATTATCCATTTAAGGTATCCGTTGTCATCTACAACAAGATATGGGTCGGTATCCCATTTTAAAAACGGCGCGGCTTTTTTCACACGTTCTACCACATTGGTATTTACAAGTATTTTGCTGTCCTTTGTAATATATTGTGAAATAAGCATTCTAAAATCTGTTTTATTTATAGAATAAAGCAGTCTGTTTTTAAGATTTAAGTTTATACCTCCCGCGCCTTTGTACGAATATTCTACATCCTCCGAGCCTTCCGAATAATCGAGCTCACCAAGTGCTGAATTTACGATTACGTAGTCAGCGGTAGTTTCACCGTAGTAAATTCTAGGCTCTGCAAGGTTTGGAACACCTTCAGCCGCCACAGGCGGAATATTTTTAAGAAGATATTCCGGCTGACCCTCGCTTGTAACTTTGTTTACAGGGCTGATAACTGCGCCAAAGCCGTGCGTATATCTAAACACTTTATTTGCATAGGTTTTCGCATTTTCGTCGAGCGCATCGGTGTTCAACTCTCTTGCCGCAAGAGTTACAAGTGTAGGCGAGCCGTTTATATTATACTTAGTCATATCAAGATCTTTGAAGGTATAATAATTTCTTATGCTCTGAAGCTCATTTGTAGCGGTAAGAGTTGAGTTAAAGTCAACTATTCTGACATTATTTAACGTATCCTTATTTTCCAAAAGTGCGTCCCTTGTAAGACTTTCATCTGCAGGAAATTCAACGTTTGTAACGTCGTTTAAGTTGTACGCAAGCTTTGTAAACTCAATGTTGTGTGCAAAATATGGTCTTTCCTTAACCGCCTCGTTTGGTGCAACGATTATATTTTGAACAAAAAGCGCAACTACCGTTACAACAGCAAATATTACAGGATAAACTGCTACTGTATAAAGCGCATTTTTAAGCTTTGAACGAATAAGGAAAAACGCGGTAATTAAAACTATCGCTATAAGTATATACGGCGCGGCTTTATAAAAGTTAAACCACACGTATATATCGGTATAACCTGCACCCGATACATCGCCTATACTCGAATACAATATTTCCTGTGATTTAAAACCGTAAGTAAATGATTTTACTATGAAAAATATAGCTATATTTACAAGGTTGTGTACCCACACGGGTTTTTCGTAAGACAGCCTTTCAAAGTTCATAAGTCCGTTTACAGTATATATAAGCGCATAGAATGCAAGGCAGTATATTATCGAAAGTAGCCATACCGAGTCAAAACTTCCAAGTACTGCATCTAAAAATGGTCGAGTGAATATATAGTACCCTATGTCTTTACCAAAGATAGGATCTGTTAAGTCAAAGTTTTTTGCATTTGCAAAGAAAAGATATCTGTCATAGATAGCTTCACTTATAAATGTACTTGCCAAAAACGAAAATACAA
This sequence comes from Clostridia bacterium, assembly GCA_045540815.1. Classification (GTDB taxonomy): domain Bacteria; phylum Bacillota; class Clostridia; order UMGS1810; family UMGS1810; genus JAZQHR01. Next base: position 15,554 of record JAZQHY010000053.1, on the reverse strand, counting down.
GACTTATTAAAAGCTTTGCCCACGGCTTTCTGATAAGCTCCACAAACGGACCACCGCGGTCACTGACTGTCTTTTCAATAATAGTAGTATTAATGAAAAATATAAGAAATACTATAACAAAGCTTATCGCTCTGGCGGTGCTTTTCACAATTAGGTCCGTCCAGAAAACAGTGGTAAACTCATCACCTATCTCTTTTATTTCAAGATAATCCATATAGTATCCAAGTGATACTGCAGCAAATATAGCTGCGAGTATTAATACTATGGTAATGATGGATATACTCTTATATTCCTTTCCTACATTTTCGGTATAAAATTTTTTCATAAATCCCGTCACACCTTTCTTAATTAAGATGTTATAAAAATGCTAAATTTCAAGTGCATAAATACACTTGAAATTTAATAATTATTCTTCAAATAAAGCCTTGGCAAAATGCTCGGCATTAAACAGCTGAAGGTCATACATACCCTCGCCTACGCCGACGTATTTCACAGGCAAATTCTGCTCGTGGCCTATAGCTATAACTATGCCACCCTTGGCGGTGCCATCAAGCTTTGTAAGAACTATTCCTGTGATATCGGCTACCTCTCCGAAAAGCTTTGCCTGATTTACTGCGTTCTGCCCTGTGGTTGCATCAAGCACCAACAAAACCTCTTTGTCGGCATCAGGTAGCTCGCGGTCCATAATTCTGAATATCTTATTTAATTCGTCCATAAGATTTTTCTTATTGTGTAGTCTGCCTGCGGTGTCAAATATGATAACGTCTGCACCTCTAGACTTTGCAGCCTCGATGGTATCAAACATTACTGCGCCGGGGTCGGAACCTTCCTGATGGCATATGATATCAATGCCTGCCCTGTCCGCCCAGATTTTAAGCTGGTCTATAGCCGCAGCTCTGAAAGTATCGCCTGCACCAAGGATTACCTTTTTACCCTGTGATTTTAGGTGAGATGCAATCTTTCCTATAGATGTAGTCTTGCCAACTCCGTTTACACCTATAACCATTATTACAGACGGCTTGGTGTTTATCTTCATTTCACAGCTTTCTTTGGTTAAGATATCTGTGACAATCTCTTTTATAATATCCTTTACACCGTCAGTTTCTGTAACCTTTCTCTCTTTGCAAAGGCGTCTTAGCTCATCAATGATATAAAGGGACGTTTCAACGCCGACATCTGCCATAATAAGCGCTTCCTCAAGCTCTTCAAATAGTTCTTCATCGACGTTTTTAAACATTTTAAACACATCGTCAAGCTTTTCACCGAACGAATTTCTTGTCTTGGAAAGACCCTGTTTTAGTTTTGCAAAAAAGCCTTTTTCATCGGGCGCGTTTTCTTGCGTGGTTTCCTCTACTATTTCAATCGCAGTTTCTTCCGCTGTTTCAGGTGCGTTATCTTCGACAGAAGCTTCCATTTCTTCTTCAATTTGCGAAGAAACAGCTTCCTCTGTGATTTCTTTTATCTTTTCGATTGGATTATCATTTTCAGGTAAATTTTTCTTTTTGAATATATTAAACATCATAATCCTCCAAATCTTCAAAGTTTAGTTTAAGCATCTTTGATATGCCCTTTTCCTGCATAGTGATACCGTACATAATGTCTGCGGCTTCCATAGTGCCTCGACGGTGTGTAACTATGATAAACTGTGTTTTATTTGAATATTTCTTTACATAGTTTGCAAATCGGTACACGTTTACATCGTCAAGTGCCGCCTCAACCTCGTCAAGTAAGCAGAACGGTGTAGGTCTTACCTCGAGTACCGAGAACAATAGCGCTATAGCGGCAAATGCCTTTTCACCACCAGATAGTAGCATAAGGTTTTGCAGTTTCTTTCCTGGTGGCTGAATTTCTATTTCGATACCGCTTTCAAGAACATTGTCAGGGTCGTTTAGATAAAGCTTCGCTTCACCGCCGCCAAATAGTTCTTTAAACACATCACCGAATTTTGATTTTATTATTTCAAAGCTTTCGGTAAACTGCTTAACCATAATAGTCTGCATTTGGTTAATTATTTTAAATAGCTCTGATTTTGCTTTTTCCAAATCATTTCTCTGTTCAGACAAAAACTCGTATCTTTCTTTTACTACCTTATATTCGTCAATAGCGTCAAGGTTGATATTTCCAAGGTCTTTTATCTGGCGCTTGATAGAATTTGCCTCTTTTACAGACTCGGTAATACTGCCGATATCTGTCTTAAGCTCAAGTGCGTCGGAATATGTAAGCTCATACTCTTCCCATAGTTTATTTATAACGTTTTCTCTGTCCTCTTCAAGACGAGAAACTCTGCTTTCAAGCTTTGCAGTTTCCTGCTGAAGCACGAAGATAGTTTCTCTGACAGTTTTAAGTTCCTGTTGTTTTTGTTTCAAATACTCTGATTTTTCATCGTATTCTGCTTGCTTTTTATCAATATCCACCGACAAATCACCCGACTGACCGTGGGTGTTTTTGATGATATCGTCAATCGCAAGAATTTCATCTTCCAGACGTTTGTTTTCTCCGATGATATATTCCTTTTCGGCTTCTTTGCCCGCAATTTCAGCTAAGTAATTATCATTTGTTCTGTTAATAATAGCAATCTGCTCACCAAGTGCCTCGACGTCCTTTAATGCAGAGTTTATCTCAAGTCTAAGGTTAACTGTCTTTTCGTCTTTTGCACTTTTTTCGCTGTTTAGTTTAACGAGGATTTCCTCCTCTGCTGTAACCTTCTGTCTGGTTTCGGATACAATCTGCTCTTTTGCTTTAATCTCTTCATCAAATGATGCTTTCTGCTCATCAATATCGGTAATTTCCTTTGCTATATCACCGCTTTCGTTTACAAGCATTTTAAGTGAATTTTCTGCATCCTCTTTTATCTTTTTCTGGTTTTCGATGTCTGTTGTAACTTTTGCTAGTGTAGTATTACACTCCGCAACAGTTGCATCAAGCACATCTTTTCTTTCTGAAATTTTATTTACCTTAATACGATTATCGTTTATTATGTCGTCGTATTTATCGATAGTTTTAAGTAGCGCTTTAATCTCTTTGCCAAGTGCTTCAATCTCTTTTGAACGGCCAAGTAGGTTATGGTTTGGATTTGTGCTACCGCCTGATATTGAGCCGCCTGCGTTTAGTATTTCACCTGAAAGAGTTGCAATTTTATACTTATAACCTTCTTTTCTAGCAGCTAAAATAGCGTTGTCGATATTATCAAATACAGCAACCTTTCCAAGAAGGCTCATAACTACGTTATCATATTTTTTATCATAGTTTACAAGCTCATATGCAATTCCGATATAGCCTTTTTCATTTTCAGGCGGATGCTTTAGCATTTGTCCCTCTACTGCGGTAATTGGCAAAAATGTTGCTCTTCCAAGCTTATTTTCTTTAAGAAATTCTATACACCTTTTAGCCGCATCTTCGTCCTCGGTAACAATATTTTGAAGTGCGCCGCCAAGCGACATTTCTATAGCGGTAACGTACTTTTCAGGAACGTCTATAAGCTTTGAAAGTACACCGCATACGCCTGCAAAGTTTTTACTTACTATATTTTTTACACCACGGCTATAGCCCTCGTATGATTTTTCCAAATCCTCGAGAACTGTTTTTCTTGACTGTTTATCGTTGTACTGCTTTGTAGCCTCATTCTGTTTAAGCTTGGTTTCATCGTTTAACTTCACGATTTCAAAATATTCTGTCTTTAATTTTTCAAGCTCATCTATAGCATCATTTCTATCTTTTGAAACATCTTTTTCCTGAGTTTCAAGGCCTAATATTCTATCGGCAATAAGTTTTATATTTTCTTCTTTTGCAGATATCTCGTCCTTTATAGTGCTCTTTCTTTCATTGAAATTGTTTATAAGGACATTCAAGCTTTCACTTCTTGCTCTTATTGCAGAGATGCCATTTAAAGCTTCGATAATATCGCCTTTTAAAGATTCTATAATATTTGTCTTATTTAGAATTTCTTCTACTGCTTTTTCGCCGTCACTCTCGGCATCCAATAAAACTTTGCCAAGCTCATCTGCTTTCTTTTGGCTTTCGTTAATTGCGTTATTTATATTTTCCGCATTTGTTTTTGAAGCATTGATCTTTTCCTCTATTGCGACAATTTCTTCGCCAAGGCGCTGGAAATTTTGCTGATTGTTTTTGATATTTGTTCTAAGTATCTCAAGTTTTGATACATAGCTTCCGCTATCTTTTTCAAGCTCCAAAAGCTTATCCTTAAACGCGCTTATATCGGCGTTTAAGCTTTGAAGATAATTTTCTGTTTCTTCGGTGTGCTTTTCGTACTGCTCAAGCTTTCTTTTCTCATCATTTAAATGGTTAAACGAAATAGAAAAAGCCTCCGACTTTTCTTTTAAATCGTTTTTTATCTTATCGATATTGTAAATAGATATATTAACTTCAAGGTTTTTAAGAATTTCTTTTAGTTCTAAATACTTTGCCGCTTTTTTGGACTGCACCTCAAGAGGACCGACCTGACTTTCAAGCTCAGTTATTATATCTCGTATTCTTACTAAATTTTCTTCTGTCTGAGCAAGCTTTTTCTCAGACTCGGCTTTTCTGTAGCGGTATTTGGTGATGCCTGCCGCCTCTTCAAATATATGACGTCTGTCCTCCGATTTTGATGAAAGAATCTCGTCAATTTTACCCTGTCCTATAACAGAATAGCCTTCTCTGCCAAGTCCTGTATCCATAAACAGCTCGTGGATATCTTTAAGACGGCAAGGAGATTTATTTATAAAGTACTCACCTTCGCCATTTCTGTCCACACGTCTTGTAACAGTTACTTCGTCAAAGTCAACGTTAAATGTCTTATCTTTATTATCAAGAACAATAGACACCTCGGCAAAGCCGTATGGTTTTCTCGACGATGTGCCTGCAAATATAACGTCCTCCATCTTGCTTCCGCGAAGTGACTTTATGCTCTGCTCACCCATAACCCAACGTATGGCATCGGAAACATTACTTTTACCACTGCCGTTAGGTCCGACAATGGTAGTAATTCCTTTTCCAAAATCAAGTATGGTTTTATCAGCAAAGGATTTAAATCCCTGCATATGTATTCCTTTTAAATACAAAAAATCAACACCCTTAAAAATTAGTATATATTTTATTTATTTTATCATATTTAACTAAGTATTGGCAAGTCACATTCGAAATTTTTGCTTTTTATAACTATTTGGTTTGTATGAATATTTTCATCTGACATAACTCTTAGGTTAATTTTAAAATTATCTTTAAAATACGAAATATTGCTTTTTTTATTTCCGACTGCCTTAGAAATATTTTTTGGATTTATTAAAACAATCACGTCGTCTGTGATGTTCTTTATATTATCCTCAATTAAGTCGCGTATAATGTAGCTTTCACACAGCTCTTTAAGTGACGGATGATACGGACCAATAACAGTTTTTTCGTTTATATTATCGGTTGTTTGAAGTCCTACACGTATAACGTCGATACCTTCTTTGTAAAACATTTTAAGTAGCTTTGCACAAAGATGTACTGTGGTTTCCAAATCAAACGGCTTATACTCCCCATTATTGTACATTTCCAAAAGGTGTGTATCATCTACCACGAGAGTTGGATAAATTCTGACGCACTTTGGAGATAGACTTTTGATATCCTTCGCGGTCTTAAGGCTTTTTTCGGGAGTATCCCCGGGAAGACCCAGCATCATTTGAAGACCCAAATCAAAGCCGTAATCCTTTATAAGATTTGACGATGAAAATACAACGTCCTTTTTGTGACCTCTGCCACTTTTCAAAAGCACCTCATCGTCGGTAGACTGAACACCAAGCTCAATGGTTTTTACTCCGTATTTTTGTAAGTTTAAAAGTATGCTTTCGTCTATAGCATCTGGTCTAGTAGAGCATCTAACTGCGTTTACCTTTCCCGATTTTACGAAGGGGTACACTGCCTCTAAAAGCTCTGTTTGTTTATCCAATTCTATAGCGGTAAAGCTTCCGCCAAAAAATGCTACTTCCACATAAGCGTCATTTATGTCGATAGTAGACAAATGCTCCTCAATGGTGTTTTTCACATCATCAGCTGTAACATCAGCAGATTGACCCGTAATTTTTTTCTGGTTGCAAAAAACGCAATCGTGCGGACAACCCTTATGCGGAACAAAAATTGGTATGTTTACGTGTTTCATATATTATTCTCCAAGTATTTCAAGTGCATTTTTTGCTGCCTTTTGTTCGGCATTCTTTTTACTGTTTCCAACGCCTGACGATATTTTTTCGCCATTTACAAAAAGCTCAACCGAAAATTCTTTATCGTGGTCAGGACCTTTTTCACCTACAAGTCTATATTCAAAACTTCCATTATCCTTTTGAACCCATTCCTGCAGTTTTGTTTTGTAATCAACCGAAAGTGATTTTCCCGAAACCGCGCTATCAGCAAGCTTCGAAAAATATTTAAGTATAAAAGCGCGCGCGTTTTCAAGTCCACTATCTAAATATATGGCTGCGATAATTGCCTCTGTAGCATCAGAAAGAGATGATTTTCTCTTATTTCCACCGCTTTTTATTTCACCTTTTCCCATAATAATGTGATCACTAAGCGAAATCTCGTCTGCAACCTGCGCAAGGGTATTTTCACAAACTGTTGCTGCTCTTGCCTTTGTTAAAATACCCTCGGGCACATCCGGATTTGTTTCAAAAAGGTACTGGGCTATCACAAGTCCAAGCACTGCATCACCCAAAAATTCAAGTCGCTCGTTAGACTTTTTGCCTTTGTCCTTGCACTCATTCAAAAATGAACTGTGTGTAAGTGCGTTTCTAAGTAGCGCTTTGTTTTTAAATGTATAACCTATTGTTTTTTGTAATTTATCAAGTTTTTCCATAAAGTTCCCCTTTCGATAAAGGCTTAATCAAAAAATACTCAAGTCCAATTCCTTGCTTAATAGTTCCAACGCTCTTATTCCGGCAAAGCTATTACCCTTACTGTCCAGCGCCGGAGAATATATACCTATTCCCATTCTATTTGGAACTACTCCCATAATGCCTCCGCCTACTCCGCTTTTAGCAGGTATGCCGACATTAAGCGCAAATTCACCTGAGCCGTCGTACATTCCGCAAGTAGTAAGAACAGCGTTTATGTATCTTGCGTATTTAGCATCAAACGCCGATTCGTTTGTTTCAGGATTTTTACCTTTATTTGCAAGTACTAATCCTATTTTAGCTAAATCAACGCAGGTTACCTTTATAGAGCAAGCGCGAAAATAGCAATCAAGAACGTTCTCAATATCATCGTCAATCATACCATATGCCTTGAGCATATATGCAAGCGCTCTGTTTTTATTTCCAGTTGTTTTTTCGGATATGTACACAGACTCATCAACCTCTAAATGCGGATTATCTGCTATCTTACGGGTAAGTTCCAAAAGACGCGAAAACTTATCCTCATATGTCGTTCCGTTTATCAAAGTACACAGTGCGATTGCTCCTGTATTTATCATAGGATTAATATGTTCACGTTTTAGTGCCTGGTCGCTGTAATTAAACGCGTCAAATGGTTTTCCTGTTGCTTCCACTCCAACAAGGTTACGAACACACTTTTCGCCTCTATCCATAAGTGCCATCAAAAGAATAATCGGTTTTACAACGCTTTGCATAGTAAACGTATTATTATAATCACCTGCGCAAAAAGTACTGTCAGCACTTTCAATAACGCAAATTCCAAATTCTTCAGGATTAACCTTTTCAAGTTCAGGAATATAGTTCGCAACTTTCCCAAGTTTAGTGTATTTAGAACATTTTTTCAATATTTCATCAAGTATGTTGTTCATTTTAAGTTCCTCCAATACCGCACTAAAATAATTATACCACATATTTGAACATTTCTCAACACAAAAAAAAGACGCGGATGTCCGCGTCTTTTAATTCTTTATTATTATTCTGCGTGAGTTTTGATATAATCTACCACATCTCCTACAGTAGATATCTTCTCAGCCTCTTCTTCAGAGATTTCCATTTCGAATTCCTCTTCAAGTGCCATTATAAGCTCAACTATATCAAGCGAATCAGCTCCAAGATTATCTATAAATGCTGATTCTAAATTAACATCTTCTTCCTCAACACCAAGCTGTTCAACAACGATATCTCTTACCTTTTCAAAAATCATAAATCATACCCCTTTTACTGTTTTAGTAATAAACTATTACTATATTTACCCAACATTTGGGGTTTATAACATATTTTTTAAAAAATTATTGCAGGGTGTGATTTTGTACCGCAAAGCACGGTGTTTTTTTCTATAACGATATTTTTATCTATTATCGCATTTGTTATAGAGGAGTTTTCTCCGATACGGACATTGTCCATTATAACAGAGTTTTTTATACGGCAACCAGTTTCTATTTTTACGTTTTCAAAAATAACGCTGTTTTCTACATCACCGCGTATATGGCATCCGTCTGATACTGTGCTGGAACATATACAAACGTGATTGCCAATTATTGCAGGCACACTGTCGCTCGACCTTGTAAAAACAGGACGCTGTTTGACAAACAAACTATCCTTTAAGCTTTCATCATTTATAAGAAGATTATTTTTAAAATAGTCTTCTTCGCTTTCGCATCTGAGGACCGTGCCATAAAATTTGTACAAGTTAAGAGTAAGATTTTGACAAATTATCTCTCTTTGGATAATATCACGTTCAAAATGATAATACCCTTCATCTGCCGATTTTTTCACAAGTTCTATTAATTTTGTCCGTCTTATGATAAATATCCCGACACTACACACATCGTTATGTGTACATTTGGTATTTATTCTTGGGTAACGTGATTTTTCATCTACAACCATATCATATGTTTTTTCAGTATTTTCCTCATTTACTACAACTGTTATATCAGCATTACTTTTTATGTGCGAATTTAAGACATCCTTTAAATCTATATTGCAAATATTTATGCAATCGCTCATTACAACATATTCTTCGTTTCTTTTTTCCAAAAATTTTATAGCACCGCAAAGCGCTTCAATCTTTCCGCGATAAACCTCACCGCTTCCATACGAAAATGGCGGAAGAAAACGGACACTGCTTCCCTTGACATCCAAATCCCAGTCACCAAGGTCGCCTAAGTGATGCATTAGAGAGCTATAGTTGTATTTGGTAATAACTCCTATATTTTTTATTCCTGCATTTATCATATTTGAAAGCACAAAATCAACCATACGATACCTTCCGCCAAACGGCAGTGATGCTACTGTCCTTTTTGCCGTAAGTGTTTTTAGCTTTGCATCATAAATATTTGAAAATATTACTCCAAGCATTTTTTCACCTTCCTGTCTAGTATTGTTATATTAAGATATATTTCAAAAAAATGCTTTTATTACTTTTTAACATATTTTTGTTTTGTTTTTGTATATTTTTTACATCCAAATTTGTCGAATAAAAAAACACCTATTTACATTTAGGATAATTTTGTCAAGCATTTTTATACATTTTTAACAAAAATTATAGTATTCATAGGGTAATTATTGACAATTTCGTATAGGTAGGGTATAATGTGATAAAATACTGCAATGTTTTGCAAAGGAGAAAAATGTAATGGAGATTACAAGTATCAAAATCAAAAAATTCGATAATGATGGAAAGATGAAAGCCATCGCGTCTATAACTTTTGATGAGTGTTTTGCTATTCACGATATCAAGGTTATTGAAAATGAAGATAAGGTTTTTGTAGCTATGCCTAACAAAAAACTAAAAGACGGCACTTTTAAAGACATCGCTCACCCTATCAACTCAGACACCAGAAGATACATAGAGGACGCAGTTATCAAAGCTTTCAATGAGGCCGAGGTTGACGCTGAATAATTAAACTCAAAAAACAAACCCCGAAGTTTTATAGCTTCGGGGTTTTTATTGTGAACACAAAAAAAGTTCTGCGATATCCAATCAAAGTCTCCGATTTAGTTATCGGGTGGGATTCTTATTTTATCTTCTTTTATTTCTATTGGACTTACTGCCTGGTTTTTTGCTCACGCTATTTTTATTTACTGCCTTCTTTTTTCGCGAAACACTTCGGATTGCGGTTTTTTTCGCATTTAAGTTTTCATTTCTTTGCACTCTTGGTCTAACAAGGCAGTTTTCACCAAACCCTATTAAATCCTCTCGTCCCGCTTTTTTTAGTGCGCGCACAACCAGATTATAATTTTCAGGCTTTCTGAACTGCAAAAGTGCCCTTTGCATCTGTTTTTCTTCAAATGTTTTTGGAACATACACCTTTTCCATAGTAAGCGGGTCAAGTCCTGTATGGAACATACAGGTTGAAAGTGTAAATGGTGTTGGATAAAATTCCTGCACCTGCTCGGGATGAAGATTGTGTTTCTTTATATAAAGCGCAAGCTCTATAGCATCTGAAAGTGTACTTCCAGGGTGACTTGACATAAGGTATGGCACAAGGTACTGTTCCTTGCCAATCTTTTTGGTAATATCGTAAAATTTATTGCTGAACTTATCAAACACTTTTCTTGACGGTTTTCCCATTTTAGATAAAACATTATCACTTATGTGTTCAGGTGCAACCTTTAGCTGACCTGACACGTGATGCTCGACAAGTTCTTTAAAAAATGTATCATCCTTATCGTGTATAAGGTAATCGTAGCGAATGCCTGAACGGACAAACACCTTTTTTACGTTTGGTATTTCACGAAGTTTTCTAAGAAGATTTAAATATTTTTTATGGTCAATCTTCATATTTTTACAAGGCTCAGGGTAAAGACACTGTTTGTTTTTACAAGTACCTATCTTAAGTGCATTTTCGCACGGAGGACCAGAAAAATTTGCTGTAGGTCCGCCTACATCGTGAACGTATCCTTTAAAATCTTTATCCCAAGTCATCTGCGTTACTTCGTTTATAACTGATTTTTCACTTCTTGACTGCACTATTCTTCCCTGATGGAATGTAAGTGCGCAGAAATTACAACTGCCAAAGCAACCACGGGAATTGCTGACACTGAATTTAACTTCCGATATAGCAGGTATACCACCGTCTTTTTCGTACATAGGGTGGTAATTCCTAGTATACGGAAGTGAATACACCGCATCAAGCTCCTTTGTAGTAAGAGGTATCATAGGCTTGTTCTGCACAAGGTATTTATCGAAGTGGCGCTGAACAAGTGTTTTACCTCTTACAGGGTCCTGCTCATAATACTGCATACGTGTGGCATTTGCATACTCCACCTTATTGTCTTTTACAGTATCAAAGTCAGGCACTTCCACGTAATCTTTTAAACTATCAATATTTTTTCTGACATAACAGCATCCGTCTACATTTGTATGGCTTAGAGGTATGCCGTCACGCATAGCATCGGCAAGCTTAACTATAGCCTTTTCACCCATTCCGTATATAAGCACGTCAGCACGCGAGTCGAACATTATAGAACGTCTTACCTTATTATCCCAATAATCATAGTGTGCGAAACGCCTAAGGCTCGCCTCTACTCCGCCAATGATAATCTGCGCATTTGGAAACGCTTCACGTATGCGGTTACAATATACAATCGTTGCTCTGTCAGGTCTGTGACCCGCCTCACCGCCAGGTGAGTAAAAATCGTTACTGCGGATTTTTTTATTTACTGTATAATGATTTACCATAGAGTCTATATTACCTGCCGACACAAGAAAACCAAGACGAGGTGTACCAAGCTTTTTAAAATCATCTGTATTTCGCCAGTTTGGTTGTGCTATGATGCCTACGGTGTAACCCTTGCTTTCAAGCACACGCGAAATAATGGCATGTCCAAAGCTTGGGTGGTCTACGTATGCGTCACCACATACGTAGACAAAGTCAAGCTGGTCTATGCCATCTTTTTTCATATCTTCTATTGAAACAGGTAAAAATTTATTGTTTGCCATAATAATGCACCTTTTTCAAATTAGTTATTCATTAGCATTTCATTGTATTCGGCACGGGTTATAAGCGCTTTTCTAGGCTTATTTCCGTCAAGACCGCTTATTATTCCGCGCGCCTCCATCTGGTCGATAATTCTACCAGCTCTGTTGTAGCCTATGCTAAATCTTCTTTGAAGAAGCGACGTAGAAATCTGACCTGCGTCTATAACCATTTCTATAGCGCTTGGAAGAAGTTCATCTGCATCACCAGGATTATCTCCGTCAGGATTGTATTCCTCTTCCTTCTCTATCTGCTCGATGATATCTTCTTTGTACTGCGGTGTAAAATCCTTGCTTACTGCAGCAACAATATTTTCAACCTCTTTATCCGACACAAACGAACACTGAAGACGTGTAGGCTTTGATGCACCTACAGGCATATAAAGCATATCGCCTCGGCCAATAAGTTTTTCTGCACCGCCCATATCAAGGATTGTTCTTGAATCTATCTGACTGGATACCATAAATGATATTCTAGATGGAATATTCGCTTTGATAGTACCTGTAATGATATTTACAGACGGTCTTTGTGTAGCTATAACAAGGTGCATACCTGCGGCTCTTGCCATCTGCGCAAGACGGCAGATGTAGTTTTCAACGTCCGAAGGTGCGACCATCATAAGGTCTGCAAGCTCGTCTATGATAATAACTATCTGAGGCATCTTGTTTTCAGGCGTGCCGTTCATTTCCATAAGCTCGTTATAGCCTTTGATATTTCTTACATCATTGTCGGCGAAAAGCTTATATCTTTCGGTCATTTCAGTTACTGCCCAGTTAAGCGCACCTGCGGCTTTTTTAGGGTCGGTAACAACAGGTATTAGCAGATGCGGTGTACCATTGTAAACGCCAAGCTCAACCACTTTAGGGTCTATCATTACAAGCTTAACCTCGTTTGGATTTGCTTTGTAAAGTATGCTCGTGATAAGTGTATTTATACATACACTCTTACCAGCTCCTGTAGCACCTGCGATAAGTAGGTGAGGCATTTTTGCAATATCTATTATAATCGGCTTACCGCTTATATCTTTACCAAGTGCGACTGCAAGCTTTGAATTAAAGTTTTTAAATTCTCTTGTATCTATTACTTCTCGAAGGGTAACTGTATTTACGTCTTTATTTGCTATCTCTATACCAACAGCAGCTTTGCCTGGAATAGGCGCTTCTATTCTTACACCTGTAGCTGCAAGGTTTAGCGCTATATCATCTGCAAGGTTTGTAATCTTGCTCACCTTAACGCCCGCACTTGGAGCTATTTCGTATCTTGTAACTGTAGGACCTTTGCTTATCTCAAGCACTCTGGCATCTACACCAAAGCTCTTCAGTGTTTCGATAAGCTTGTCCCCGTTTTCGCGAAGCTGCTTTTCTGTATTTGCACTGTCCTTTGAAAGCTTAGGCTTTTCAAGAAGTTCAATTGATGGGAATTCATACTCTATTACATTGTTTTGAGTTGCATTTGAAAGCTCGCTTACTATCTCTGCATCTGAGCGTGGTTCGTCCTTTTTTTCGTCAACCTTCTCGCCTTCCTCGCCCATAACCTCGGCAAGTCCTACCTGACCGTCGTCATAAACCTTTATTTCAGGCTCTATATGTTCTTCTACTATATAATCTTCGATTTTAGGTTCGACTACTGTGCCTGTATTTGACGGTCTGTCTTCATCCTCGTCAAATATATTTATGATAGGCATTCTCTTTTTCTCACCGTCATCAGGCTTTTTGCCTTTTTCCGTGTTCATTTTTTCGAAATCCGCTTTTACAGAACTCGAAAGTGATTTTGTGCTTTTTACTACATATCCAATAAGCTTAAAAATAGAAAAATTAAATATGTACATCGCAAATATGATTAACAGCGCAATCAGTATCACGTTTGCACCCATACCGAGAACTGTTCTAAGGCTCTCTGCGATAAGTGCACCAAACACTCCGCCACCGTCCCAGTTACATCCGTCTATGTAGTTACCTGATATGTCAAACGGACTTACCTCGTACTGTGAAACGGCTATGTGAACCATAGAAGCTATAACCAAAAATTCTGACACAATAAGTACGTATTTTGAGCGTTTAACCTCTTTTTTTCTGTTTTTAAGCGCATAGATAATAGTAGCAATAAGTATAATTGGCAAAAGGTATGCAGATGCTCCAAACAGTCCGCACAGCATATCTGTAATGGCACCGCCAAGAATACCGCCTTTATTAAAGTACATTCCTATAACAAGCAAAAGCGACACAACAAAAAGTGATATTACAACCACCTCTACAGTATATGAATTTCCTGTTGCTTTCTGCTTAGCCATTTTCTTTTTCTTTGGCATAAAAAATTCTCTCCTATCGGTTTGTCATTGAGAGTATTCCCCTGACAAACTCTTTATTTGTTTTAGTGCGTACAAGCTTTGAAAGTATATTTTCAGTAGCGTCCTGCGACTGTTCTTTTCCAAGTGTACGTCTGATATTCCACACGGCTTCTTTTTCGTCGCTCCTAAGCAGCAATTCTTCTTTTCGTGTACCCGACTTATATATATCGATAGCAGGGAAAATCCTTCTTTCAGACATTTTTCTGTCAAGGTGGATTTCCATATTTCCTGTACCCTTAAATTCCTCGAATATAACATCATCCATCCTGCTGCCCGTTTCCACAAGAGCAGTAGCTAAGATGGTAAGGCTTCCACCATTTTCAATATTTCTGGCTGCGCCAAAAAATCTCTTGGGTTTATGAAGTGATGCAGGGTCAAGTCCGCCCGACAGCGTTTTTCCTGACGATGGAACAGTAAGGTTATAGGCACGAGCCAGCCTGGTTATACTATCTAATAATATTACCACATCCTTGCCGTGTTCGACAAGCCTTTGCGCTCTCTCGAGTGTCATTTCGGCAACCTTTATATGATGCTCAGGAAGCTCATCAAAGGTTGAATATATAACGTCACCTTTTATGGAACGCTTCATATCGGTAACCTCTTCAGGACGTTCGTCGATAAGAAGCACCAAAAGCTCAGCTTCAGGATGATTTTTAGTAATACTGTTTGCTATATTTTTAAGAAGAGTTGTTTTACCTGTTTTTGGCGGTGCAACTATTACTCCTCTTTGACCCTTTCCAATAGGAGCAATAAGGTCTATAAGCCTTACAGCATAATCAGTGCTATCCGTTTCAAGGGTTATTCGGCTATTTGGATATATTGGCGTTAATGTGTCAAATGCTTTTCGCCTGATAGCTATATCTACGCTATCACCATTAACAGTTTTTACATAGATAATAGCGCCAAACCTCTCTCCTTCGTTTGGATCACGGCATATTCCGCACACCATATCGCCTGTTTTTAAATTAAAACGTCTTATCTGCACGGGTGACACAAATATATCCTCCGCACCCGAAAGATAATTGTCACTTCGAAGAAAACCAAAACCATCGGCTAAAACCTCCAGCACGCCAGTAACCTCTTTGGTGTTATTTTTCTTTTTAGGCTCGGATTCCTTTTCTGCCAAAGATGCTGATGATTTTTCAAAATCTTCCTTCAAAAGTGATATAAGCTCATCTTTTTTGTATTTGGTAACTGATTTTAAACCGTTTTCCTTGGCAAGCTCGCGAAGTTCTGATAAAGTTTTAGTTTCAAGATTTTCAAATTCTGCAAGTGTTTTTTCCATAAGCACTCTCCGTTTTTCTTGACATAAATTAA
>JAZQHY010000052.1:0-19113 GCA_045540815.1 Clostridia bacterium | reverse complement strand
GACGAGGAAATAGAGCTTGCTACCAAAATGCAGGAAGGTGATGAAAAGGCTAAAAAACGTCTTGCTGAGGCAAACCTTAGACTAGTTGTAAGTATTGCCAAAAGATACGTGGGACGAGGAATGCTTTTCCTTGACCTTATACAGGAAGGAAATCTTGGTCTTATAAAGGCTGTTGAAAAGTTTGACTATACAAAGGGTTATAAGTTTAGCACTTATGCAACTTGGTGGATAAGACAGGCTATCACAAGAGCTATAGCTGACCAGGCCAGAACTATAAGAATACCTGTTCATATGGTTGAAACAATAAATAAGCTTATAAGAGTTTCAAGACAGCTTTTACAGGAATATGGCAGAGAACCGCATGTTGACGAAATTGCAAAAGAAATGAACATGAGTGAGGATAGAGTAAGGGAAATTATGAAAATCGCTCAGGAGCCTGTTTCGCTTGAAACACCTATCGGTGAAGAAGAAGACAGTATACTGGGAGATTTTATTCCTGACAATGATGCCCCGGCACCATCGGAGATGGCTGCGTTTATGCTTTTAAAAGAACAGCTTATGGATGTTTTAAATACTCTTACACCTCGTGAGGAAAAAGTTTTAAGACTAAGATTTGGTCTTGACGATGGCAGAGCCAGAACACTCGAGGAAGTTGGTAAGGAGTTTAATGTTACAAGAGAAAGAATAAGACAGATTGAAGCGAAAGCTCTTAGAAAGCTAAGACATCCAAGCCGAAGCAAAAAGCTTAAAGACTTTTTAGACTAATCGAATTTAAATCGCTGACTTGTGCTTCTAAGTCGGCGATTTTTGTAAATAGGGAATGAATTTATGAAGATTATTAAAATGTTTTTTGTACTGGTCTTGCTTATTCTTGCTTGCCTTATTGGAAACAGTATGCTAAATAACTCTATGATATCGCATGATGTTTCTATGAATGATACAGATATCGTTGCAAACGAAAATGCCATTAATATAAATACAGCTAGTGCTGATGAACTTTGTGAGATAAAGCATATTGGTAAAACTATTGCCGGATACATAGTAGATTACAGAGAACGGTTTGGAGAGTTTAATAACATAGAGCAGATTAAGAATATTGATGGAATAAGTGACAAATTATTTGAAGAGATTAAGCCTTATATAAATCTGGGAGGAAAGTAATATGAGAATACTTATTGTCGATGATGAGAAACTTTTAGTCAAGGGAATAAAATTTAATTTTGAGCAGGAAGGTTATACTGTTGATGTTGCGTATGACGGAGCTGAAGCGCTAAAACTTGCCAAAGACAAAAAGCTTGACCTTATAATATTAGACTGGATGCTTCCTGAAGTGGACGGACTTACTGTTTGCCAGAAGGTGAGAGAATTTTCGAATGTTCCGATAATAATGCTTACTGCAAAGACAGATGATATGGATAAGATACTTGGTCTTGAGTATGGAGCTGATGATTATCTTACAAAACCATTTAATATACTCGAACTTAAAGCCAGGGTTAAGGCTATAATGAGAAGGGCCGCAACTCCTGAAAATAGCGGTGACAAGTCAAAGCTTTCCTTTGGAAATATAACTCTCGATTACAACCAGAGAAAGATTACTATAGAGGATAAAACGATTGATTTAACCTCTAAAGAGTTTGACCTTATGGATTTGTTCCTTTGTAATCAGGGAAAGGTGTATAGCAGAGAAAATCTTCTTGATATGGTGTGGGGATATGATTATTCAGGTGACGCCAGAACTGTAGATGTTCACATAAGAAGACTTAGGGAAAAAATTGAGCCTAATGCTGCTGAGCCTGTTTACATTATAACAAAATGGGGAGCTGGTTACTATTTTAAAGAAATTAATTAAGGTTTTTGATAAGATAACTGTAAAGCTTGTTCTCAGCTATTTTTTGATTATGTTTTTAACTCTTATGACATTTGGTTATTATATATCAAATTCACTTGGCAGTTATCTCCATATGAATGACAAAATAGATATAACTACAGTATCGAATGTTATTTCCAATTTTGCCGGCGACTATATGAGTGAGGATAATAAGAGTATAAACGAAAACTTCGAGAGCTTTTTAAAAACTTTTAATTTAAACTCTGATTTTCGAGTGATGGTTACCAATAAGGATGCTGTTGTATTGTACGATTCATTTAATGACAGTGCCGTGGTAGGCAAAACGCAGGTTAAACAGAGTGTTATCACTGCACTTTCTGGTTCCGAAGGCTTTGAACAAATTGAGTCAAAGGCAGATAAAATAACTACACTAGATGTATCTACGCCTATAAAAGCGGCAGATGAAATATTAGGTGCAGTGAACATTACATATTCATCGAATAAGGTGAATTCTTTTATGAGTACAGTATCAACTGATATTATTTTTATGTCGATTATAGTGTGCATACTTATAGGGATTATTATCTTTATAATAACAAACTTTATTTCGAAAAAACTTGTTGGTATAACAAAACAGATAACCGAAATGAGTGACGGTATACTTGACGAGCGAATTGAAATTAAGGGCGATGATGAGGTATCACAGCTTGGACGCGCATTTAATGCGATGAGCGATAAACTTGAACAATTAGAGGATAAAAGGCTCCAATTTGTTTCAAATGCATCACATGAACTTAAAACACCGCTTAGTTCTATAAAACTTATTGCTGATTCAATTATTCAGACTCCGGATATACAGATGGCTCAGGTAAGAGAGTTCTTGGGAGATATGAATAACGAGGTTGACAGACTAAACAGAATTATAGATAAACTCCTTACACTTACAAAGATGGATGCTGATGAGGATAGCGCAAAAAGCAAATTTGAGCTTTGTAATTTGTCGGATATGGTAAATGATATATGCAAAAACCTTTTACCGCTTGCATCTAAAAAAGATGTTACGCTTACGTCAAACATATGCGCTGAGGCGTTTATGCAGGCGGATTCAGACAGGCTGTGGCAGGGTATATATAACATTGTTGACAATGCGATTAAATATACCAAAGAATACGGAAATGTAAGTGTGGTAATGACAAAGACGAATACCGATGCTGTTATAATGGTTGAGGATAACGGTATAGGAATGTCAGAAGGCGAGCTCGATAAGATATTTGATAGATTTTACCGTGTGGATAAAGCCAGATCAAGAGAAACAGGCGGAACAGGACTTGGTTTGTCGATTGCACTTGCTTCGATTAATATGCATGGCGGAAGCATTAATGTGACAAGTGAATTAAATATGGGTAGCAGATTTGAAATTGTGTTGCCACTTACTCAGTTAACAAATTCGTAATATAAATTAATCATTTTGTAATGAAAGTGTGGTATGATTTATATAGGAACCTTTTAGGAGGGGAGAATGATGAAAAAAACCATTGCAATTATTTTAAGCGTATTATTTGTTTTGACTATATTTCAGGCGTGTGGATTCCAAAAAAACAATCAAGGTGCAAAATACAATTTGTATTTTGCAAACAGTGATTTAAATGCTTTGGCGGCAGAAAGCAGAAACATAAGTATAAAATACGATGATTATGACGATGAAGATGATGTTGCCGAGATTGTATTAAAAGAGCTTTTGAAAGGTCCTTCGGATTCATCGCTTAAGGCAGTTATCCCTGATGGCACAAAACTTAAGGATGTAGACGTCGAGGACGGAATAGCACTCGTTAATTTTTCAAAGGATTATTACAATAACGATGCAGCTACAGAGCTTCTTGCAAGATTTTCAGTGGTAAACACGCTTTGTGAGATAAGCGGTATACAAAAGATAAAAATATTTGTTGACGGTGTGGAGCTTATTAATTCCACAGGCAGTCCGGTAGGCGCAATAGGAAAAAGCGATATAGCAGATGATTCAACTACAGAAAATACCCAGATGGTAAAACTGTATTTTTCAAACAAGGATGCCACAAGCCTTGTTTGTGAAAGACGAAACATCGCTTTAGTGGATAACAATCTTGAAAAATCGATTGTTACCGAACTTATAAAAGGACCCGTTGACCCAAAACTTAACGCAACTATTCCGACTGGAACAAATGTATTGTCTATAGAAACAAAAGAGGGAATATGCTTTGTAAATCTTTCTGATGAATTTGTTTCAAAACACAGTGGTGGAAGCTCAGCAGAGGTTATGACGATATATTCTGTTGTCAATTCACTTACAGAATTGGAAAATGTATATAAGGTTCAATTTTTAGTTGGCGGAAAAAAACTCGACGTGTATAAGCATATGATGCTTAGCGAGCCATTTGAACGCGACGAAACGGTTATTTTAAAATAATTAAAAAGCAGACTTTTGTCTGCTTTTTTGCGTTTTAAATGTTGCCTTTTTATAAGTAATTGTGTTACAATATTATTAGTGATTTTTACATATTGAAACGGAGAATATTATGATAATATTAGGTATCGACCCGGGTTTTGCTATAGTTGGTGTCGGAGTTATAGAATACGTTGGAAATAAATTTAGAGTAATCGACCATCTTGCTATTACCACAAAGGCGGGTATGGATACAAATGCAAGGCTTAAGAGTATTTATGATGATTTGAGTTTAGTTATTGCAAAATATAAGCCTGACCACGTGGCGATAGAGGAGCTGTTTTTTAACAATAACCAGAAAACAGCTATTACAGTTGCGCAGGCAAGAGGTGTACTTATACTTGCGTGTATAAATAATGGTATTCCCGTTAGCGAATACACACCACTTCAGGTGAAGCAGTCTGTAGTTGGATATGGCAGAGCCGAAAAGAAACAGGTTCAGCAAATGACAAAGATGATATTAAATCTTAATGCCGTACCAAAGCCTGATGATGTGGCGGACGCACTTGCTATAGCTATCTGTCACGCTCATTCATACAGATTAAATGATAAACTGGGAGGTTTTTAAATGTTTAATCATATAAGAGGAAAGCTTACCGATAAGGGTACTGATTACGTTGTAATCGACGTTAACGGCATTGGATTCAAAATATATTCATCACTTAATTCTATAAACGAATCAGGTCGTGCAGGGCTAAACGATGATGTTACATTTTACACATACCTTTACATAAAAGAAGGTATTATGGATTTGTACGGTTTTTTCACAAAGGAAGAACTTAAGCTATTTACAATGCTTATATCTGTATCGGGAGTTGGAGCAAAAGGTGCTATAGCAATTTTGTCTGTCAATACACCTTCTAAAGTAGCTGTAAGCATTGTCACAGGTGATGTGAAGTCGATTACTAAGGCACAGGGTATCGGTCCTAAAATAGCACAAAGAGTAGTGCTTGAGCTTAAGGACAAAGTAGGGAATGACTTTCTTGCATCGGGGGTTGAAATCGAAAATACTGAAGTCTTTGTTGATGATAACGATGCTAAAACAGAGGCTATCAGCGCACTTGTTGTGCTCGGATATTCAGCATACGAGGCTAAAAAAGCGGTAGCAAAGGTTGACCCTTCGGTAACAGATGTTGAAGAAATAATTAAACTTTCGCTTAAGAATCTTATGTAGGAGGTGGCAAAATGGATTTTGAAGAGAGAATAGTAACAGGCGAGCTTATGGGCGAGGACGTGGATTTGGAAACAGGTCTTAGACCAAGAGCACTCGACGAGTATGTTGGACAGGAAAAGATAAAAGAAAATTTAAAGATATATATTCAGGCTGCAAAAAACAGAAAAGAAGCGCTTGACCACGTTCTTTTGTATGGACCTCCGGGACTTGGAAAGACAACACTTGCAAATATCATAGCAAACGAAATGGGAGTTAATATAAGAATTACATCAGGCCCCGCTATTGAAAAGCCTGGTGATTTGGCTGCAATACTTACAAATCTATCCGAACACGATGTTTTATTTATCGATGAAATACATAGACTAAGCCACAGCGTAGAGGAAGTTTTGTATCCTGCTATGGAGGATTTTGCGCTTGATATTATTATTGGTAAAGGGCCTAGTGCGCGTTCTATCAGACTTGATTTACCAAAATTCACTTTGGTTGGTGCAACTACTAAAGCGGGAAATATGACATCTCCTCTTCGTGACAGATTTGGTGTAATGTCAAGACTTGAATTTTATACAGATGAAGAGCTTTATAGTATTATTACACGTTCGGCGTCGATACTTGGCGTGGAAATAGACAAACGCGGCGCACTTGAAATAGCGTCACGTTCAAGAGGAACACCTAGAATTGCAAATAGGCTTCTTAGACGTGTCAGAGATTTTGCACAGGTTATGGGCGATGGAAATATAACCCGCGATATAGCAGATATAGCGCTTAACCGAATTGAAATTGACAAACGAGGACTAGATGCTATCGACAGAAAAATGATGCTTACTATGATAAACAACTTTGGCGGCGGACCTGTTGGACTTGAAACACTTGCTGCAACAATAGGTGAGGATAGTACTACTATTGAAGACGTATACGAGCCGTTTTTGATGCAACTTGGATTCATAAATAGAACACCACGCGGAAGAATAGCAACCAAAAATGCATACGAGCATTTTGATATACCATTTAAGAATGACTAAAATATGAATATTATATTACAATCAGTTAACATAATTGCTTAAAATGTCGAAAAACTGAAATTATTGTGTTAAAATTATAATTAACTTATTATAATGCGAGGTGATTTCGGTTGAAAAAAGTAATATGTGCAATGCTAATGATTGCGATTGTTTGCACTGTATATGTGCCTTGTGTATTTGGCGCATCTGACATAAAGCTCTATGTTATGCAAAAGGAAATATTGTTTGATACTCCGCCTATGATTGTAAACAGCCGAACTCTCGTTCCTGTTCGTGCAGTGTTTACGGGACTTGATGCTGATGTTGAGTGGGATGGAAACAATAAGGTTGTTACCGTTGAAAAAGATAAAACAAATATAAGTTTTAAGGTTGGAAGTGAATATGCCACTGTCAATTCATCAAGTAAAAAGCTTGATGCAGCACCTGTTATTGTAAATGACAGATGTATGATACCTATAAGATTTGTAAGTGAAAACCTTGGCTATGATGTGCTATGGGACGCTGATGAGAGGGCAGTTCACGTAAACGCAAAGAAAAAAGAACTATCTAAAGTAAAAAAGATAAATGTAATAAAAAATTCTACAAATAACGCAGTAAGTATCACTTTTGACGATATTGCTAAAGCTTCTGTTATGACGCTGGAAAACCCATTTAGAATAGTGGTTGATTTTGAAGATGCTACTTTGTCTATGGGCGATGGAAACAGTAAGGTTGACAGCGGTTACATAAAAGAAGTAAGATGGGCAAAGCATGATGACGATTGCAGAATTGTAATAGAATGCAGTGCCAATCAGCCGTATAAAATCTCGACAAATGATGATGTATATTCGATAAAAGTCGGTAACGCATCGTCGAAAATTGAAATTGATGACGAAGAAGATGATGAAGATGATGAAACAACCGATGAAGATGCAGTAGTTGAAAAAAGAGATCCGGACAACCTTTTAGTAGTTCTTGACGCCGGACATGGCGGAAGTGACCCTGGTGCACTTGGTAAGGACGAAGACGGAAATACCATTATAAATGAAAAAGATGTTAACCTTTCTATTGCTCTTAAGGTAAGAGATATACTTGTTAAAAACGGTGTTCAGGTTAAAATGACACGTGAAACAGATAAATTTGTTCCGCTTATGGATATAGCTGGATTTGCAAATAAAAATGATGCGGACTTATTTGTAAGTATACATAATAATGCAATTGAAGACCCAAGTATATCAGGTACACTTGTTATGTATTATGATACTGAAACCAAAAATTCTTATGGAATAAAGAGCTCATATGTTGCTGAAACGATTAGAGATGCAGTTTTAGACGAAACAAGTCTTGTAAAACGAAATAATCCAAATAGTCCGAGAATACTCGTTTTAAATCAAACTAAAATGCCGGCAGTGCTTGTTGAATGTGCATTTGTAACAAATGAGTCTGATAGAAATTATTTAAACAGCAATAAGGGCATTTCTGAAATTGCTACCGGTATTGCAAAAGGTATTATGGATTCTCTTGAAACATATAAAGATAATATTAATAAAAAATAGTTATATCACTTGTTTTTGAAGGGAATTTGTGGTATTATATATTTAAAGGCAGGTGTTTTAGGAATGGAATTTAACGAAACAGTAAAATTTAGTGTTGGAAATGATAAAGAAACCAGAGTAAGAGATATTCTTTCTATAGTATATGAGGCGCTAAAGGTAAAGGGGTATAATCCTATAAACCAGATAGTCGGATATATTATGTCTGGTGACCCATCGTATATTACCAGTCTTAACAATGCGAGAACACTTATAAACAAGCTTGAAAGAGATGAAATACTTGAAGAGCTTTTAAAAAATTATCTTGAAGAAAAATAAATACTGTATTTTGACATCACTTTGATGTTCAGGACAAGGAAAGTCAAACAGAATTAACAGTTTGTCTTCCTTGTCTTTGTCAGTTTTACGGGAAATAAAGGTGCATATATGAAAATTAAGAAAAATAATATAGCATTTACAGCTATTTTTATGTCCTCAGCTACACTTCTTGCAAAGTTTTGCGGTCTTTTGAGGGATATGATTTTAGCTTCTATGTATGGTACGGAAAGTGCAGAGGCAATTGCATTTTCTACAGCAAGCAGAATACCGCTTTTGTTTTTTGATATTGCTCTTGGTACTGCTGTTACATCGGCATTTATACCGATTTTTAATGAGTATCTTGAGAGAAAAGAAGAAAAAAGAGCAATGGAGTTTGCAAACAGATTTTCAAATCTGGTTATTGTGGTTACTCTTTTAATGTCGATTATAGGAGTAGTATTTTCAAATCAGTTTATATATCTTATTGCAGGGGATATTCCAAACGATGCTTTTAATCTTGCTTCGAGTTTGATAAAAATATTGTTTCCTACAATCATTTTTACAGGCCTTGCATTTTGCTTTGTGGGAATACTTCAATCGTATGGAGAATTTAATATCCCAGCTATTATAAGTCTTGTATCAAACGGATTTTTAATACTTTATCTGATATTTGTAGGAAATAGATTTGGTGTTACAGGAGTTGCTGTTGCGATGCTTGTAGCGTGGGGTACACAGGTTGTCGTACAGTTGCCATCGCTTAAAAGATTTAAGTTTAGATTTACACCAACGTTACGTTTTAATGACGAAGGAATTAAAAAAGTTGCTAAACTTGCACTGCCAATTATAATCAGTACGTGGGTTCAGCCGATAAATACTATGATAAATATGCGCTTGTCGTCCGGCCTTAACGGCGGAGCGGCAATTCCGGCGCTTGATTATGCCAATAAAATATATATTATTCTAGTGGGTGTATTTACATTTACTATTACAAACATCGTATTTCCAAGACTTTCAAGAGCTGCTACAGCGGGAAATAGCAATGAGTACAAAGCAACTGTCAGAACGTCACTCGGATATGTGTTTTTTATTATAGCGCCTATTATGGCAGGTTTTTTAATACTAAGTACTCCTATTATTCAACTCGTGTATGAGCGCGGAAATTTTGATGCTTCGTCAACAGTTCTTACATCAAAGGCATTATTTTTCTATTCATTTGGTATGCTTGGTTATGGTGTGCAGGAGATAATGAATAAATCATTTTATTCATTACAAGACGGAAAAACACCTATGAGAGTTGCATTTTTCGGTATATCAATAAACATCACTTTAAGCCTTTTGTTTGTGTTGGGACTAAATAGAGGACTTGGCAGTCTTGCGTTTGCAGCTTCTATTTCGGCTAATGTATCGGGGTTTGTACTGCTTTATAAATTATCAAAAAAATATAATGGTTTAGTAAATAAAGCCTTTTTAAAGGATATATTTAAAATACTTTTAAGCGTTTTAATTATGAGCGTTATTGTTGTTTTTGTTTATGGTATGCTTAAAATTTCTACTCAAAATAAATTTATACTTGCACTTGTACCTTCAGCTGTCGGTGCAATAGTATATTTAGTTTGTTGTATAGTGCTTAAGGTAGAAGAATTGACATCTTTTATCGGTGTATTAAAAACAAGGTTTCTACCAAAGAAAAAACAAAGGATAGGAGGTAAGGATAGATGAACAGTGTGATTTATGATTTCATTGTAAAAGTTTGTCGTGTGTCAAAAAATACATTTGAAAACAGTTTTTTAAATGTTATTAGAAACAAATTTAATAAAATTGCCTCACATCTTGGCGAAAAAAGCTCTGTTGTAAGTTTTTTTAAGAGTACATCAAACCTTTCGGATTATGTAAAAAATAGTGCAATAGTAAGGTTTGTAGTTTTTGTTTGCGGAAAAGTGCTTTCGTTTTTCAAAAATATTTTTCTTACAATTCAAAATTCATTTATTATAGATAACGCAAGAACACTTTGCAAAAATATATTGTATATCTCATTAAGGTGCTTTGGTTTAATTGGCATATCGTTTGCATTTTGTGCTTTGTTATCATCATTTTTTGCAGAAAACCTGACTACTGTAAAAATTATTGTGTATAACATAATATTTATCGTTTCATTTGTTCTTGCTTTTGTAAATACAAGCTTGTACAACATACTTACAAATAGCTTTGTTTTAAGAAAATGTCTTTTGTACTTTGATGTTGATGCATTTGAAGATAAAGAAGTTATATATATATCAAAAGCAAAATATATAGTGTTGTGTATAGCTATTGGGGTAGTGCTTGGATTATGTACAGGCTTATTTAATCCGATGTTAGTCGCACTCATTATTTGCGGTATTATTGGCGCATCGGCAGTTTTGTACAACTATAGGCTTGGAATTTATATTTGTGCTTTTGCGTTTCCTTTTTTACCAACTATGGCACTAGTTGGTCTGGTGCTTTACAGTTTTATGGCGATGGTTATAAAGCTTATATGCGATGACGATGCAAAGTTTGTACGTACACCGCTTGATTTACCTATTATACTTTTTGGTGTTGTGCTTGTAATATCAGCCATTACATCATTTGCCGTTGCAAATAGCCTTATGGTTGTAATGGTTTATCTGGCATTTATGACATCGTATTTTCTTCTTACAAATACTATTAAAACTAAAAAACAGCTTTATGCTCTTATATCATCACTTATGATTGCCGCGCTATTTGTTGCGGTATATGGTATATATCAGCATATATTTGGTTTTCCTGAAGGTGCTACGTGGATTGATTCGGATATGTTTTCAGATATTGAAACAAGAGTTGTTTCAACATTTGAAAATCCAAATGTATTGGGCGAGTATCTGCTGCTTATGATACCTATTGGTATGGCTCTTATATGGTCGGCACCAAAATGGTATAACAAAGGCTTAAATCTTTGCTTAACTGGTGCTTTAGCATTATGTATGATATACACATATTCAAGAGGAAACTGGCTTGGACTTATATTTGCAGCCTTTTTATTCTTGGTATTTTATGACCGAAGGTTCATATGGCTTGGTGCGATACTGCTTCTGTTTTCACCAATGTTTTTACCTGAAACAATACTCAATAGATTTTTAAGTATAGGAGATACCACTGATACATCTACATCATACAGAGTATACATTTGGTTTGGTACATTTGCACTTCTTAAAAACTACTGGTTCTGCGGAATAGGACCGGGACCGGAGGCATTCAGCCTTATATATCCTCACTATTCTTATGCAGGTATTGTTGCACCGCATGCACATAACCTGTACTTGCAGATTATGGTAGAGGACGGAATACTTGGCGTTATAGCATTTGCTTTTATGATAATTTTATATTTTAAGGATGCTATATCAACATATTTAAAAACTACCGACAAAAATCTTAAAGCGATTATAATAGGCCTTGCATCAGGTATGTTTGGGTTTTTAATTCAGGGCTTATTTGATAATGTATGGTACAATTACAGAATTGTGCTAATGTTCTTTATTATAGTAGGTATTACTGCTGCGGCAGCTAATATTTCAAAATGTGGGGGTGCTGACAATTAAAGTATTAAATGTAATAAGTGATACAAATATAGGCGGAGCAGGGAAGTGTATACTAACATTTCTAAAATTTTATAACAGGGAAAAGTTTGAGGTTAGTGTCGTTGTACCAAAAGGAAGCCTATTAAAAGAAGAGATTGAAAAGCTTAATGCAAAGTGCATTGAAGTTGACGGAATTAGCGATAAGTCATTTGATTTGTCTGCTGTGAAAAAACTTAAAAAGATTATTAAGAATGAACAACCTGATATTGTTCATTCGCACGGCTCACTTTCTGCGAGAATTGCAGCCAGAAAAGTTAAAGGCGTAAAAGTAATATACACAAGACACAGTGTATTTCCGCCTTCAAAACTTATATCGAAGGGTGTCGGCAAAAAAATAAATGGACTAGTGAACAATCATTATTCGGACAAGATTATAGCTGTAGCTGAAGCTGCAAAGCTAAACCTTACAGATACGGGTGTTGATGAAAGCAAAATTATCGTTATTAAAAACGGCGTTGAAAGACTTGAAATAATATCGCACGAGGAGAAACTTGCGTTAAAATCAAATTATAACGTATCTGAAGACGAATTTTTGCTTGGTATGATAGCAAGACTTACAGAGGTGAAAGGACATATATATGCTCTTGAGGCTCTTAGAAAGCTTATTGACGACGGAATAAAGGTAAAGCTTTTAATTGCCGGAACAGGTCCGTATGAAGATGAGATACGAAGAAAAATTTCTGAGCTTGATATAGAGCAAAATGTCATAATGGCAGGTTTTGTTAAGAATGTTACAGGTATTAAAAATATACTTGATGTAGAGCTTAATGCATCATTTGGTACTGAGGCTACAAGCTTATCACTTCTTGAGGCTATGAGCCTTGGAGTGCCGGCGGTTGTTAGTGACTTTGGGGGCAATCCGGGAGTTATTTATAATGATGTTAACGGATATATTTTCCCTTCAAAAAATGCAGATGAAATGTATAAGAAAGTTAAGCTTATATTAACTGACGAAAAGGTTAAAACGCGTCTTAAAAATGGAGCATGTGAGGTTTTTGAAAGAGAATTTGAAGCTAAAATTATGACTCGAAAGATAGAAGACGTGTATTTGTCTGTTAAATAAACGGAGGAATTTAAGATGAAATCAAATAGAAAAATAAAATTTGGTATAATAGATATTCTTATAATTGTTTTTGTCGTTATAGCACTCGTTATTGGATATAAATTTTTAAATGGCGGTGCAGAAAACAGCGGCAATGAGAAAATGATAAGCTATACTGTGGAGCTTAGAAATCAAAGTGGAGAATATAAGGATTTAATTAAAATAGGAGATGACATCAAAGATAGTATCAAGGGCGGATATTTAGGCAAGGTGTCAGGCGTTGAGTTTAAAGATGCTACTGATGTTATAGAAAACAAAAATGATGGTACTTTTTCTGTGGCTAAATACCAAGACAGCTATGATGTGTATGTGACGATTGAAGGTATTCCAACAACATATGGTGATAACATTATGTTTGCCAGCCAGGAAATAAAAGTAGGAAAAAACATTTACATTAAAAATAAAAATTATGTTGGTAGCGGATATATTGTAGAAGTGAATGTAAACGAGTGATAGGAGTGAGATGAATGCTTATAGATAAAAAAGGAAAACTTTTTGGAAGGTTTAATATAATAGATTTTCTTTTTGTTTTGATTATTGCGGTTGCAATTTCTGCAACTGTATATAAATTTGGTTTTTCTGCAAATAAAGATGCTGCTATTGCATCGGAAAAGATTGAATATGTATTAAAAGCAGAGAAAGTAAGAAAGTATACTGTTGATGCGTTTGAAATAGGGGATACTGTTTATGATGATGAAAGTTCAAAGGCTATTGGCGTTATAACTAAGGTTGATTATAAACCTACTGAGCAGCATCTTGAAAAAAGCGATGGAACTATAGCAAAAAGTATTATGCCCCAAAGGTATGATGCATATGTAACTGTTGAGTGTAATGCAAGAATATCTGATGATGGATATTTTGCAAATGGTACAAAACAAATTGCAAAATTTTCAACTATAAAGATTACAACACAAAAAGTAGAGGTAACTACAAAGGTTGATGGTGTGAATATTCTAAAATAAATAATATCGTGAAAGGAATATGATGTGTAAGTGAAAAGGAAAGTATCAATAGTATTTTTGTGCATTATTTGCTTATTTTTAATTACTTCAAATGTTGTGTATGCAGATTCTGTTGACAATTTTATAAAAGGCGATAACGATCTTTTGGTTCTTGCGACTATAACTGACATTGTAGATAATAATGTTGTTATAGAACCATTTTCTTGCTTTAAAAACAGAATTTCTGGTACTGATACAGTGCTTCCTGATACTGTGACGCTAAATAAATTCAGATATTATTACTGCAATGAGCACGCAGAGAACTTTAATATACCAAAAATTGGTGATAATATTGTTATATCTCTTGGAAAGAATTTGAATTCATATTACATTAAAAATGGAGTTTATAAAACTGATACAGTTGATGTGAAAAATATTCGTGTGTTGGTTCCGATCAGCGCTAAAGGCGAAGACTGCGAGGGAAAGCTTGTATCTCTATCATATTTTATTTCTACAGGAGGCAGTTATGACAGATTTGTCTATCAAAATGGTATAGTAAAGGTTAATGAAAATAATGCGGAAGTTACACTTTATCCTTCGGTTAAAAATACAGAAAAACTTATTACATATGTTGGTGAAGATGGTAAAGAGATGTCTTCTAAAGAGGAAGACGTTATTACAGGAGGTATAAATCTTACGCTTGATAAAAATGAGGATATGTGGATTTACGCTATAATAACCATTTTTGTTGGCCTAATATTTGGCTTTGTGGTGATGTGGTTACTTAATAAACTTATTTCAAGAAAAAACAACAAAGCGTAGAGGTGTAAAATGAATTTTGAGGAAAAGACAGTTGATTCAACAACATATTTTGATGGTAGAATAATTAAGCTTAAGGTTGATACGGTAGTACTTCCTGATGGAACTAAGGCTTCAAGAGAACTTGTAAATCACCCTGGTGGTGTTGGTATTATTGCGCTTGACAAAGATGATATGGTGTATATGGTAAGGCAGTACAGAAAACCATATGATGAAATGGTGTTTGAAATACCTGCAGGTAAGCTTAATTACGGCGAAGATCCTTTTGAGTGTGGAAAACGCGAGCTAAAAGAGGAGGTTGGAGTTACCGCTGACAACTTCGAGTGTCTTGGAGTGTATTATCCAACACCCGGTTTTTGTGATGAGAAGATAACGTTATATCTTGCGACAAACCTGCATCTTGGAAGCACAAATCCCGACGAAGATGAATTTTTACAGATTGAAAAACATAAAATAGACGACTTGTATGATATGGTTATGAACAATGAAATTCACGATGCGAAAACAGCCATTGCAATACTTAAAACGTACAATAGGGTAAGAAGGTAGGAAGATGAACAACTTTTTAAAAGAGAATTATGGGATTTCTAATGAAGTTCTTGATATATGTAAAAAAGCTGATGAGCTTATAAAAGATAATTTTAAATATATAGACGATGTTTGCGAATATAACACTTTAAAAGTGCTTAGTGCGTTTCACGATAATAATATATCTGAGGCACATTTTGCCCCTACAACCGGATATGGTTATGACGATCTTGGCAGAGATACACTTGATAGGGTGTATGCACAGGCTTTTGATGCAGAAGATGCCATAGTAAGGCACAATATTGTAAATGGAACGCAGGCAATTGCATCGTGTTTATATGGCATACTTCGTCCCGGTGATACAGTTGTAGCCGTTACAGGTGCACCATATGACACTTTAGAAGAGGTTATAGGAATACGCGGTGAAAATTCAGGCTCGCTAAAAGAGTTTGGTGTAAATTACAAACAGGTTGATTTGAAAGAAGACGGAAAACCTGATTTTGATGGTATAAAGAAGGCTGTATCAGAAGGCTGTAGAATGGTAATGCTTCAGCGTTCAAAAGGGTATAGCTGGAGAAATTCATTTACAGTAGATGAATTAGGCGAAATAATTACGCTTGTAAAATCGATTGATGAAAATATAATTTGTATGGTTGATAACTGTTATGGTGAGTTTGTAGAGAAAAAAGAGCCTACAAGCGTGGGCGCAGATATTATTGTTGGTTCGCTCATTAAAAATCCAGGCGGCGGTCTTGCAAAATCGGGCGGTTACATAGCTGGTAAAAAAGAATGTGTAGAGATGATTTCGTACAGGCTTACTTGTCCGGGTATTGGAAGAGAATGCGGTGCATCGCTCGGGAATAATCGCGATATGTATCAGGGATTTTTTATGGCACCGCATATAGTTTCACAAAGCATAAAAGCATCTGTTTTTTGCAGCGCAGTATTTGAACTTATGGGGTACGATGTATCTCCGAGATATAGTGAAATAAGAACTGATATTATAGAGTCTATTAAATTTGGTAATCCCGATAAGCTTGTAGCGTTTTGCCAAGGGATACAAAAAGGCGCTCCAATTGACAGCTTTGTAGTGCCAATGCCATGGGATATGCCTGGATATGAAAATCAGGTTATAATGGCAGCAGGTGCATTTGTGTCAGGCTCGTCTATAGAAATTTCTGCAGACGGTCCGATGAGAGAACCTTATGTAGCATATTATCAAGGCGGTCTTACTTATGAGAGTGCAAGACTTGCTATAATGATAGCAGCGACGAATGTTATGAATTTAAAATAGGAGAGAACTATGGCTAAAGAATGTATACTTGAGGCAGATAAAGTCTGCACAAACTGTGGCGAGTGCGATAAGTGTGACCTTGACCCTACGAAAACATGCGATAATTGCGGCAAATGCATTGATGTCGAAGACGAATATGCGGTAATAGAGATTGATGAAATAAAAGAATAATTATATGTTATATACACAAAAAGCCCAACCAATAAGGTTGGGCTTTACTGTTATATCTTATAGTTGTGATTTTGATGGAATATCGTTTTTGAAGAATACCTCGATAGCCAAATCTTTGTTGTCTACCTTCATAACAACCGATGAATGTTCAACATCGTCTTTGCCAGTAAATGCATACATATACTCAACTGATATACCGTTGTCCTTTAATAGATTTAAAACCTTTGAAAGTCCGCCCGGAACATCTTCGATGCCTACAGCTATTACGTCAGTAACCTTAACTATCATATCTTCTTCTCGAAGTACTTTTGCGGCTTTTTCCCAGTCGTTTACAATAACTCTTAGGATGCCGAAATCTGTAGTGTCAGCCATAGTAAGTGCTTTAATGTCAATATCATTTTTGCCAAGGATATCAACCACGTTTGCAAGCTTACCAAATTTATTTTCCATAAAAACTGAAACCTGTTTTATAAGCATATTATTTATCCTCCTTATACAAGTTTTCTCTTGTCGAGAACACGTTTAGCTTTTCCTTCGCTACGTGCTATTGTTTTAGGTCCAACAAGTGTAACCTTTGCCGCAAGACCAAGTACACTTCTAAGCTGGTCTTTGATGTTTGCTTCAACCTTTTCAATTGATTTAACATCATCAGCAAACATAGCCTCAGACATTTCTACTTGAACTTCAAGCGTGTCTGTGTTATTTACTCTGTCAACGATAATTAGATAGTTTGGTGTAACATCTCCGCCAATTCTAAGTAGAACTTCTTCTATCTGCGAAGGAAATACGTTTACGCCACGGATAATCATCATATCGTCACTTCTGCCTGTAGGCTTGTTCATTCTTACAAATGTTCTTCCACACTCGCACTTTTCATAGTTAAGTGAGCAAATATCTCTTGTGCGGTATCTTATAAGCGGGAAGCCTTCTTTGGTAATTGTGGTAAATACAAGTTCACCCGACTCGCCTTCCGGAAGAACCTCGCCTGTGTCAGGGTCGATAATTTCAGGTATAAACATATCTTCGCATACGTGCATACCTTTCTGGCATTCACATTCGTATGATACACCAGGTCCCATTATTTCAGATAATCCATATACGTCGTAAGCTTTTATGTTAAGCTTATCCTCGATAGCCTTTCTCATATCTTCGGTCCAAGGCTCTGCGCCAAATACACCTGCTTTAAGGCTTAGTTTGTCTTTAACACCCATTTCCTCAATGGTTTCACCAAGATACATTGCATATGAAGGTGTACAGCATAAAACTGTTGAGCCAAAGTCTATCATAGTCTGTATCTGACGTTGTGTGTTACCGGATGAAGTAGGGATTACTGTAGCGCCAATTCTTTCTGCACCACCGTGAGCACCAAGACCGCCTGTGAATAGTCCGTAACCATACGATACCTGTACAAACGAATTTTCATCAGCGCCAGTAGCAGATAGCTGACGAGCCATACAGTCGTTCCACATTTCAAGGTCGTGATTGGTATATCCAACTACTATTTGTTTACCAGTAGTACCGCTTGATGCGTGAACTCTCTTTATATCTTTAAGAGGAACAGCAAATAGTCCGTATGGGTAATAATCTCTTAAATCCTGCTTGTATGAAAACGGAAGCTTTGAAAGGTCGTCAACACTTTTAATGTCTTCTGGCTTTAAACCTTTTTCGTCCATTCGCTTTCTAAAAAGCTCAACATTTTCGTACATTCTTTTTACTTGCCATATAAGTCGTTCACTCTGTAGGGCACGGATTTTATCTCTGTCCATACATTCTAATTCCGGCTGAAAAATTGGCATCTAAATCAACTCCTTTATAAAAATATGAATTTACAGATTGTAACCTAAATCAAAGGCTTTAAGGTTTACTTCGAGGAATTTCTCTGGAACAGTAGATTTTATGGTTTCAACCCATCTGTCGTAAGAAATGTCTGTGTTTTTAGCTATTACGCCGATTAGTACAACATTAACCGCTTTTGAATTTCCTGCTTCGTTTGCAAGAGATAATGCATCAACTGCTTTTAGATTTGCCTTCGCTGATATCTTTTCTGCGATATTAGTAGGATACTCGGCAGCACCTGTTATAACAGGCATAGGGTCAATGTTTTGCGTGTTAGCAATCATTATACCATCTTTCTTTAAATATGGTAGTGCTCTGTATGCCTCGAGCATTTCAAATGCAAGTATAATATCAGCTTCACCCTGGTCAATGATAGGAGAGTATATCTTTTCGCCGTACTTAACATATGTAACAACGCTTCCGCCTCTCTGGCTCATTCCGTGAACTTCCGATACCTTTAC
>JAZQHY010000051.1:0-2089 GCA_045540815.1 Clostridia bacterium | reverse complement strand
ATATATGCGGCTGAAATTGCTACAAAATCGGGAACTGATATGATAATTACAAACGGCAAAAATCCCGAAGTGCTTTACGATATATTTGACGGAAAAGCTGTTGGTACTCTATTTAAAGCGCAATAGCAGAAAGGAAAGTTTAAAATGGCTTTTGATTTAAATACTTCTTGTAAAAACGCTAAAACAGCATCAAAGTTTTTAAGCACTTCACATCAGACACTAAAAAATTATGCTCTATTAAACATTGCCGATGAGCTTATAAAAAATTCTGATTATATATGCAAGGAAAATGAGAGGGATTTGGCTAAGGCGAAAGACAACGGCATATCCGACGTAATGCTTGACAGATTAAGACTTACGCCTGAAAGAATTGAAGGAATAGCTGATGGTGTAAGAAAGATAGTAGCACTTCCCGACCCCGTTGGCGAGGTAGTTTCTATGACAAAACGTCCAAATGGACTTATGATTGGCAAAAAGAGAGTTCCGCTTGGTGTGGTTGGCGTGATATACGAATCACGTCCAAACGTTACGGTAGACACTGCGGCGCTATGCCTAAAATCGTCTAATGCTGTAGTACTACGAGGTGGTAGTGAGGCGTTTTATTCAAATCTTGCTCTTTCAAACATAATGAAAAATGCAATAGAAAAAGCTGGGTTACCAAAAGATGCAATTACATTTGTAGAAGATACATCGCGCGATATTGCTACACAAATGATGAGATTGAACGAATATATTGATGTGCTTATACCACGTGGCGGTGCAGGTCTTATAAAAGCGGTTGTGAACAATGCCACTATTCCTGTAATAGAAACAGGTGTGGGAAATTGTCACATTTATGTTGACGATGAATGTGATTTTGATATGGCGGTTAAAATAATCATAAATGCGAAAACAAGCAGACCGTCGGTATGCAACGCTATAGAAACTGTACTTATAAATAAAAACATTGATGATACTTTTTACAAAATGCTTGAAGATGCATTAAACGAAAAAACCGTTGAAATACGCGCTTGTGAATATACAAAATCGAAAATGCCGAGTGCTAAAGATGCTACTGATGAGGATTACGCAACAGAATTTCTTGACTACATACTTGCGATAAAATCTGTTGATAGTATTGACGAAGCGATAAGCCACATAGATATGTATGGAACAAAACATTCAGAGGCGATAATCACCGACAGCTACAAAAAGGCCAACAAATTTCAAGAAAGTGTAGATGCAGCGGCAGTATATGTGAATGCGTCTACAAGATTCACTGACGGATTTGAGTTTGGCTTTGGCGCAGAAATCGGCATAAGCACACAAAAAATTCACGCTCGCGGTCCTATGGGATTAAACGAACTTACTACATTTAAATATATTATTCAAGGCGACGGACAGATAAGATAAAAGAAAGGTGTGATAAAAATGTATTTTTTATGGCTCGCAGTTACAATAATATTATGTGTAATTGAAGTATCAACATTCAATCTTATTACAATATGGTTTGCCATAAGCTCACTTGCAACGTGCATACTTGCGTTTTTCGGAGTATCCACTACTTTTCAAATTTGGTTCTTTGTAATACTAGCGGGAGTTTTACTGATTGCAACAAAACCGCTTGTTGACAAGAAAATAAAGCCAAAATTTGTAAAGACTGATGCCACAAAAAACATTGGCAAACTGGCGTTAGTTACAGAGGACATTACACCTGACAAATTTGCAGGAAAGGTTACTTTATCAGGTATGGAATGGTCGGCTGTAACCGAAGACGGCTCATCTGTATACACAGGTGAAAAAGTTATGGTAAAAGAAATAAGCGGAGTTAAGCTTATAGTAGAAAAAATAAACGAAACTAAAAAAACGGAGGAATAAATTATGATTATACTAATTATTTTAGCACTTGTACTTGTACTTGTAATTGCCAACATCAAAATCGTTCCACAGGCGTATGCGGCAGTTATCGAAAGACTTGGTGCGTATCAGACAACCTGGGATGTAGGTATTCACGTTAAAGTACCTTTCATAGACAGAGTTGCAAGAAATGTCTGTTTAAAAGAACAGGTAGTTGACTTTGCGCCACAGCCTGTTATCACAAAGGATAACG
>JAZQHY010000050.1:0-8333 GCA_045540815.1 Clostridia bacterium | reverse complement strand
ATCAGTAGAAATGGCTAAAAAATATAACGTAAACCTATGCGTAAGATCAAGTCTTAACAAAAATGAAGGAACCATTGTAAGGGAGGTAAAATCTGTGGAAAAAATGTTGGTAAGAGGCGTTGCCAGAGATAATGATGTTGCAAGAATTGCACTATGTGATATAGAGGATAAGCCAGGTGCGGCATTTAAAATATTCTCACTTCTAGCTAAAAAAGGAATAAACGTAGATATAATCTTACAGTCTATCGGTAGAGATTCATCAAAGGATATCAGCTTCACTGTTACACGTTCAAATCTAAATGATGCTGTAGCTATACTTGAAGAAGCAAAGGAAAATATCGGTTATAAGGATATTAAAACATCTGAAGATGTATCAAAGGTATCAATCGTTGGCGCTGGTATGGTAAATAACCCAGGCGTTGCAGCTACAATGTTTGAAGCACTTTACGATGCAGATATAAACATTAATATGATTTCTACATCAGAAGTAAAGGTATCTGTTCTTATAGCAGAGAAGGATGCAGAAAGAGCTGTTAAGGTTATCCACGACAAATTCAATTTTGCGTAAAATATAACTTGAAAAATATAAAAAGGGACACATTTTTGTGTTCCTTTTTAGTACTATATGTAGGAGATAAATATGGATTTTTCAAATGAAAAGAAAAGCGATTTACTAGAGGGCAGAAATCCCGTTATGGAGGCGCTTAAGTCAGGCAGAGAGATAGACAGGCTGTATATTCAGTCGGGCGAAAAAAATGGCTCAATAAACAAAATTATATCTCTTGCCAAAAAGGCTAAAATAGTTATAACAGAAGTTGATAAAAAGAAACTTGATATGATGAGTGAAACCAAATCTCATCAGGGTGTTATAGCTGTTACACCTGTAAAGGAATATGTAAGCGTTGAAGATATTTTAAATATTGCCGTAGAAAAAGGCGAAAATAACTTTATAGTTATCGCAGACGAGATAACCGACCCGCATAACTTAGGCTCAATTCTTCGTACCTGTAATGCCGCAGGCGTTCACGGAGTAATCATACCAAAAAGACGTAGTGTAGGATTATCATCAGTTGTGGCAAAGACAAGCGCAGGCGCGGTGGAATACACTCCTGTAGCGCGTGTGTCAAATATTGCCCAGACCATTGAGAAGCTAAAGAAAAACGGAGTATGGGTAGTTGGTGCAGATATGGACGGCGACAGAACAATTCATACGCACGACTTTAGCGGAAACGTTGCCATCGTTATAGGCAGTGAAGGCGAGGGTATATCTAATATAGTTAAGGAAAAGTGCGACTTCTTGGTTACCATACCAATGCTTGGCGAGATTACTTCGCTTAACGCATCGGTTGCAGGCTCGCTTATGATATACGAGGTAGTAAGAACAAGGCTTAGAGGTGAGTAAATGATAAAAACAAGCTTTACAGTTACAGGAATGCACTGTGCAGTTTGTGCAGGCAAAGTAGAAAGTACTGTCGCGCATATGGAAGGTGTAAAAAAAGCGTCGGTAAACCTTGCCACATCAAAGCTTACAGTGCAGTTTGACGAAAAAATTACAAATGAAAATGCCATTTGTATGGCTGTTAAAAATGCGGGATATGGCATAAATAGTGATGGATTTAGCGAAAACTTTGAGAAAAAAGTAAAAGACGTAAAAAATATGCGCACAAGGTTTATCCTGTCGCTTATATTTACCCTTCCGCTTTTTTATATATCTATGGGAACTATGGTGGGACTACCTGTTCCAATGTTTATTGACCCTGTAGAAAGTCCATTTGGATTTGCTTATGCACAGCTTGTGCTCTCGATAGGCGCTATGATAGTGGGATATAAGTTTTATACAGTAGGTTATAAAAATCTATTTACACTTTCACCAAATATGGATTCGCTTGTAGCTGTTGGAACTACATCAGCTTTTGTATATGGTATATACAACATTGTACAAATGAATTTAAACCCAATGCACGCATCACATCTTGTGCACAATCTGTACTTTGAGTCGGTTGGTGTTATTATCACACTTATACTTCTTGGCAGATTTTTAGAAAACCGCTCAAAGCTTAAGACAAACGATGCTATAAAGAAACTTATCGAGCTTACCCCTAAAAAAGCCGTAATAGAAGTAGACGGCAAGCAGGTGGAGATAGATGTAGACGATATAAAAGACGGCGATATAGTTATAGTTTCGCCGGGTGATAAGATAAGCGTAGACGGTGAGGTGTTAGAGGGCTCATCTGCAGTTGATGAATCAATGCTTACAGGCGAGAGCATAGGCGTTGAAAAGTCGGTTGGGTCTACTGTTTATGCAGGCAGTATAAATAAATTTGGATATTTAAAGGTAAAAGCAAAAAATGTTGGTAATACACTTTTATCTCAAATCATAAAAATGGTAGAAGAGGCAAGCGGTTCAAAACCCGAGATTGCCAAGCTTGCCGATAAAATCGCAAGCGTGTTTGTGCCAAGTGTAATGGCTATTGCACTTATTATCGCTATAGCGTGGATTATATCGGGCGCAGATACTCAGACGGTTGTAAACGCGTTTATATCAGTTATGGTTATCGCGTGTCCGTGCGCACTTGGACTTGCCACACCTACTGCGGTTATAGTGTCGGTCGGCAGAGGTGCAGAGCTTGGTGTACTTGTAAAGGACTCAAATGCACTTGAACTTTTAAATAAGGTAAATACAGTAGTGTTTGACAAGACAGGCACACTTACCACGGGAAATATCGAAGTAACTGATGTTTTATGCGCAGAAGAAATAACAGAAAATGAGCTTTTGTCGTATGTATATTCTGCAGAAAAAATGTCCGAGCATCCGCTAAGCGATGCCTTAGTATCATATGCCAAATCAAAAAATGCCAATGAGAAAAATGTAGACGGCTTTGAGGCAGTAGTTGGTCACGGCGTAATGGCTTATGTTGACGGGAAAAAAGTTCTTGTTGGAAATGCAAGACTTATGCGTGATAACGAAATAGAACTTCGTTTTGCTGATGAACTTGAAACTCTATCAAAAGAGGGTAAAACATCTGTTTTAGTAGCTATAGACGGTTTGGTTTTAGGTTGTATAGCAATGCGCGACAGCATAAAAGCAGAATCAAAAGAAACAATTCAGGCGCTAAATGCACTTGGTAAAAAGACAGTTCTTTTAACAGGTGACAATAAATACGTGGCGAATGCTATCGCAAAGGAAATCGGCGTGAGCGAGGTTGTATCCGAAGTCCTTCCAAACGATAAGGCAAATAAGATAAAAGAGCTTAAAGGTGCAGGCGATACAGTCGCAATGGTAGGCGACGGAATAAATGATTCTGTTGCACTTGTTACAGCGGACGTTGGTATAGCGGTGTCTGGTGGTACAGAAATTGCAATTGAGTCGGCAGACGTAGTTATAATGCACGATAAGATTTCGGATATACTAAAGGCTATAACGCTTAGTAAGATAACCATAAAGAATATAAAGCAAAACCTGTTTTTTGCATTTATATACAACGTAATACTCATTCCTGTAGCTGCGTTTAATAACCTTAACCCTATGATTGCGGCGCTTGCTATGTCGCTTAGCTCGGTATCTGTTGTTACAAACGCGCTCAGAATAAAAATCAAAAAAATATAAGCGAGGGGTACAATTTTGGCAGAGCATTTAATGATATTTTTTAAGGCTTTACTTATGGTGGGTATAGCGGAAATGGGCGATAAAACACAGCTTGTCGTTATAGCGTTTACCAAAAAACATAAGGTACTGCATATAGTAATCGGTGTTATTATAGCTATATTTTTAAATAACCTAATTGCAGTAACTATAGGTAGTCTTATTTCGCAGATAATACCTGAGGCGTATATAGATATCATCGCAGGAATACTTTTCTTGTATTTTGCTGCATCATCTATAAAAAAAGATGATGACGAAGAGGAGTGTAAGGGTTTTTGCGGATTAGGACCTGTAATCGCTATAGGACTTACCTTCTTTTTGGCGGAATTTGGCGATAAGACGCAGATTGCCACCGCAAACCTTGCTGCAGCTTCAAAGGTAAGCTATGCGTGGGTAAGCGTTATGCTTGGCGCGTGCGCAGGTATGATTATTGCAAATGCCATAGGACTTTTAATTGGACTTAAGCTTGGAAAAAACATTCCTGATTATATTTTTAAATGGTGTGCAGTTGCAATTTTTGCGGTATTTGGTATAATAACACTATATAATCCGCTTATAAATATGCTTGGAGAAACAAAGGGTATTATCACACTTGTGCTAATGCTAGCCATAGCAGCTATATACGGATTTATTTTACATATGAAAGGTGATAAAAAATGAAAGCTATAATTACAGTACTTGGAAAAGATAAAGTTGGAATAATAAGCGGTGTGAGTATGGCACTAAGCAGTATGAATATAAACATTCTTGATATCTCACAGACCATTATGAATGATATGTTTACTATGATTATGCAGGTGGATACTTCAAAAGCAAATGTTGAGTTTGCTAAAATCGTTGAAAATCTTCGTACAGAGTCGGAAAAGCTTGGTGTTGACATAAGAATTCAGCACGAGGATATTTTTAATTCAATGCACAGAATATAGGAGATTTTACATATGCTAAACAGAAATGAGATAATCGAAACTATCAAGATGATTGACAACGAAAATCTGGACATAAGAACCATTACAATGGGTATCTCACTACTTAACTGTTCGGACGACAACGTTGACAATCTAAACACGAAAATATACGATAAAATTACAAGATATGCCGAAAACCTTGTGAAAACAGGCGAGGAGATAGAAACCGAATATGGTATTCCTATTATAAACAAACGTATATCTGTTACACCTATAGCTATGGTTGGTCAGTCGGAAAATCCCAATGATTTTGTAAAGATAGCAAAGACGCTGGACAGAGCTGCTGATACTACGGGCGTAAACTTTATAGGTGGATATTCTGCACTTGTGCATAAAGGCTACACCAAGACCGATATTGCGCTTATAGACTCTATTCCCGAAGCACTTGCATCTACAAATAAGGTTTGCTCATCGGTAAATGTAGGTAACACCAAGGCAGGCATAAATATGGATGCGGTTAAGAAAATGGGCGAAATTATAAAGGCTACTGCGGATAAAACTGCCGATACCGATGGTTTTGGTTGTGCAAAGCTTGTGGTATTCTGTAATGCGGTTGAGGACAACCCGTTTATGGCGGGCGCATTTCACGGTGCAGGCGAGGCAGAAAGAGTTATAAATGTCGGTGTTAGCGGTCCTGGTGTTGTAAAATGTGCACTTGAAAAGGTAAAGGGTGCAGATTTTGAAACTGTCAGCGAGGTTATAAAGAAAACCGCTATGAAGATTACCCGTATGGGTCAGCTTGTAGCGAAAGAGGCTTCGAAAAGGCTTGATACACCATTTGGTATAGTGGATTTATCACTTGCACCTACACCTGCAATAGGCGATAGCGTTGCGTATATCTTAGAGGAAATGGGACTTGAAAAATGCGGTGCTCACGGCACTACCGCAGCACTTGCACTTTTGAACGATGCGGTTAAGAAGGGCGGAACATTTGCATCTTCATACGTTGGAGGATTAAGCGGTGCGTTTATTCCTGTATCAGAGGACGCGAGAATGATTAGTGCGGCAAAATGCGGTGCGCTTACACTTGAAAAGCTTGAGGCTATGACTTGTGTGTGCTCGGTTGGACTTGATATGATAGTAGTACCTGGTGAAACCCCTGCAAGCACCATATCGGCAATCATCGCAGACGAGGCAGCTATCGGTATGATAAACAACAAAACTACAGCAGTGCGTCTAATCCCTGCACCTGGCAAGAAGATAGGCGATGTGGTTGAATTTGGCGGACTACTTGGCACCGGTCCTGTAATGAACGTAAATAAATACGATTCTACAGAATTTATAAACCGAGGCGGACGAATTCCTGCTCCAATTCATAGTTTAAGAAACTAAATATATGATTTTTACAAAAGATGCTGAAGCTATTATTTATGCTTTAGCATCTTTGCTGTTAATAAAAAATTTACAAAATGTTATATACTTGTGCATCATTTATGTGGTAATGTTATATTAGATAAAAATATCGAAAGGAGTTTTGTATAGGTGAAAAATATTCTTTCAAAAATCCAAAAACCGAACTTGAAAAATACTGCTCAAAAGTTAAAAGGAGCAGGCGAAAAATTTAAATCGCTAAATACAAAGAAAAAGATACTTGTGATAGCAGCTTTAGTTTTGGTTATATGTCTTATCGTGTGGGGGATAAAGGCTATTATTCCAAACGAGAAAAAAGTAGGAACCATAACTGCAAAGGCAGAATACGGCGATGTAGTAAATGTAATTGAAGGCACAGGAACTATAGAAGCTATAAATCAGTACGAAATAAAGGCTATGGCTACAGGTGATATCCTTGAAGATTTCTTTGAGGAGGGTGACGTTGTTGAAAAAGGTCAGCTTATGTATAAGATAGATACTGCCGATATAGACAACAACATAAGCAGAGCGGAAAATTCGGTTGAAAAAGCAAGAATGTCTTATAGTCAATCACTTGACGCGGTAAGCAACCTGACCATACAGGCTCCTTTTGACGGGGTAATAACAGGTCTGTACATAAAACGCGGTGATGATATTAATCAGGGCACTAAGGTGTGCGATATTATAAACAAAGACGTAATGAAACTTAAGATTAAGTTTAATGATAATGATGCAGAAAATTTGTACGTAGGTCAAAGTGCCACAGTAAATCTTGAAAGCTCATTTACAACTCTTATAGGTAAAGTTACAAGCGTAAGCTCTGGTGCGGTTGTGCATAACGGAGTACTTGTAAGAAACGTAGAGATAGAGGTAAATAACCCAGGAACCGTTATGCCGGGTGACAGAGCAACAGCGCTTGTGGGAAACTATGCGTGCAACAGTGCGGGAACACTTGAATATTTAAATTCGCAGACGATTTATGCAAAGGCATCGGGTGAGGTTTACTCGGTTCCTGTAGTGGAAGGCGATAGGGTCAAAGCCGGAAATGTGATTGCAAGACTTGAAAGCGATCAGACTACTAACAGCGCAACTCAAAGCAGACTTTCCTTAACAGATGCCCAGCTTTCGCTTGATAATTATTATGACCAGATGGACAATTACAACGTAACTGCGCCTATTTCGGGAAACGTAGTGCAGAAAAATATAAAAGCGGGCGAAACAATAGACAATTCGAACAACTCAACTGTAATGGCTATTATTGCTGACCTTTCGACACTTGTATTTGAAATGAGCATAGACGAGCTTGATGTGAATTCAATAGCTGAAGGTCAAAGAGTAACCATAACTGCAGATGCAGTGCCGGGCAAAACGTTTGAAGGATATGTGGATAATGTAAGCATAGTTGGTACGTCGTCAAACGGCGTTACATCGTATCCTGTAAAAATAGTAGTGGAAAACGGCACGGAAGAGGGACTTATCCCCGGTATGAACGTAAGTGCAAGTATAGAGATAGAATCACGTGAAAATGTACTTCGTGTACCTGTGTCTGCCGTAAGACGCGGAAATATGGTATATGTAAAGGGCGGAACTGACGCTGAAGTTAAGGAAGATACACCGAAGAGTGAAAATATCAAAAACGATAAAGCTATGGAGAAAATGACTGAAGATGTACCTTCCGGATATAAAGCGGTAAGAGTTGAGACAGGTCTTACTGATGCAAATTACGTTGAAATAGTAAATGGTCTTAATGAGGGCGACGA
The DNA here is from genome assembly GCA_045540815.1 of Clostridia bacterium. Taxonomy (GTDB): domain Bacteria; phylum Bacillota; class Clostridia; order UMGS1810; family UMGS1810; genus JAZQHR01. The sequence continues at coordinate 615 of JAZQHY010000050.1, read as the reverse complement.
GGTGCTTTTGCCTGATATAACAAGCGGTCTTCAGACTATGCAGGAAAAGATGCAAGGTATGATGAGCGGAGGCGGAATGCCTATGGGCGGAGGAATGCCATCAGGAAACAGACAGCAAGGCGGAGGCAGTATGCCTAGATAAACTCATTTAACGGAGGTAAGCCAATGATATATTTGGAAGATATATATAAAATATATTCAGACGGTGACAGCGAGATAAGAGCACTTGACGGTATATCTTTAAAAATAGAAAAGGGCGAGTTCGTTGCTATAGTTGGTTCGTCAGGCTCAGGAAAATCCACCTGTATGAATATTATAGGATGCTTGGATATTCCCACAAGCGGAAAGTACTACTTAAACGGAACAGATGTAAGCTCTATGACTGAAAAGGAGCTTGCGACCGTGCGAAACCGCGAGCTTGGATTTATATTTCAGCAGTACAACTTAATACCAAAGCTTAATATACTTGAAAATGTGGAATTGCCATTACTTTACAAGGGTGTAAAGGCGAGCGAAAGAAGAGAAATAGCTATGCGTCAGCTGGAACGTGTAGGACTTTCCGGAAGGGAAAAGAAGTTTCCTTCACAATTATCGGGCGGTCAGCAGCAAAGGGTG
>JAZQHY010000049.1:0-27666 GCA_045540815.1 Clostridia bacterium | reverse complement strand
GACGTCATCGTCTGTATATGTGTATTTTCCGCTTTTAAAATCCAAATAAAAAGGCGTACCCTCCTCCACCTTAAGTCCGTAGCAGGATATGTGTTCGGGGTTTAAAGAAAGCACTTCATCAATGCTCTTTTCAAAGCTTTCCATAGTTTGATGCGGTATGCCAAACATTAAATCAAGACTTACGTTATCAAAACCGCAATTTCTGACAATGTTATACGTTTCTTTAATATCATCGGCTGTGTGAAGTCTTCCGAGAATTTTAAGCTCATCGTCCATAAAGCTTTGTGCACCAAGGCTTATGCGGTTTACACCTGAATCTTTATATAATAATAGCTTTTGTTCATTTAGCGTTGCGGGATTTGCCTCAAGTGTGATTTCTGCATTTTTATATACGTTAAAGTGAGATTTTACAGCGGTCATTATTTTTGCGATATTTTCTGCCTTTATAAACGACGGCGTGCCACCACCAAAGTAGATTGTATCTATATCGCATTTTTCAAGTGATTTAATCTCGCGTATAATCGCATCTGTGTAGTCGTCTTGTAAAAAGAGCATATTGCCATACGAATTAAAGTCGCAATAATTACATTTTCGAGCGCAAAACGGAATATGTATATACAGTTTTCTAAGCAAATCTCTCACCTCACAAAACGGAAAATGCCCGCATATACGGGCATTTTATTAATCAAGCTTAAGAACAGACATAAACGCTTCCTGCGGAACTTCAACAGAGCCAACCTGACGCATACGTTTCTTACCTTCCTTCTGTTTTTCAAGAAGTTTTTTCTTACGTGTGATGTCACCGCCATAGCATTTTGCAAGCACGTCTTTTCGCATTGCCTTAACAGTTTCACGTGCGATAACCTTATTTCCGATTGCCGCCTGAATAGGTATCTCAAAAAGCTGTCTTGGAATAGACTCTTTTAGCTTTTCGGCAATTCTTCTTCCGCGCGCGTACGCCTTTTCCTCGTGTACGATAAACGAAAGCGCGTCTACTACTTCACCGTTTAGCATCATATCAAGTTTAACCAGCTTCGATCTCTCGTAGCCTTTAAACTCGTAGTCAAACGATGCATACCCTCTTGTACGCGATTTTAACGCATCGAAAAAGTCATATATTATCTCGTTTAGCGGAAGGTCGTACCTAAGTACCACTCGTGTATCTTCGATATATTTCATATCTTTATACACACCGCGTCTTTCCTGACAAAGCTCCATAATATTTCCTACAAATTCAGTTGGGAGCATTATAGACGCCTCAACTATCGGCTCCTCCATATATGCTATTTCCTGCATAGGCGGAAGGTTTGTAGGGTTTGCTATTTCTATAGTTTCGCCGTTTGTCTTTATTACCTTATATATAACGCTAGGTGCGGTTGTTACTAGGTCAAGATTGTACTCTCGCTCAAGTCTTTCCTGTATAACCTCCATATGAAGAAGGCCTAAAAATCCGCATCTGAATCCAAAGCCAAGTGCTATTGATGTTTCTGCGTCAAATGAAAGTGCAGCGTCGTTTAGCTGAAGCTTTTCAAGTGCATCTCTTAAATCGCCGTATTTTGCACCATCTGCAGGATATACTCCTGAGAACACCATTGGATTCACCTTTTTATAACCAGGTAGTGGCTGGGGCGCTCCGTTTTCAGCAAGTGTAACAGTATCACCAACCTGCGCATCGCTTACAGTTTTAATACTTGCGGCGATATATCCTACATCGCCTGCGCGAAGGCAGTCAGACTCCACCATACCCAATGGCGATAAAAATCCAACTTCAACGACATCAAATTCCTTACCTGTCGCCATAAACTTAATGCGGGTATCTTTTTTGACAATACCATCTTTTATTCTTACATATACTATTACACCCTTGTACGAATCATAGTATGAATCAAATATAAGCGCTTTTAAAGGTGCATTTTCATCACCCATTGGCGCAGGAATTTTCTCTACCACCTGCTCCAGCACCTCTTCTATACCTATACCATTTTTAGCAGAGATAAGCGGTGCATCAGATGCTTCTATGCCTATTATATCTTCAATCTCATCTTTAACCTCATCAGGTCTTGCGCTTGGAAGGTCTATCTTATTTATAACGGGCACAAGCTCAAGGTCGTGGTCTACCGCAAGGTATGTGTTTGCAAGCGTCTGTGCCTCTATGCCTTGCGCTGCGTCAACAATAAGTATTGCGCCCTCGCACGCAGCAAGGCTTCGTGAAACCTCATAGTTAAAGTCAACGTGTCCAGGTGTGTCTATAAGGTTAAATGTATACTCCTGCCCATCCTTCGCCTTATAAATAAGCTTAACGGCACGTGCCTTTATGGTGATGCCCTTTTCACGTTCCAAGTCCATATTGTCTAGTATCTGGTCCTGCATTTCGCGCTTTGTAAGCACACCAGTCATTTCCAGCATTCTGTCGGCAAGTGTGGACTTACCGTGGTCTATATGCGCTATTATGCAAAAATTTCTTATGTTATCTTGTCTGTCGTGCATATACTTTCCTCTCTTAATTACCTATTACTCCGCTATCAAGCGCCTTAATCGCCCAAGCAGAGTTTATATATCTTTCGTTTGCGTCAAACGAACTACTCTTTTTAAAATCTTCAAACAAATTTTTATATACATACACAGGAAGTCTTACGCCGTATGGATTTCCATTTCCGTCAAAGAAACAAAACTCAATCGCGTCATTATCTCCGTCAAATGCTGTATAAAAAACTTCTTTTATCTCAGTATCAGGATGCTCCTTTGTATAGTTTATGGTAAAATAAACCTTACAAAATTCAATTATTCTGTCATCAAGACCGTCTTCAAATATAAGTATCTTTTCCTTAAGCGAATTTATGCTGTTTACAACACGAAGTGCATATCCGTTAATAACATCGGTATCAACCTCATCGCCCATATCAAATACATCTTTACCATCTTCACCGTTTGGCAAAAGGTATATCATATATCCTCTGTCCGGCTCGTGATAAAGCATATCGTATGCTACTTTAAACTTTGCTCCACACTCAGGGCAAAGCTGGTCAAAAATTTCCGTTGTAACGACTCTGTCGCGCATCTGGGCATCGCTTGCTGCGTTAATGCTTTTATACACAGTAAGCTCCACAGGAAGTCCGCAAGAAGGACATTCAAAAAGTTTTTTATCTATTACAGCCATAGTTTCCTCCGTTTTAGAAGAATTTTTCTATATTTTCACACACGTTCTTGTACGATTCAGGCGTACCGATATCTATACACTCACCGTCAAATTTATAAGCATACACGTCTTTTATTTTGTGAAGGTACGCAGGGAAAAATCCCGGTGCATCAGGGTTATTACCCTCATCTAAATATTTCTTTATAATTGGAAGTGTTTCTTTTTTATAAATGTATGTAGCATAAGCTGCTATATTTGATTTAGGATTTTGTGGCTTTTCTACAAGTGACATAACCTTTCCGTTTTCGTCAAGCTCTACATTTGCCATACGTCTTAAGTCGTCAACCGAGTCAATCTGTTTTGTAAAAATAACATCTTTATCTATACTTTTAAAGTAGTCATGTCCGTCTTTAAGCTTGTAGTTAAAGAGGTTATCTCCTGCAAGGACTATTATATCATCATCAATACCGCAGGTATCAATGGCAAAATTCATATCACCAATAGCACCAAGCTTATTTGAATCATCGGTAGTATTATCGTCAAGCACAGTGATTTTCACACCATTTTCTTTAGAATTTTTCCATTCCACAAACTGCTCATAAAACTTGTGATTGCTCACAACAACTATTTCATCTATTTCAGGTATAGTAATAACCTCATCGACAATATAGTCGAGTATAGCCTTATCACCAACAGGCAAAAGCGCCTTTGGCACATTTAAAGTAAGCGGATACAGTCTTGTTGCATAACCTGCTACTAACATAATCGCCTTCATACAAACCTCTCCCTATATATATTTATATTATTATACAACATTTGTAAGATTTTTTCAATAACAAAATACGCCCTTTGGAAATATTTATTGACATAATGCATATAATACAAGAACATTATTTTTCATTTTTCAAGAAACGGAGGAATACCTTATGGAAGATGTATTAGAAAATACTTTATCTCTAACAAAACCAGCAGAAGATATATCAACGACTATCGAAGACTTAGACGATTTTATTTTTTCTGAAACCATTCAAAAAACAGTAAGCGAAAGGTAATTTTTTGTTGACAAAGATAAAATTTAGTTGTATCCTTAAATGTGGTAATGATTTAAAATAATATTAAATTGAGAGGTGAACAAAATGGACGCAGGCAGTAGTGCCGGGCCGAATAGCAAAATGAATATATACCAAGGCTTGCACGAAAATGCGTTTGTTTTGCCTAGTATATATTGATTTTGTCGTTCGTGTCCTACCCAAAACAAAATAAGGAGGACGATTATGGACGAATTAACACTTTTCGAGCAGATAGAAAAACTTCTCGAAGAAAGAAACTACAACTCGCTAAAGGCTCTGTTATTAGACCTTAACCCTGCCGATATTGCTGTGCTGTTTGAAGATTTAAGCCCTGAACAGCTTATAGTTATATTCAGACTTCTGCCAAAGGAAGAAGCGGCAGAAACATTTGTAGAAATGGATCCTGACAAGCAGGAAATCCTTATAAGGTCATTTAGCGACCGTGAGCTTAAAGAAGTGCTTGACGAACTCTATCTTGACGATACAGTTGACCTTATAGAAGAAATGCCGGCAAATGTGGTAAAAAGAATACTTAACCACTCTACTCCAGATGCTCGTAAAAGCATAAACGAGCTTTTAAAGTATCCAAAGGACAGTGCCGGTAGCATAATGACACCTGAATATGTTAGTCTTAAAAAGACTTTAACTGTTAAAGATGCGTTTAAAAAAATACGTCAGGTAGGTGTCGATAAAGAAACAATTTACACCTGTTATGTAACAGATGTTAACCGAAAACTACTCGGTATAGTTACAGTTAAACAACTTCTTCTATCAGATAGTGATGCTACGATTGAAGATTTAATGGAAACAAATATTATATTTGCAAACACTCTTGAAGATAAAGAAGAGGTTGCAAATAAATTTGACAAATACGACCTTCTTGCTCTCCCTGTAGTAGACAACGAAGAAAGACTTGTCGGCATAGTAACTATCGATGACGCGTTAGATGTCATTCAGGAAGAAAATACCGAGGATATCGAAAAAATCGCTGCGATGCTGCCATCAGAAAAGACATACCTTAAAACAGGGATATTTGAAACATTTAAAAATCGTATTCCGTGGCTACTCTTACTAATGGTGTCATCAACATTTACAGGAAAAATAATAAGCTCATTTGAAAATTCGCTTGCATCGTGTGTAATACTTACAGCTTTCATACCTATGCTAATGGGTACTGGCGGTAACGCAGGTGGTCAGTCATCAGTTACTATAATCCGTAGCTTATCGCTAGGTGATGTAAAAATGGGCGATATATTAAAAATCATCTGGAAAGAGCTTAGAGTTTCCATAGTATGTGCGATAGTTTTAGCACTTGCTAACTTTGTAAAAATGATGCTAATAGACAAAGGTGATATAATAGCATCAGGTCAAGACCCTGTTATAATTTCACTTATTGTATGTGCATCACTTGCCGCAACAGTAATTCTTGCAAAGATAGTTGGTTGCTCACTCCCTATCCTTGCAAAACGTGTAGGCTTTGACCCTGCCGTTATGGCAAGCCCGTTTATCACAACTGTGGTTGATGCGATATCACTTGTTATATACTTTGGTATAGCAACTAGATTTATAGTATTTTAAAAAAGAAAAAGACTTGTTCAGTTTGAACAAGTCTTTATTTATTTTCATTAACCTTTTAGTGCTATTCCTTCTTTTTCAAGGGTAGCTATAATTCCATCTGTTACTACAGCAACTTCTTCTTTTGTAAGAGTTCTTTCAGGGTGAGAGAATACCATTCTTACAGTGATAGATTTGCCGTTTTCGTCTTGGTACACGTCTGTAACACTTACATTTTTAATAAGCTCACAGTTTGCTTTTTTAATAGCCTTGCCAATCGGAGCATATTTATCAGTAACAAACGACAAGTCTATTTCCATTTCAGGGAAACGAGAAGGCTCTGCATAAGTGATACTTGCATTTTTTATTTCAGCAAAATCTGTTACGTCGATTTCTGCATATACGATGTTTGCCTTTTTATCAATTTTCTTTGAAACAACAGAATTTACTATGCCCATCTCGCCAATCTTTTTGCCTGCGCAGTATATTGCATTTAGGTTCTTTGGATGCTGATAAGAATGAGTGCTTTCAATCTTTTCAAAAGAAAGTGGTTCGTGCTTTAATTCATCTGCCAACACTGCAAGAATATCACGAAGTTCAAAGTACACACTCTGCATATCTTTAAGCTTTGAGTATAGAGTAATGCAAAGTTTCTTTCTCTCGTTGCAAAGGTTATCTTCTTTAAGTCCTTCTACCACTCTACCTATTTCAAACACCTTAAATTCAGGTGCGTAATTAGTATTATACTTAACCTGACAAAGCTGTGTAGGAACGATGGATTTTCTTATAGTTTCTATGTTAGGATTTGATGCACATGCAAGCTTGATATTTTCTTCAACCTCTATACCAAGCGCCTTATACTCATCGTAGTACGCCCACACATAAGAGTGTAGTTCATGCATTGAATAACGTTTAACAAGGATATCTTTTATGTTATCCTCAAGTGTTTTTTCAACTGCCTCACGTACAGGGTAAAGCGGTGCGCTTGCTGTATGAATGTCAAAATTGTCATAACCGTAAATACGTGTGATTTCTTCGATGATATCGGCTTTTATAGTTACGTCTTTAGTCGCTCTGTGGCTTGGAACTACAACTTTAAAGTTATCGCCTGTATTTTCAACACCAAATCCAAGTGCAGTAAGAGTTTTAACTATTGCCTCGTTTGAAATCTCGATACCTGTGTATTTGTCAACAAATTTCTTGTCAAATTCAAGGCTTATAGTATCATATTTAAATGCATACTCATCAGTAAGCGAAGAAACAACCTTTACGCCTGCATCTGTGTCTGTAAGAAGTTTTACAAATCTTGCGATAGCAGGAACGGTCATTTCAGGGTCAAGGCATTTTTCATAACGCATTGATGCATCTGTTCTGTGCGCAAGTCTAACAGTTGATTTACGGATAGATGTAGCATCAAATGTAGCAGACTCAAGTGTAAGTGTAGTTGTGTCCTCTACTATTTCCGAGTCAAGACCGCCCATAATACCTGCGATAGCAACAGGGTTATCGCCATTACATATCATAAGTGTGTTTTCGTCGATATTTCTCTTTATGCCGTCAAGAGTTTCAAATTCAAATGGTTTATCGAATCGTTTAATTCTTATTTTTTCCACTTTTCTTGAGTCAAATGCGTGCATTGGCTGACCCATTTCAAGCATCAAATAGTTTGTAAGGTCGGCAAGGAAATTTATAGACCTCATACCGCAGTAGAAAAGTCTTATACGCATATTCACAGGGCTTGTGTGAACATTTATATTTTCTACCTGTAAGCAAGAGTATCTCTGGCAAAGGTTATCTTCAATTTTCAAATCAACCTTTGGAAGAGCGTCATATTTTGACAAATCTACTGTATCAAGAGGTTTTAATTCTCTGCCCGCTATAGCGGCAAATTCTCTTGCTATACCGTAATGTCCCCATAGGTCAGGTCGGTTAGTAAGAGATTTATTATCCACCTCAAATATAATATCGTCTATTTCATAAATGCTCTTTAAATCTGTACCATTTGCTACGTCGTCGGTAATGTCCATTATACCTTCGTGGCTGTCGCTGATGCCAAGTTCTTTTTCAGAACAGCACATACCATTTGATGTGTAGCCTGCAAGTTTTCTAGGTGTGATTTCTATTTCACCTATTTTAGCACCAACTTTTGCAAATGCAGTTTTCATACCAACTCTTACGTTTGGCGCACCGCACACAACGTCTGTAAGCTCGCCGTCACCTGCGTCAACTTTTAGAAGGTGAAGCTTTTTTGATTCAGGGTGGTCTTCTACTGATTTAATCTCGGCAACTACTATGCCTGATAAATCGCTACCCTTAAAGAATATCTCGTTTTCAACCTCTGCAGTTGATAGAGAAAATTTATTTATAAGTTCCATCTTATCAAGACCTGTTAGGTCAACAAAGTCTGATATCCAGTTCATAGATAAAAACATAATTCTTCTCCCCCTTCCTTATTCGTCAAACGTAAACTGATCAAGAGTTTTAAGATTTCCGCTATTTAAATCACGGATATCTTTAACCTTGTATTTCATCATTGCAAGTCTTGTAAGGCCAAGACCAAATGCAAAACCTGTGTACTCTTCTGGGTCAATGCCACCTGCTTTTAGCACCTCTGGGTGAATCATACCGCATGGGCAAAGCTCAAGCCACCCTGAATGCTTACAAGATGGGCAACCTTCACCGCCACAGATAAGGCAGTTTATATCAAGCTCAAAACCAGGCTCGACAAACGGGAAGAAACCAGGTCTTAGGCGCACCTTAACATCTCTTTCAAACACCTCTGAAAGCATATTTTTCATAAAGAATATAAGGTTTGATATAGAAATGTCTTTGTCAACCATTACGCCTTCCATCTGGAAGAATGTATTTTCGTGGTTGGCATCAGTTGCTTCGTTTCTAAAGCATCTGCCAGGGAATATAGCCTTAATAGGCTTACCTTCGTTTATAAGGGCATCTTTGTATTTTTTATAAATAGCATTCTGTGCCGCAGATGTATGCGACTTTAGAAGCTGACCATTTTCAAGATAGTAAGTATCCTGCATATCTCTTGCAGGGTGATGCTTAGGAATGTTTAGCGCCTCAAAGCACTCGTAGTCGGTAACTATCTCAGAGTAATCCTCTACGTTAAATCCCATTGATTTAAATATCTTTTCACACTGACGCTGAACAAGTGTGATAGGATGATATGAACCTCTCTCTAAGTTCACCGGCATAGACACGTCAAACTCAGGCATTAAGCTGTTTTCGCGCTCTATCTCCTTTAGCTTTATTTCTTCCTGCTTTTCAGCTATAGCATTTGCAGCCTCATTTTTAAGAATATTTACCGCCTGACCAAACGTTTTCTTTTCTTCGTTTGAAAGGTTTTTCATATCCTTTAAAAGCTCTGTAATACTACCCTTTTTGCCGAGGTATGCTACTCGTATTTCCTCAAGCTCAGGCATAGTCTGTACTTTTTCAAGCTCTGATAAAAGCTTTTCTTTAAGTTCCAATGTTTTGTCTGACATTTTTCTATTTCCTTTCTATATTTATTGCGAGCAATGAACAAATAAAAAAGCTCGCCCCACAAGGGACGAGCACATATACCCGCGGTACCACCCAAATTCAGAAAATAACTTTTCTGCTCTTTTTATGCCAATTGCGTGTGACACATCACTCTGCTTAAATCCTCGCTTTCGCAGAAAGCTCCAACGCTGAAATTCACTTCCCGTACTATCAAGGGTACTCACAGCCAACGATACCCACTCTCTAAATGCGTCATACGAGCGCTACTTACACGCCTTCATCACTTAAGAATTAGAATACCATATTTTTGGCAGTTTGTCAAGGTGAGATAACAGCTTTAGTTTCCGACTATTTATTTTCTTCTTCGAACACCAAAACCTACTAAAAATGCAATCACAAAAACTAACACAGCCCCGCTTATAACCCAACCAGTATAGGTCTTTTTAGGAACAGCAGGAAGTTCTAACGGCTTGTTGTCAGGAAAGCCTTCAGGTATTTTTATATCCTTTTGCACATCATCAGGAAGAAGTAAATATAGCTTTGACAAGTCCTCTTTTTTCATTTCATAATCTTTTACCATAAGCCTGCCCATCGCCAAATTATATCTATCAACCTCACCAAATCTTGATACAGCACCATAATAAACAATCTCGTCATTTGCGCCCAAAAGTTCAACATATAAATTTGTTTTATAAGGGTCTGGTTGCTTTGGTTTTGCTACCATATCGTGAAGCTCTTCATTTTTCACGTTAGTAATCAAAATTTTCTCTGCAATTTTGAGGAAATTATCTTTATCTACTTCATATAATTCATCCTGATAACGAAGGGTTACTTTTTCTATGGCTGAGCTTGACAAAGATGGCTTTTTATACAAATATTCTACAAAGCTTATCTGATTACCTATTGTTGAACGTTCATTTTCAGCTATAGCAAAAGCACCATCATTTAGCAAAGCCTGCATACCACCTGAAATAGAATCATTGTGTCTTTCTTTGAGAATAATGCTTTCCTTAGTATAATCATCCAGCTCCCAATCGAACAAATCATTATATGATTCAAGCTCCCAAATATACAAATCATCCGACATATAGCCAAACAAATACTTTGTATTCTTTTGAAGTTTAAGCTTTCCTGTTCTTACTTCTTCGAATTTCATTGATTTGTCAACAACTACATCGCCTTTTATTTTCTTATTAGGTGTTATAGTCACCAAATATTCGGTACTTGGATAATCTTCTTCCTCATCTGTAATTGTAAAATCATCAACCACGCCAACAAACACCAACGCCTTATCGTCGGAAAGCAAATCGACATCTATCGAGCCTGCAAATACCGATACTGCCACTAATAGAGCCACAGCAAAACATATTAAGCCAATTAACTTTTTCATTTTAATATCCCCTTATTTTAATGCATTATAGCTTATTACGCCCAAATACACAACGCAAAGCACAATCACGCCTATGCAAATATATTTAAATACCTTCTTACCTTTTTCGCCATATTTATCACAGATGTATTGGCAAGGTGCGAGTGCAAGAAAAATCACAATCTGAAACAGGAAATAATTATCTCTGCCATCAAAATAATTGACCACACCTGCTATAATCCAAATCAAAGCAAAGATTAACCAATAATACCATTTGTTTTTCTTCATAAAAGCGCCCTCCGTTTCATTAGATTTACATCTAAATTATACCATACAATAATATAAATGCAAATAAAAAAATCGCCCGCATAAACGAGCGATTTTTAAAAGACATATTATAATCAGATTATTTAATTTCTGGTAGGCTTGCTGCTGCAACTGACTGACCAACTCTACGAGAGTTTTCGTCAGGGATATGAAGCTGAATCTTTTTAGCAAGCTCTGGGAATTCTTTATCAAGAACTTCTTTAGCACGAGCAAGTACTATTGTACCACCCTCACCTGAAGTAACACGACCCATTATTAGAACGTGCTTGATATCATAGAATTCTGTATAGAATGCGATAGCATAACCAAAGTATGCACCGATAGTATCGTATATATCAGCTGCTCTCTGGTCACCCTGTGCCATTAATCCCTGAACAACTTTAAGCTTTTCAGCAGGAGAAAGGTTTTCATCAAGCTTAATACCTGCATAAGGAGCAAGCTTTATAACGCCGTCCTGAGAGAAGTATTTAACACCGCAGCCATAGTCGCCTGACCACTCGTCAACCATTGCGTCTTTGCAGAAATCAACAGGAACGAATGCAAGCTCGTTTAGCCAGCCAGTGATGTTACCCTGTGGGTCAACATATCCGCCTGCTTCTGATGTACCCATAGCAACACCAAGTACAGCGTTGTCATTTAAATCCATAGCACCTGCAAGAGCGGTAACGTCACCGTCGTTTGCAACTTCAACAGGTATATTCTCGCCTATTTCTTTTGCAACGTCAAGGTACATATTTTTAACCTTTTTATCAAAATCTTCATCGCTTACTTTTAGGAAAAGTGATGCAACCATTATACGATTGTCTACATATACACCTGCGCTTGATACACCGATAGCATCTACTCTTGGCATATGAGATGCAGCAGTTTTCATAGCGTCTAGTATTCCCTGATAGTGATAGTCAGGGTCAGTGTTTGTCTTAGGGAACCAAACAACCTCTTCTGAATATACGCTTTCGCCATCGATAACAGCACTAACTTTTCTGTCACTACCGCCTGCGTCAAAACCGATACGGCAACCATCTAGGTGTCTGCCTATAGGAGCAGCTGCAGATTTATCCTCAGGAGCATTTTCGATAGAACGAACTTCAACCTCGAAAGGTTTTTCGTATACTCTCTCCATAAAATGAACGTCGAAATCACGTAGTCCACCGTCAGTATATGCTTCCTTAATCTTATTACCGATTAATTCACTGCCTGCGATGATGATTTTGTAACCACCTGCAACCCATAGAAGAGATTTTGCCATTCTCTCTACAAAGTTGAAGTTTTCTTCGTCGTGGCCTGTACCGTCTGGGAACACACGTGTTTTATATGTAACAGTGTAACCTTTGTTTCTTTCTACAGCGATAACTAAATCCTGTCCGTTTTCCTTAGTAGCCTCACGCATTTCTCTGCACACTAGTGCTAGCGGCTGAAACTGCGGGTCAAGCTTTGCATTAACTTTAAGCTTCATATCTGATATCTCCTTTTATAATTGTTTTTTGTACATTAAATTCATTATCTGTAATAATAATATCTGCGTCCTTACCTACTTCAATCGAGCCTTTTTTATCAGCAACACCAATTGTAGTAGCAGGGTTTAAAGTTGCACAGTTTACGCACTCCCAAAGAGGAATATTTGAATTTGTATATACATTCCATACGCCCTTATTTAGCGGAAGAACACTTCCTGCAACAGTTCCGTCTTCAAGTCGGCAAACTATATCTCTGTATATAATCTTTTCTCCGCCAAGTGTATATTCACCGTATGGAAGTCCGCCTGCAGGAAGACAGTCTGTGATAAAGCATAGCTTTCTGCCTTTTAATTTCCATAGCATATCATAGAAACACGCGTTAACGTGGAACGTATCAACTATTACCTCGCAGCTTACATCTGAATTAAACGCTGCTGTAACAACGCCCGGTGCTCTGTGCGCAAGAGGAGTCATGGCATTGAAAAGATGTGTTACGTGCTTAACTCCATTTTCTGTACTCTTCATAGCTGTATCATAATCAGCAGATGTATGACCCATTGATATAACAACATCTGTATCTTTGTTTATTTTTCTTATCTCCGTAAATGTTTCATCGTCTTCTTCAGGAGCAAGAGTTATTATCTTAATAATATCAGCATATTCCTTTACAAATTCTGCGTCAGGCTTTAGTATATGTCTTGGGTCCTGAGCACCTTTTTTAGCTTCGCTTATAAAAGGTCCTTCAGCGTGACAGCCAAGTATCTGACTTCCATTCCACTCTTTGCTCTCTTCTTTAAGGTTTCTAAGCACCTCAAGTGCTTTTTTAATAACCTTCATATCAACGGTCATAGTTGTTGGAAGATAGCCTGTTACACCATTTTTTACAATGCCGGCAGATATTGTTCTGATACTTTCCTCTTCACCATCACAAACATCTTTTCCAAGGTAACCGTGAATGTGTAAATCTATAAGACCGGGAGAAACGTAGCCTCCGTTTGCATCTATTATTTCTGCGCCTGCAGGAACTTTTTCAGCAGGAACTATAGCTTCAACAACATCCGAATACAAAAGTGCTGAATTTTCTAAAATTCTGTCTTTTAAAATAATTTTTCCGTTTATTATCGCTTTCATTTTGGCCCTCCTAACAACATACTTATCCGCATTTTAATTTTGTAAATTTATTATAACATTTTAAAAACCAAAATGCAACAATTAATTTAAAAAATATCTTTTTTTATATTTTTTATCTTTTTGGCTACCGATGTTAGTGACTTAAATATTAAAACACCCCAATCCGAAGATTGAGGTGTTCAAAAAAGACATATTATATTATATCAGCCACAAGTTCTTCAGCAAGCGATAGTGCTTCATCAATATTATTAACAAAGTACTTCTCGCCCACCATATCGTAAAATCCGGCTTTTTGCATAACATCCATAGGTTGGTCATTTGCGTGAGAGAATATAACTGTTATACCACTCTTTTCGCAGTATTTGTACACTTCAGTAATTGTATGTAATGCAGATACATCAAGCGAAGGAATATTTCTCATACGAATTATAATTACCTTTGTGTCAGTTGCTATTTCTATTCCCGATATCTTGTCAGATGTGGCAAAGAACATAGGTCCGTCTATTTCAAAAACTTCTGTTTTTGGTGGAATACTTTTGTATCTGCCTTTATCTGTAGACTCAACCTCTTTTGTCCAGGTGCGGACATTTGTAACATCGCTCATACTCTTTAAGAATAAAAACGCAGTTACAATCATACCAAATTCTATAGCAACTACAAGGTCAAATACTACTGTAAGCACAAATGTAAGTACGAGCACCAGTATGTCGCCTTTTGGAGCGGTTTTACATATTCCTACAAATTCACGCCACTCGCACATATTATATGCAACCATAAAGAGTATCGCAGCTATAATTGGCATTGGAATCCACGCTGCATACGGCATAAGCACTACAAGTATAAGTAGTAACACTAACGCATGAACAATACCTGCTACAGGTGTTCTTCCGCCGTTTTTAACATTGGCAGCTGTTCTTGCTATAGCTCCAGTTGCAGGGATACCGCCAAAAAGACCTGAGAATATATTACCTGCGCCCTGTGCTATAAGTTCTGTGTTTGAATTATGCTTATCGTTTATCATACCATCGGATACTACGCACGATAGAAGCGACTCTATACCTGCAAGGATTGCTATAGTAAACGCACTCGGCACAAGCTGTCTTACTGTATTAAAATCAAACGAAGGAATAGAAAACTTTGGCGCTGATGCTGATATTTCATACAAATCACCTATGGTATTTACAGGAAGGTTAAGTGCCTTCACCATTACCACGCCTATAACAACTGCGATTAGCGAGCCTGGGATTTTCTTGCTTATTTTCGGCCAAACGATAAGTATAAGTAGTCCAACAAGTCCTACTACAATACTGTAAAAATTCACAGTACCAATGTTATTTACAACAGCTGACAACTTTTCCATTGTTTCTACGTTGTGTGTACCGGCTGGATATGTAAGACCCATAAAGTCTTTAAGCTGGCCAATAACTATGGTAAGTGCGATACCTGATGTAAAGCCTGTAGTGATGGTGCGCGGAATATATTTTATAAGCGTACCGAAACGGCATATACCCATTATAATAAGTATGATACCCGCCATAATAGTTGCTACCACAAGTCCGCTTGTGCCATATACGGCAACAATACCTGCTACGATAGTAGCAAACGCAGCGGTTGGTCCTGATATATTTACATTGCTGCCACCTAAAAATGATATAACAAATCCTGCAACGATAGCTGTATAAAGACCCTTTTCAGGTGCTACACCTGATGCAATCGCAAGTGCGATTGATAAAGGAAGCGCAATTATTGCAACTATTATACCTGCAACGATGTCAGATGCAAGCTGTTTTGCGCTGTAGTTTTTTAACCCTGAAAATAGCTTTGGTTGAAAAATCCCCATAAAATAACTCCTACCTTCATTTACTGTTTTTTCCAAACAAATATTTTAACACATCTTACACCAAAAATCAACAATGTTTTTACACAAAAAAGTATCTTTTACACCTTGAAATTATACATAATTTGTTATATAATGTTTAATTGTGAAAGAAATTAAAACGAGGTGTTTAAAGTGGCAGTGATAGGATTTGACAATGACAAATATCTGCATATGCAATCAGAGCATATCAGAGAAAGAATTGCGCAGTTTGGCGGCAAACTTTACTTGGAGTTTGGCGGCAAGCTTTTTGACGACTATCACGCATCAAGAGTACTACCCGGTTTTGAGCCGGACAGTAAGCTTAAAATGCTTCTTCAGCTAAAAGACAGAGTGGAGATAGTTATTGCCATTAATGCCTCTGACATAGAAAAGAATAAACAGAGAAGTGACCTTGGCATCACATATGATGTTGAAGTTATTAGGCTTATTGACTGTTTTAGAAAAATCGGACTTTATGTAGGAAGCGTAGTACTTACCCGTTTTAACGGACAAACATCTGCCGTTGCATTTCAAAAAAGGCTTGAACAGCTTGGTGTAAAGGTGTACAGACACTATTCTATCGAAGGCTATCCTTCAGATATTGCAAAGATAGTTAGTGACGAAGGCTACGGCAAAAACGATTATATAGAAACCACCAAAGAGCTTGTGGTAGTTACAGCTCCAGGTCCCGGAAGCGGTAAAATGGCAACTTGCCTATCACAGCTTTATCACGAGCACAAAAAAGGCATACAGTCGGGTTATGCAAAGTTTGAAACATTTCCTATATGGAACTTATCTATCACCCATCCTGTTAACCTTGCATACGAGGCTGCAACCGCAGATTTAAACGATGTAAATATGATTGACCCGTTCCATTTAGATGCATACGGAACTACTACAGTAAACTACAACCGCGATGTTGAGATATTCCCTGTAGTAAATGCGATGCTTGAAAAAATCCTTGGTGCTTGTCCATACAAGTCACCTACCGATATGGGTGTAAATATGGCGGGCAACTGCATTATAGATGACGAGGCTACAAAAGAAGCTTCAAAACAGGAAATACTTCGCAGATATTACACAGCGCTATGCGACTACAAAAAAGGAAAACTTGCAGACGATGTTGTTCCAAAGCTTGAACTTCTTATGAGTAAAGCCGGTGTTAAACCATCAGAGAGAAAGGTTATCGCCCCTGCGATAGAGCGCGCAAATAAGACAGGCACTCCTTGTACAGCGATTGAACTGCCAAACGGCGAAATCGTTACAGGAAAAACAAGCGACCTTTTAGGAGCATCTGCAGCACTTTTACTAAATGCGCTTAAAAAGCTTGCAGGACTTGATGATAGTGTACACCTCATATCACCTGTTATCATAGAGCCTATACAGAAGCTTAAAACAAATCACTTTGGAAACAGAAATCCGCGTCTTCACACAGACGAAGTGCTTATAGCACTTTCCATTTGCGCAGCAACTGATGAAAATGCTGAGCTTGCTATGAATGAGCTTTCAAAGCTTAGGGGATGCGAAGTTCACTCGTCGGTAATACTTTCATCAATAGATGCAAAGGTATTTAAAAGGCTCGGCATAAACTTAACTTGCGAGCCTGTATATCAGGAAAAGAAAAACTAACGTTAAAAGCATATCGCAAAAGCGATATGCTTTTTTAATTATTAAGAAAAATTAAGAATTTTTATAGCTAAATCTTAAGAAACATATGCTAATATATTATCAGGAGGCGAAAATAAATGAACATACTTATCGTGGACGATGACAGAGAAATAGTAGACAGCATCGCCATTTTTCTATCAGGTGAAAATTATAATGTACTTAAAGGGTACAATGGAATTGACGCACTTGATATTATATCCGAAAAGGATATTCACCTTATAATACTTGATATTATGATGCCAAAGCTTGACGGCATAAAAACACTTATGAAACTTCGAGAGTCAAAAAACATACCAGTTATACTCCTTTCAGCAAAATCTGAAGATACTGATAAAATTCTGGGATTAACTGCAGGTGCAGACGACTATGTGACAAAGCCGTTTAACCCGTCCGAGCTTGTGGCAAGGGTAAAGTCACAGATTAGGCGATACACTACCCTTGGCTCTATTTCAAAAGAAAACGGTCAGATAATAATTGACGGATTATGTATAAATACCGAAGATAAAACTGTTAAAGTGGATGGAGAAAATGTAAGACTTACACCTATTGAATATAAAATACTTGAATTTCTTGCAAAAAACAAGGGAAGAACATTTTCGGCAGACGATATATACAAAAACGTGTGGAACGAGGAAGCAATTGTCAGCGACAATACGATAGCAGTACACGTAAGACACATACGTGAAAAAATAGAAATAAATCCAAAAGAGCCAAGATACTTAAAGGTTGTATGGGGTATCGGCTACAAAATTGATTAAAAGGAGGATAGCAAATGAAAAAGATAGCTTATTCATCATATACTAAATTTATTGCAGTAATACTTATTGTTGTATGTGCTATTTTTTGCGTAAACACATTAATTGACGGCATTATGGAATATGAAAGTCTTGATATGCCACACATATATGGGTTCGAAAGTGATTTTAACGAATCAGGTTATTTCGCATCACTTCTCTACATACCCGATAACATTTTCTACAACGAATATCAAAGCTATAAAAACGAACAATACCAGAACGCACGCATACCTGATGACATATCGGATGGAAATATCGTAGTTTGGGCTCCGATTTTTCCCATAGAGGATAATATGACTAAATCACTTGAGCATCTTAACGACTCCGACGAGATAGACTACTTTATGCAAATAAACGGCAGAATTTATACAAACTGTGACGCAACAAGCAAGGAAGACCTTTTAAACCGTCGCTTTTTCACGTTATCAGAAATAGATGCATATGGAAACACAAACTATGATTCAAGCATAAGCTGGCGTCATGGATATCATCTTGACAACCTTGACATTCCAAAAGGTGATACAATAACAATATGTACTGCTATAAAAGAAGATTACGCCAATTACTGCGAAAAGGTATGGAAAGCTCAGGCGTCTATGGTTCGCGATATTTTTACAAATATGCTTGTTCATATCATAATTGCTCTGGCACTTTTGATTTATCTAATTTCGGTTTCAGGTAAAAAATCTGACGGAAGTTATAACCTTATGTGGATAGACAATCTTTGGTCAGAGGTACATTTAGCTGTTATGACCATTCCTGTGTTTTTCATCATTTGGTTGATAGTAATGATACTTGATACTCTTTTTGCCGGACGTTTTCCTTTATATATGGCAAAATCAATTTCACTTTTATTAACTGCTATAGGTACGCTTATCGTTCTAACCTCGCTTTTATCCCTTGTAAGAAAGGTAAAATGCAAAAAAATACTAAAATCAAGTATTATCTTTATTATTGCAAAGCGTTGTTTTAAGTTGGCTGTCAATATTTTAAAATGGCTACTAGAAACATTTGTCAGATACAGAACTCTGCTTTTTAAAACTTTTTCAAAAAAATCAGGCATTATGCTTATATGTATGCTTCTTATATACACTGCTATAATTGGCTTATGCGGAATATTCACACCGGAAACTGTGTTTGCGTTTATATTTGCAATAGTTGTATTTATATTTGCTTCTTTTATACTTGCATACAGAGCAAAAGACCTTGATGAAATAAAAAAAGGCTTAAGCGAAATCAAAAATGGTAATCTGACATACAAAATATCAGAAATAAAAAGCGAGGATTTAAGACTACTTTCCAGTGACATAAATGACATAGCCGAGGGACTTGACAAATCAGTATCCGACAAGCTTAAAGCAGAAAGACTTAAAACAGAGCTTATAACAAATGTTTCACACGATTTAAAAACTCCGCTTACTTCGATTATAAGTTATACAGAGCTACTATCAAGCATTGACGGATTGCCCGAAGAAGCTAACGACTATGTAAAGATAATTGCAAAGAAAAGTGACAGGCTCAAAAATCTTACACAAGACCTGTTTGATATTTCGAAAGTTCAAAGCGGAAATGAGATAATTAATTTTGAAAATATAGATGTTTCGCTTTTAATAAATCAATCTCTTGCTGAACAGGATAACGAAATCAAAGACAGTGGACTCACCTTCTGCGTAAACACTTCAAAAGAGCTAAACGTTTTGGCTGACGGAAGAAAGTTATCACGCGTCATACACAATCTTATAGATAATATTTTAAAATATTCGCTTAAGGGTACAAGAGTATTTGTTACTGCTTACGAAGATAACGAAGAAGTTGTAATGGAATTTAAAAATATAGCCTCCTACCCTATGGACTTTGACGCTGACGAAATTGCAGGCAGGTTTGTACGCGGTGACAAATCACGCACCAAAGAAGGAAGCGGTCTTGGTCTGGCTATAGCAAAAAGCTATACCGAAGCCATAGGCGGTGAGTTCAAAGTGATAATTGACGGAGATATGTTCAAGGTTATAATAAGATTTAATAAATATAATTAATCATGTCAGTTAAACTAAAAGGCACTCTAACGAGTGCCTTTTCATTTATTCCATTATAAGCTTATCTGCAAACAGCTTTACAACGTTTGATGTTGACTTATTTACATACATATACGAATTACGGTATATTCCCTCGTTTATTTTTATAAGTCTTATATCATCGGTAACCTGTTTCTTCCACGATACTGACGGAAACAGTGCTACACCAAGTCCCATTTTAAGATACTTACACACAAAATGCGGGTCTTCGCTTTCTATAACTATTTCAGGTATTAATTCAAATTTCTTAAACATCCTTTCAAGCAAATCTCTTATACTGCTCCCTTTTGGCATACTTATAAATTTAGCATCTTTAAGATTTTTAAGCCCTATACTTTTTAAGTTTGCCAGACTACTCTTTTTATGCACAGCAAGAAAAACTTCTTCGCGAACAAAATCTCTGGTTTCAAACATTTCCAAATCAATATTCCTGTCAGAAATTATTATATCAAATTTACTGTAATTATCAAAATCGAAATATCCATTATGAGTTATACTAAATGCCACGTCAGGATATTCTGATTTAAACTTTGCAATAGCATCTGTTACACGGCTTCTGTTCGTTAAAATAAGCAATCTTATTTCTCCAGATTGAGTAGACATATTATTCAATATCTCAATCTTTGCTTTATTTATTTCCTTTTCTGATGCATCTACAGCCCGAAGAAAAATCTTTCCGTTTTCGTTTAGTTTAAGACTATTTGCCCCTCTGTCAAAAAGCTTTACCCCAAGCTCAGCCTCAAGTTTTTTTATCGAAGCAGACACGCTAGATGGAGGAACCATAAAGCTATGCGCTGTGTGTGATATATTTTCACTTCGTGCTGTATGCTGAAAATATTTAAGCTGCAATATTTCCATATATTCTGTCTCCTGATTTTTTAAATTATCTTTAATATCTATATAACATTTTATATTATTCTTTACACCATTTTAACACACATCACAATATATTTCAATATATATAAAGTATATTTTACCATATTCTTTACACGACGCAACACAAGTGCTATACTCAAATAAAAAAAGGAGAAGCATACTATGAAAACTATAGAAAATGTATTTTACACCAGTTCTAAATCCATTTCGCAGGCTCTTGATATCTATCTTCCGGACTGTGATAGCTTTCCTGTGTTTATCTATTTTCACGGAGGTGGAATAGAATATGGTCGCAAAGATGACAAGCGCGAGATTGTTTTTTATAAAAACTTACAGAAAAAAGGTATAGCAGTTATAACTGCTAACTATCGTATGTACCCCGAAGCGTCATATCCTGATTTTATAAAAGACGCCGCTGGGGTTGTTGCATGGGCTAAAAAGAATATGGAAAGCTACGGAAATCCAACATCCTTTTTTGTAGGCGGTTCATCTGCAGGTGGATATATCACACAAATGCTTTGTTTTGATAAAAAATATCTTGCAATGCATAACATTGACGCTGACGAAATTGACGGTTATGTATTAGATGCAGGGCAGCCTACAGTACACTTTAATGTACTTAAGGAAAGAGGCATTGACAGCCGCCGAGTAATTATTGACGAAGCTGCTCCGATATATCATATTACGTCAGGCAGAAACTATGCTCCAATGCAGATAATTGTTTCTGAAAACGATATGCAAAACCGACTTGAACAAACACAGCTTTTAGTAACTACTTTAAAGCATTTGGAAGCCAATATGTCGAAAGTAGAATATAAGTTTATGGAAGGATACTCTCACTGCAAATATGTTCACGAAACAGACGAAAACGGCAATAGCACATTTGCAGATATGATTTATGAGTTTATAATTAAATACAACTAAGAAATGAGGAATACAAATGAAAAAAGGGATAATTTATGCGCTTATAACCGCGGTACTTTTTGTAACGCTTGAACCAGTAAGCAAGCTAATAGCAAATGACGTAACGCCATATGCAATTACATTCTGGAGATTTTTTATAGGCTCGTTTATACTTGTACCACCTGCAATAGCAAAAATAAAAAGAGAAAAGATACATATCACATTAAAAGATATCGGGCTAATGACTGCGCTTGGCATATTATTTATATGTGTAAGTATGGTGTTTCTACAGGTTGCGGTAAAAAAAGCTGACGCACCATCGCTTATAGCAATTATATTTTCAGCAAACTCAGTATTTACCATTATATTTGCTGTACTTTTAGTTAAAGAGGAAAAGCTTAACCGCAACAAATTAATAGCACTTATACTTGGAGTAATCGGCGTAATAGTATGTGCAGATTTTAGCACCGGTACAAACTTTGAATCAGTAGTACTTGCAATACTTGCAGCATTATCTTTCAGTATTTACACGGCACTCAGTCAGAAATATATGAAAAAGCTCGGTGGTGTTATTCAGTCTTGCGGAGTATTTTTATCAGGAAGTATTGTACTTTTAATAGCACTTCTGGTTATTGGAATAGATGTATCTCCATCGTTTGAAATTGTTGACCTTTCTATACTTATATATCTTGGAATTTTGGTAACAGGTGTTGGATATGCGTCATACTTTTTAGCAATAGAAAAAGGCGGAGCAATTATGGCATCACTTGCATTTTTTATAAAGCCGATTTTAACACCTTTTGTTACACTGGTTATAAATGGTATAGTTCCTGATGCAAAGGTTTTTTTAGCGGTTGCCTGCATAATGGCAGCATCATATTTTGCCGTATATAAAAAGAAATAAAAACATCACATAAATCAAAACAAAAAAGCGCAAAAGAAATTTTCTTTTACGCTTTTATTTTTATACTAGGTTATATCTTAAATATTCCAAATGCATCAAGAACTGATGATACAAGTATAAGCACTATGCATATAGGTGCAAGGTATTTAATAACAATATTGAAAAGTCCTTTTCTTTTAAACTTACCCGAAAGCTCAACCTCTTCTGCGATAGTCTTAGGTTTGATAACATAACCAACAAATATGCAAGTAAAGAACGCAACTATCGGCATAAGTACACTGTTGCTGATAAAGTCAAAGAAGTCAAGGAACTGAAGTCCTATAATCTTAACCTCTGCCCATATTCCGTAGCCAAGTGATGATAGAAGTCCAAGTGCTACTGATAACGCAAGAACGATGAAGCACGATGGCACTCGACCTATTTTAAACTTATCAGATACTATCGAAACAACTGTTTCCATAAGTGAGATTGATGATGTAAGCGCTGCAAAAAGCACAAGTATAAAGAATGCTATACCAACGTATGTACCGCCTGCCATTGATTCAAAAACCTTTGGAAGTGTAACGAACATAAGGCTTGGACCTTTTCCAAGTGCTTCAGGAGTTCCGCCTGAAAATACGAATACTGCAGGGATAATCATAAGTCCTGCTATAAAAGCTATACCTGTATCAAATATTTCTATCTGTGTAACTGATGATTCAAGGCTTACGTCCTTTTTCATATATGAGCCATATGTAATCATAATGCCCATTGCAAGCGACATCGAGTAGAAAAGCTGTCCCATAGCAGCTAGTACGGTTGTAGCAGAAAATTTGCTAAAGTCAGGCATAATATAATATTTAACACCTTCTATAGCGCCTGGCATACACACAGAATATATAGCAATAAATATTGATAGCACTACAAGTACAGGCATCATAATCTTGCTTACTTTTTCTATACCCTTTTCAACACCAAAAAGTACAACAATAGCTGTAATACCAAGAAATATAGAAAACCACATAACAGGCTCACCTGTTTGAGAAATAAATCCGCCAAAGTATGCGTCTTGTGCTGCGTCAGCTGCACCGCCGCTTATAAACGCGAACAGATATTTCATAACCCAACCGCCTATAACTGAATAATACGGAAGAATTATAACAGGGATAAGAGCTGCAAGATATCCGATAAACGAATACTTTTTATTTAGTGATTTAAATGCTCCAATGGCGCTAAGACCTGTTTTTCTGCCGATAGCGATTTCAGCTACCATTAGTGCAAATCCGAAAGTTACTGCAAGAAGAATATATACTAACAAAAATATACCTCCGCCGTACTTAGCTGCAAGGTATGGAAATCTCCATATATTTCCAAGACCAACAGCTGAACCCGCAGCAGCAAGAACAAATCCTATCTTACCTGTGAAGCTGCTTCTTTTTTCGTTATTCATAATTAGCCACCTTTCATCGTTAAACATAAAGATATTATATCACAGTAAATGTTTCAAATCAATTAAAACTTACAAAATATTCTATTTATATGTAAAACCTGACATTTAAGTCAGGTTTTACACTAATTTTATTTAATAGCTTTATTTTTCCACTTTCCAAGTCTGTAGAATATTGCAGTAAGAACTGCACCCATTACCCACGATGCCAATAGAGAAATCTGGATACATTCCCTTCTGCCGAACGGAAGCTCGCTTGTACGAGTAAGATATGAAATACCATACGCAATCGGCACACGAAAAACAACTGTTGTAATAAGCGATATCCACATAGGTGTCATAGTGTCGCCTGCACCTCTCATAATACCAGACAAGCTTTGTGTAATAGCAACCGCTATATACCCAACTGCAAGTATCTTCATAAGAGAGTAGCTAAGTTCAACAAGCTCGGTTGTATCGGTAAATATACCCATAAGATGCTTTCCAAGAAGAAGTATTATACCTGTTATAGTTGCTGAACAACCAACAGCTAAAAGTGTACCCTGCTTTGCACCCAGGGTTACTCTGTCATAAAGTCTGGCACCAACGTTTTGTCCTGCGTATGTTGTAAGCGCCATACCAAACGAGAAGTTTGGCATCATAGCAAAACCATCAACCCTCATTATAACAACGTTTGCGGCTATAAACTGTTCACCAAACTGATTTGTAAGCGACTGGACTATTATCATTGCAGATGAAAATATCGCCTGAGTAAGTCCTGATGGAAGCCCAAGACTAATTATGGTCTTCACATATGATCCAACAGGTTTTAAAAATGACATTTTAAAATCAAAGTATTCTGCCATTTTAGTAAGCTTTATAAAACAAAGTATCGATGATATGCACTGAGCTATAACAGTAGCAAGCGCCACGCCTCCTACTCCCATTTTAATCACAGCCACAAAATAAATATCAAGCACTATATTTATAACTGTTGCCACTAAAAGATACACAAGCGCTGAAAAAGAATCCCCAAGTCCCCTGAGGATTCCGCTTAAGATATTATAGTATCCCATACCTGCCATACCAACAAGCGAAATCATAAGATAATCTACACAACCATCTATTATGGTATCAGGTGTGTTTAGCATAACAAGCACTGGTCTTATAAGAGGCGCAGCAACAACTATTAGCAAAAGACACGCGATAGCCGTGATAGTGATACTGTTTCCTATAGTCTTTGAAAGTCCTTCTCTGTTTTTCGCACCAAAATACTGCGACACCATAACACTTGTACCTGTGGATATACCTATAAAAAGTACCAAAAGCATATTAAGTATCGGTCCGCAGCTCCCAACCGATGCAAGTGCATTATCTCCTATGTACTTACCTACTACTATACTGTCAACAGTGTTATAAAGCTGCTGTGCTATATTTCCTATAAGCATAGGAAGTGTAAAAGACAATATGCTTTTCCACGGTGTTCCCACTGTCATATCTGTAGGTGCATTTAAACTTTTAAGCCCCATATACTACTCCTTATTACTGTATTATAAATTTGTCATCTTCTGTTAATTCAAGTAAATCAATCGCTCTTTCAAATATAGCCTTTACTTCATCAAAAGCTTCAGGATGATGAGCGTCACTTCCGCAGT
Source organism: Clostridia bacterium (assembly GCA_045540815.1). GTDB lineage: Bacteria > Bacillota > Clostridia > UMGS1810 > UMGS1810 > JAZQHR01. Next base: position 1,983 of record JAZQHY010000049.1, on the reverse strand, counting down.
AAAATTTGCAACCGCATTTTTTAGCTATTTTGTACGGTCTTAGAACAATGTCTTTTTCGTTATCCGCAAAATTCATATCACTTGCGTTAAGCTCAATACCCGCACCAAGCTTTGCTGCTTTAGTAAACAAACGCTCCATATCGGCATCAGAAATAAGATTAAGCGTTTCCAGATATTCTTCCCTGCTGTCACGACAAATAAGCCCGCATGTAAGGTGTGCAAATCCCACTTTATGAAACGGAAGATCCATATTTAAAACCGCATCAAATCTTTTCACCCATATATTTGCTCTGCTTTTTGCATCTTTTCTGTCTTCTTCAAAAACTGTCAAACTCTTCATATGAAGATGCGTTGTAGGCACAACTATAAAATCAAACAAATCATACTTTTCCTTTGAAAGTCCAAGTGTCAGATACTTGTCAAGTTCCGTTTCACAACCGAATAGAAATCTTACCCCGTCAGCCTGCGGAAGCGGTTTTGCCTGACTTATATGCTCATAATTTTGCGGCGCATACCAATTGGACGCACCTTCAACCGCATCATCCCAGAAATGGTCGGCTATACAAATGGTTTTAAGTCCATTATCAAGTGCATATTTAAGAATTCTTTCAGGTGTCTGCTCTGCATCATTTGAACACGAAGAAAGTCCCGAATGGATATGCAAATCATTATCAAATATATATTTCATTAAAATCACCTCAAGAGTTATTTTATTAATCCTTTTTGTTTCATTTTTCTTGCAATATATACACAAGGTGTGTCAAGAAGACTCGTAAATACGTACACTATATAGCTTGACAGCATAACTGTAAATAGTGTCTTATTGTCATACCAACCGCCAAACGCAATAAGTGTAAATATTATTGTATTTACCACTTGTGATATAAGAGTGGAAAAATTATTTCTAATCCACAAAAATCTCTTGTTGTCACCACACTTTTTCGAAGTGAAATCCCACCATTTATGGTAAAGCCACACATCAAGCCTTTGTGAAAGCACATAACCTGTAAAGCTTGCAAGCATTAGTCTTGGCGTGGTGGAGAAAATCTGTGATATTGGCTCTCTCGCCCAGTCATCTGCTGATGGGACATATAGCATCCAATACTGTGTAAATATAAGCATTACTAATGAAGTAAAAACACCTATCCACACCGCCGTTGATGCAGTTTTTTTGCCTTCGTTCTCACTTAGAATATCGGTAATTAGAAATGTAGATGCAAACATCACATTACCAAGTGTTTGCCTTATACCAAAAGCATCAACAAGCATAAGCACTTCAATATTCGCCAAAATTGTAGCGATAGATGTCATAGCAAAAAGTCCATTTTTGCCAAACAGCTTGTATGATATAATTACAACGGAATATATCAAAATTACCGACCCAATAAGTAATAGTTCATTTTTCATTTTCACACCTCGTAAAAGGGCAAAAAAATACGCCGTCAGGGCGCAAAATCACATTATAAAATTGCCCATAGTTTTGTTTTAAGACAGGATGGTTTCGAACTGTCTGTACAAATATTTTACCACAGGCTCCAATAAAAGTCAACAAAACACCCCCTGAAATGCAATCAACATTTCAGGGGGTCAATTAATCATAAAAATTTTCGTATATCAATTGTTAGTTGTTCTTCTAAATTTATTAATCTTTTTGCAATATCCTTTGACACCTCGTCAGCCGCCTTATACTTGTTCATATACTTATTAAGAGATTTAACACCCATATTACATCCGTCAGTCATAAGATCTGCAATAGTTTCGTCAGACTCGTTAATGGATATCATTACATTTGTTTTTATCCACGACATACCTTTTGCCATTACTGCAGGCTCTTTTCCATCATCTTTGTATTTGTCGAGAAGCTCTTGTATTTCTGCGTCAAGCTTATTATGTTCATCCTTACACTTGGTTAAAAGTTTTTCAAGCTCGTTGCTTCTTACATATCCGAGCACATCTTCTATCGACGAAACTCCCATTTTTACC
>JAZQHY010000048.1:0-11706 GCA_045540815.1 Clostridia bacterium | reverse complement strand
ATGCAAAGATATAAAAAATATATATGTTTTCAAAGAAAATGATTATACTGAATTTTGGTTTGAAATAAATGATGCCAACGAGAAAATTGAGGACGATATTTTTTATAAATATAGTCTTTTTAAAAAAGATTCTGATTCTATTATTAAAATACTTACATTTACAACAGATGAATTGTATGATACTACAGACATCAACTATGATATATTGTTAAGACGAATATAGGAGAAATAATAATGCTAGAAATGAACATAAATATTAAAAAAAATACTAATACAGCAATAATACCAAAAAAAGAAACGCATGGCTCTGCGGGAGCTGACTTATCAGCAGATATAAACGAACCTGTATTAATTAGACCACATGAAACAGTTAAAATTCCAACAGGTATATCTATTGAATTACCTGAAGGAACGCTTGGTGGTATTGTTGCAAGAAGTGGATTATCTACTAAAGAAGGTTTGCGCCCTGCTAATTGTTTTGGTATTATAGATGCTGGAGTGGTAATTTGGTAATACAATGTGAGAATTGCGGTAAAGAATTTAATTGTTGTCCCTCGCGATACAACAAAAGCAAACATCATTGCTGTAGTATAAAATGTTCTCAAGAAGTATTAAAAAGAGAGCGTGAAAGCACAGAGGGATATTTTAATTGCAAGTGTGAAATATGTGGCAAACCCATACATTTTAAACCATATTATGCGAATAAATATAATAATCATTATTGTAGTAAAGAATGTCAAAGTAAAGCACTTAGCATTATGATGTGTGGTGAGAACAATCACCAGTATGGGTTAAAAGGAAATTTGAACGCATCTTGGAAAAGCGATTTTAAAATAAGTAATTATGGGTACAAAATGCAAAGGGTTTTAGACCATCCGTTTGCAAATTGTAACGGATTTGTATTTTATCATCGTTTAATAGCTGAAAAATATTTACTCGACGACACTAATTCGGTTGTGGTCAATGGTAAGAGATATCTTGATCCAAAACTTGAAGTGCATCATATAGACGGGGATAAACTTAATAATGATGTGTCAAATCTAATAATACTTACAAAATCAAAACATAAAAGAATTCATAATTTGTTAAAACCGCAAGAAAGAAATTCTTTAGGACAATTTAAAAAATCGGCATCTTAAAATCGCTGAATTAAGCGGGAAGGCTAAGTCAAATGATATGCTAATCCGAACCGAAGGTTAAATTTAAAAGTTTAATCAGGGGCAACGCATAGGTGTTGAAACTATTTGTATAGAATATAATACACCCACGAGGCAGCGACACAGTGATAAATGTGAAAATATATGCTAAACTGGGCTGGAATTAATCAGCCGATGAAAATGAGGGAAACCTCCAGAGTTATGGATAAAAAACCATAAGATAATAACTATTTGGATTATAGGGGCAACTGTGTGGTTGCATTACATAATGATAGTGATGAAACACGAATTGTTGAGCCAAATCAACGCATAGCACAGCTTATAATTATTCCATATATAGCGGCTAATTTTGTAGAAGTTAAAGATTTATCAGAAACCGATAGAGGCGAAGGTGGTTTTGGTAGTACAGGGAAGTAGGTGAAAGAATGAGCAAAATGTTATCTGTAAAAGACATCGCAGAAATTTTTGGATGTGGGAAAAATAAAGCATACGACATAGTTGCTCAAAAGGGATTTCCAAAAATTAAAATAGGTAAACAATTTTACATACCCGAAGACGACTTTCAAAAATGGATTAATAGAAATTTAAGAACAGAAGTTTTAATATAAAACTATAATAAAAGTGAGGTGAAATTACCTCGCTTTTTTGTTATTTATACCTTGATTTTTTGATATAAGTTTGATACAATAATCTTAACGAAATAAGTTTGCAAAATCTTATTTTTTTTAAAAATTTATACCGAATTTATATTTATACCGAATTTATACCGATTTCGAAAATACAAAACCGTATAAACCGCCTAACTCTAAGGCTACAGGAAACAAGAATTGAGCCTTGGTAAGGAAGAGGTCGGCAGTTCGAATCTGCTAGTCAGCTCCAAAGGCGGTTTTGTAAACCGCCTTTTTTTAAATTTTATCCTTAAAACAGGAGGTAATATTTATGGTAAAGCATATTATATTGTGGAAATTAAAAGAAGAATTTAATACATTTGAGGTTAAACAGGGGATTAAAGAAGGCTTAGAAGGACTTTTGGGCGTTGTGCCGGGTCTTTTGGAAATAAAGGTACAAATAGATAAGCTTGATTCGTCAAACGCAGACGTAATGCTTTATTCAGTGCTTGAAAGCGAAAATGCACTAAAGGGTTATGCCATTCACCCTGCCCACGTAAAAGTAGCAGATGAAAATGTAAGACCTTATACAGAGTCAAGAGCGTGTATAGATTTTGAATGTTAAGCCTAGACTATCGACACAAATAAAAAAACTGTCTGGATTTTCAGACAGTTTTTTATTTATTGGAGTTTTTTCTTTTGTATACGTATGTCCTCGCCAAATATCAATAGAAGTTCATACTCACCGAGAATTCTTGACGAAATCCTTTCGGTATAAGTTTTTTCAAGGTCATTTATTATAAGGTTACTGCTTATTACCGTACTTTTTTTGCTAAGTAGTCTTGTATTTAATATGTCAAATAGCATCGACTGTGTAAAGCTGTTTTGAAATTCAGTGCCAAGGTCATCAATTATAAGCAGGTCGCAGTTGTAAAGCTGGTCATATAAAAGATTTATTTCTTCGCCTGTGTCCTTACCGAATTTGTATCCCTCAAGGATTTTGAATAGATTACTTGCAGTCTGATACATTACAATGTTGTTTTTTGATATAAGCTCGTTTGCCATACATGTTACAAGCATTGTTTTTCCAAGACCTGAGTTTCCATATATGTATAGGTTTTCGCCTGAATTTTCAAAATTGTTGCAAAAAGCCTTGCAAGTGTCTAGTACACTTAATATGTTATCATATGCGGAAAGTCCGTATCTGCTATCAGGTATTTTGCTGTAGTATTTTAAATCAAAGTCGTTAAAACTGAATTTTCCAAGCTCGGGTGGGATAGAGGACGCCTCTTTTGCGTATTTTATTTCGCGCTGAACTCTGCACGAGCATTTCTTTCCGTCAGCTGTGTAGCCTGTGTCATTGCAAGAAATACATTCATAAGGTGTTTCTAAAAAGTCTGAATCAATGTCGTATTTTTTATAAAGACTATTGCGCTTTTCTTTTAATGCATCAAGCTTTGAATCTATTTCAGCCATAATAGCATCAATAGATGAGCCTTTTCCTGCTATTTTAGTAGCCATACTTATTCCAAGCATAGATATTTCACGTTCAATCGTTTCAAATTCGGGGTCAATACTATGCAGAAACTCCATTTTTCTATTAAGCTTGTTTTCACGTTCACGCTTTAGCTCGCGGTATTCCGAAGCGATTTTATCGGAAATATTTTTTCGGTTATACATAGTATCTCCTTGTTAATTATCAGTAGTTTTTCCAACTCGTTTTTTTAGCATCATTTTTTCAAAATCGTTTATCTCGCTTGATGCCGAGTAATCATTAAACTGCGTCTTTTTCGAAGGCTTTACACTTTTTTGAGGTTTTTCATTCCACGATACAAGTATCTTGTTCATATACGGAAATGATAGCTTTGTAGTGTTTATTATAGTAAGCTCATAGGCTTCTTTGATTTCTTCTTCTGTTACCTTTAGAGTGTTTGTCCATTCGTCAATGTATTTAAGCTCGTATTCTGTAAAATCCCTGTCTTTTATCTGCAGTATTTTCTTGAGAGTTGACAGATAACTCTGTCTTTCGTTTTGCTTGTTTACAAATTTGTTAGCACGTCTTATGGTGTTTATCTCCTGGTCTGCCCAAGATATTGCAACCTTTTCTATGTAACGCATACTTGTCTTTCCAAGCGATACACAGTATTCCAAAAGCACCAAAACAACATCTTTTGGAAGTCTTAGCCAATCGTAAAAGCTGTATAATATAATAGTATCGTTTGTGCTAAGTGGCTTACCAAGAATTTTTGATGCACACTCGTACATATTTTTAATACCTTTGTTGTTTTCTATGTAAATAGCAATTTCCTTCGCGGTATATGTAGGTTTTTCGGTAGCTTCCTTTATAGAAGTGTTCTCTTGAATTTTTTTAGGTGCAAATGTCTTTTCGGCTTTTTCGCTTAACTCCAAAAACTCAAGTGAAAAATCACCATCATCTGCATTTGAAAACTTAACTACGCCCACGCTGTCCCAGTATTTAAATGCACTTACTACATCCGACTCAAGTACACCAAGCGCATCAGCAATATCTTTAAGTCCAAATGCGTTTTCGACGTTGTCATAAGAAAGTCTAAGCGCGTATATGTACACCTTTACATATGTAGCATTTGCACTGCACATATATTTGTCTATAAAAATCGTAGACAATGGTATGTCAGACGATTTTTTTGAAATACGAAGTGTTGCCATTTGACTTTTTCCTCCAAAAAATTTAAACCACTTTTACAGTATAACATACAATTTTAAAAAAATTAATACTTTTTTTGAAAAAATTTATAATATTTTTATGTAAAAAGGTATTTATTTTGTTTCACGTTTGTGATATAATCAAAATAGTATGGTTATATGACGTAATTTGGAGGCAATTTATATATGAAAAAAACTGTTGCAATTTTATTTGGCGGTCAGTCTACAGAATATGAGGTATCACTTAAATCGGCAACATCAGTTATCATCAATTTAGATAAAGATAAATATGACATTTTGCTAATAGGTATTACAAAAGACGGAAAATGGTATCTGTACGACGGCGCTGTGGAAAACATCGCACCAGATAAATGGTACAACGATTCGTTAAAGACAGTATGCCTTTCTCACGGCACAAATGACTCATCAATACTCGTGTTTGACGGCGACAGATTTGAAAAACTACATATTGACGTAGTATTTCCTGTGCTTCACGGTGCAAACGGCGAGGACGGAACGGTTCAGGGGTTGTTTGAGCTATCGGGTGTGAAATACGTCGGGGTAGGACTTCTTACATCGTGCGTAGGTATGGATAAGGCGTATACCAAAGTGGTTATGGCAAACGCAGGTATAGACCAGGCAGACTGGGTGGTTGTGCATAACTATGAAATGAAAAATGAAGATGATATCTTAGACAATATCGAGAAAAAGCTTGGATATCCTGCATTTGTTAAACCTGCAAACGCAGGCTCATCTATAGGTATAGGTAAAGCTAAAGACAGAGTATCACTTTTAAATGCACTAAACGAGGCATTTAAATTCGACCGCAAAGTTATCGTCGAGGAGTTTTTGACAGGTCGCGAGGTTGAGTGTGCAGTAATAGGAAACCGAGGAAATATCCGTTCATCGTGCGTGGGTGAAATTCTTCCTGACAGTGAGTTTTACGATTATGAGTCAAAGTATTCTGATTCATCACAAAGTAAGCTTGTAATTCCTGCCACATTTAAAGGTGACATAGAAAACCGCGTCAGAGAAACTGCAATAAAAGTTTTCGAAGCACTTGACGGCAAGGGACTTTCAAGAGTTGACTTTTTTGTAAACGAGGACGCTGACACCGTTAAGCTTAACGAGATAAATACACTTCCCGGTTTTACAAATATAAGTATGTATCCAAAGCTTATGATGCAGACGGGCATGACATACTCTGAAATATTAGACGAGCTTATCTATATTGCGCTTGAGGAGTGATGAAAGTGGATAACAGATATATAGGTGTTTTTGACTCTGGACTTGGCGGTCTTACTACCGTAAAGGAACTTAAAAAAGTTCTTCCAAATGAAAACATTGTATACTTTGGTGATACAGGCAGAGTGCCGTATGGTAGCCGTTCAGAAGAAACCATTGTCAAATATGTTATAGACGATATAAACTTTCTAATGTCATACGACATTAAAATGATAATCATAGCCTGCGGAACTGCAAGCACAGTAGCACTTCCAATAGTTAAAAATATGTATGATGTTCCAATGGTCGGCGTTGTTGAGCCGTCTGTTAAAAAGGCGATTAGTGCTACCAAAAATAAAAACATCGGTGTTATAGGAACATCAGGAACTATAAACAGCGGTAAATATGTTCAAAAGATAAGAGAAAACGACAAAAGCATAAACGTTTTTACAAACGCTTGTCCGCTTTTTGTACCGATTGTAGAAAACGGCTATGCCGATACAGAGGTTGCAAAAATGGTAGCACAGGACTACTTAAATCCGCTTATTGAAAAGGACATAGATACCCTAATCCTTGGCTGTACCCATTATCCAATACTAAAAAATACTGTTAAAGATATAATGGGGGACAAGGTAGAGCTTGTAGATTCAGGGGCAGAAACCGCAAAATATGTAAGCAAGTTTTTAACTGACAACGATATGCTTGCAGATAAAAAACAAGATAAGCAGTATATGTATTTTGTGAGCGATAATGCTTCTAACTTCTCGAAAATTGCAGGAGTGTTTTTAGAAGAAAGCATCGACGGATTAGTTGAAAAGATTGATATAGAAAATTATTAAGGGGAAATATAAATGGATAGTAAGAAAAATGTAATGATATCCATAAAAGGTATGCAGGAAGTATATTCCATAGACGACTCAACAGATGTTGAACTGCTTACCGAAGGTGAATTTTATAAGGCAGACGGAAAATACTATGCTGTGTATCAGGAATCAGACGTAACAGGTATGGAAGGGACAACCACTACCGTTGAGGTTGATAACGATAAAGTATCTATCATAAGAGAGGGTACCATTACAAATCAAATGATTTTTATAAAGGACAAGAAAACCACATCGTATTATGATACGCAGTTTGGCGCGCTTACTATCGGTGTGCTGTCTGACAAAATAAACGTGAACATAGACGATAACGGCGGTGAGATTGACGTTGGTTATTCGCTTGAAATAAATGACGAAACGGTTGGCAAAAACCAGTTTTACATAAGTATCAGGGAGGCATAATAAAGTGAAAAATATTATATCTACAATAAATCAGCAACTAGAGAGCGTAATAGGAAATGCTCTTGCTACGCTTGAAGACGGCGGAAAGATAAAGTTTCCTCAGGGCTACCTTGTGGAAATAGAAACAGAAATTCCAAAGGATAAGAAAAACGGTGATTTTTCTACAAATACCGCTATGAAGCTTACAAAGGTTCTTGGTATGCCACCTCGTGCCATAGCAGAGCTTATGCTTGAAGCATTTGACTTGGAAGACACATATATAGACAGAGCCGAGATTGCAGGCCCTGGTTTTATTAATTTCTATCTTAAAAACGATTGGGTGTACGACGGACTTAAAGCTGTTCTTAAATACGGCGAAGATTTCGGTAAGATAGACATTGGTCAGGGCAAGAAGGTAATGGTAGAGTTTGTATCTGCAAACCCTACAGGCCCTATGCATATGGGTAATGCGCGTGGCGGTGCTATCGGTGATAGTCTTGCAAACATACTTGCATCTGCAGGCTATGACGTTACAAAGGAATTTTATATAAACGATGCAGGTGCACAGATTGTAAAGTTTGGTAAATCGCTTGAAGCAAGATATATTCAGGCTTTAAAAGGCGAGGATGCATTCGAGTTCCCAGAGGACGGCTACCACGGTGACGACATAAAAGAACACGCGCAGAATTTCATCGACATAAACGGAGATAAATACCTAGACGCAAGCGAAGAAGACAGAAGAAACGCGCTTGTAGAATACGCTCTTGCCATAAATATAGACAACCTTAAGCGCGACCTTGGAAAATACAGAATAGATTACGACGTGTGGTTTAAGGAAAGCTCAATCCACGCAAACGGCGAGGTTGCCGAAACTATCGATGCGCTTAAGAAAAGCGGTATAACATACGAAAAAGACGGGGCACTTTGGATTAAAACCACGGATTTCGGTTGTGAAAAAGACGAAGTTCTTATAAGAAACAATGGTATTCCTACGTATTTTGCAGTTGATATCGCATACCACAGAAATAAATTTGCAGTAAGAAACTTTGACAAGGTAATAAACGTGTGGGGCGCAGACCACCACGGCCACGTTGCACGTATGAAAGGTGCTATGGACGCTATCGGTGTTGATTCATCAAAGCTTGAAGTAGTTATAATGCAGCTTGTACGTCTTCTTAAAAACGGCGAAGTTGCCAGAATGTCAAAAAGAACAGGTAAGATGATTACCCTTACTGACCTTATAGACGAAACAGGCGTTGATGCAGCGAGATTTTTCTTCAATATGCGTCAGTCAGAAAGCCATCTTGACTTTGATTTAGACCTTGCTATTGCGCAGAACAATGAAAATCCTGTTTTCTATGTTCAGTATGCACACGCAAGAATTTGCAGTATTATAAATTCTCTTAAAGAAGAAAATATTACACTTAATACAGATGCAAACCTTACCCTTCTTACATCGGAAGAAGAAAAAGCGCTTGCGCTTAAGATAATATCTCTTCCTCAGGAAATAGAAATGGCGGCAAATACTATGGAGCCAAGCAGACTTACAAGATACGTTCTTGATTTGGCTGCACTTTTCCATTCATTCTACAATTCGTGCAGAGTAAAGGGCGATGACGAGGCGCTTATGCAGGCAAGATTATACCTTATCACAGCTGCAAAGACAGTTATAGAAAATGTTCTTAAGCTTCTTGCAATAACTGCACCTGAAAAAATGTAATAAAACGGAGTTGTAAATATGCTGAAAAAAACAGTAGCACTTGTTTTGGTATTTATACTTTGCTTTAGCGTTGGCGTAAATGCTATGACGCTTAATATACCAAAAGAAGAATATTATGAAAATATGGCTTATTCAAATGCTAAGCTCATAGAAGAAAACTGCGATTTTTTGTATAAGCTTATATTTATTGGCGTAATTGAAAACTTTGAATTTGACAAAGAGTTAACACAAGATATAATTTTAGATATAGTGAAAAAGGCATTTAATATAAAAAAAATAAGCGATAAAGCTACTTTTTCCACCAATCAGGAACTTGTAAAGTCTTTGTGTGAAATACTTAATATCCAGCCTGAAGAAGGGATTGACTATATAAGACGTCACCTCGATTATGGATTAATCGGCAAAGATTATCAGCCTTATTATCAGGCGTTTGCTTCATTAGGTTATATTAACGATAAAGCTACTCTTTTAAGACCTAATAAACCAGTTACATACAAATCGCTTTTGGAGATTTTGTTGGGCTTGGATAATGAGATTTATACCGCAAACAGTGTAAAAGTTATATCAGGTAATGTTAAGCGCATTAACTATGTAAATACCACAAAAACAATAACCATCGAAACTGATGATTATGAGTTTGATATACCATTTAAAAATGGTAGAAAGACTGCGTATTTAAAAGATGACAACATAACATTTTCTGGTGATTTAAGAATAGGTGATAAGGTTGATATGCTTGTAAATGCCAATAACGAAGTGGTATTTGTTGAAAATTCAGCAAATAAGCTTGGAGCTATTCCAAATGTAGAGGGCATCTACAAGGCGAAAGTATACTTGTATGATTACGTAAAAGGAAGTATTATCTTTAATGAATTACAAAAATTCAATGGCGCCGATTTTGTTAAAATGGAAGGAAAATACACAGAATTCAAAGTAAGTGATACCGCGCTTTTATATGGTTATAACCGAAAGACTAACGGATATTATATAAACAGGGATTTTCTTGACATCAACGCATATTTTATTACAGACACAAATCTAAAAGGCGAAACAGAGATTATATATCTTAATGTAGTAAATTAATTATAGCCGCAGGGCTTCGGGAGGTAAATTCAAATGAAAAGATCAAGCAGAATTATAGCACTTGTTTTGGTGACTTTGCTGTCACTTGGTTGCGTTACAGGTTTTGCGCAGGAAGCAGCAGAAGAAACTGCAGAGATTGACCTTAATCTTATAGAAAACAGAATGGTAGACCTTGCTACTGACTATATAATGGACAATTGGCTTTATGAAACCACTAAGGAGGATTTGTACCGCCATGCACTAAGACAGATTATCGCTGAAAATCCTGAACTTTACGATACTGCACTAAAAGGGATGTTTGGTACGCTTGATAAATTTAGTGAATACTATACAGAAGAAGAATATTTAGCGTTTATGGGAAATCTAAGCGGTGAAATGTGCGGTATAGGTGTAAGCATTATGGAGTTTTCCGGGGGACTTCAAGTGCTTTCGGTATACAAAGATTCTCCTGCTGAAGCGGCAGGGATAAAACAAGGCGATATTATCACAACTGTTGACGGTAATAATATTGTAGGTATGTATTTGGAAGCTGCAAAACAGTATATAATCGGTGAAAAAGGAACAAATGTTGTAATAGGATATATACGCGACGGCATATATAATGAGGTTAGTATAACCAGAGGAGTTATAACAGTAGACAGTACATATACTCAGGTGCTTGATGGGGGTATAGGATACCTTTCAATATCTCAGTTTGATGACCACCTTTACGAATCGGTTAAGGATGCACTTGAATATTTTGATAATGAAGGTGTTAAAGACCTTATCATAGACCTTAGAAACAATCCTGGCGGTTCTCTTGATGTACTTGTGAAGGTGGCGGGAGAGTTTGTTCCAAAGGGCCCGATAGTACATATAGACTATAAGGGTGAGCGTTACGACAAAACATTTAATTCCACCCTTAAAGAAATAAAATATAATCTTGTTGTTTTGGTAAATGAATATAGTGCAAGTGCGTCTGAGGCATTTGCAGGTGCAATTCAGGATACTAAAACAGGCACTATAGTGGGCGCTAAAACGTTTGGTAAGGGTACTATGCAAAATGTTGTGAGTGTGACTGTCGGCGGTGGTATAAGACTTACTGAGGCTGAATATCTAACACCAAATAAAAATCACGTTCATGAGCTTGGTATTACGCCTGATGTAGAGGTTGAAAACAGAATTGAAACATATCGCGGAGAGCATTTTGAAAAATTCACATATGATAGAATTATGAAGCTTGATGATAAAGGTAAAGATGTATATGCACTTAACCAGAGAATGCACGCTCTTGGTTATTCTGTTGGTATTCCAGACGATGTATATGACGAGGATTTGTATTATGCAGTAAAGAAATTTCAGGATACTATGGGTCTTTACCCATATGGAGTTTGTGATATTACCACACAGCTTGCTATAGAAAATGCTCTTCAGGACGAAGAAATAGTAATTGACAGACAGCTCGATGCAGCTATAAATGTGTTTAAAGCTGAAAAATAATTGTACATAAATTGTACATTGTTCTAATTTTGTACTTTTCGACATAGTTTTATTGATTATACTCTTATTTCATAGTAAAATAAGAGTATAATTTTTTGTTTGGAGGAAAATATATTATGAAGAAAATAATTGCATTAGTTTTAGCAATGGTTATGTGCTTTGCTTTCGCTGCATGCGGAAACAACACAGAAGAAGCTGATTTTGTTATTGCAACAGACAAAGGCTTTAGTCCTTTTGAATTTCAGGATGCACAGGGCAACATCGTAGGTATCGATATGGATATACTAAAAGCTATTGCTGAAGATCAGGGATTTACTTATGACCTTCAGTATATCGGCTGGGACGCATCTATCGCTGCATGTCAGGCAGGTCAGGCAGATGGTATGATCGCAGGTGCTTCTATTACAGATGAGAGAAAGAATTCAGGCTGGATATTCTCTGACGGCTATTACGATGCTACACAGGGTATGGCAGTTGCAAAGGATTCT
>JAZQHY010000047.1:0-21641 GCA_045540815.1 Clostridia bacterium | reverse complement strand
AGTTTTTTTGAAACGAACTTTCATACGTTCAAAAAATTCTGAGCAAAGTTGAATTTTCTAGTAAGGTTAAATCTTTATTTAAATTGTTGATATTATGATCGATATGGTTAATATACTGTTTTATAGCTAACAAGATGCTTAGGTGTTTTTTCCTCTTATATTTTTATTTGATATCTATTTTAGTGTTTTCTAAATAACAATAAGTGAAAATGAATTATGCTTTCAACACGAATGTTAAATAATTAACAAAGTAGCAGAACCAATATCTGTTATTGGATAATCTTTTATATATTCAATACTTGTATTATGTTGATTACAAAAATCAGTGATTCTAGAATAATCAGGATGTACTCTTATATCTCCGAAGAAAAGTATTGTGTTGTTATCCAAATTTGCTGAGGCGCCACCGATAAATCCAAAAGTATTCTCCCCCGCTGTGCTGAGTCTTATATAACCTTCAGCTATTTTAAGAACATCAATTTCTGTATTCTTTAGTGCGTTATATATTGATGGATCAGCTGTAATTAAAGCTTTGTCGTTTACTTTTAGACAAGAACAACCTGCATATCCCTGATTGACATTAATAATTTTTAAATTGTATTTTCTGATACGATCTAGCAGTGTTTTATCAAGATGATCTTCTTTTCCGATAACATATTTACCGATTATTTGTACATTTAACAAAATGTTTTCTGGATATTTTCCGCTGAAACTTCTACTTGTATAAGCAGTGTTAATGCTATACGTTTCTTTAAGTATATGTCTGAGTTTTTTGCAACATGAAAGTAAAATTATTTCGTTATTAATTTTTATACACTGCATATCTGCGTGAGTTTTTTCATACGAAATAAACCCATCTACTTCTTCTGTGTAGATGAGTTTATAACCAAGTTCAATAAACTTTTTACAAATAACGGGTTCGGTATTTGATATAATTGCAATTTTATTCATTGGTCAAAGCCTCAAAAGCTTGTCTTACGTTTTTAACGCCAATAATCTCAGCATCATTATCGTTTTTTATATCTTTTAAATTATGATATGGTATTATTATCCGTTTGAATCCTAGACGAATTGCTTCACTTACGCGTTGTGTAATATGATTAACTGCTCGTATTTCTCCTGCTAGACCAATTTCGCCAATAGCTAGTGAATCTTCAGGTATAACTACATCTTTAAGACTGCTGACAAGTGCCATCGCGACAGCTATATCTACAGCAGTTTCGTCAAGTCGGAGACCACCGACAACGTTAACGTATGTATCTGTGTTTGAAAAATAATAACCTGCACGCTTTTCTAAAACAGCGAGGATAAGAGACATACGGTTGTAATCAAAACCCGTACTCATTCTTCTTGGGTTACCATAACCCGTTGTTGTAGCTAAACCCTGAATCTCTGCTAAAATTGGTCTTGTTCCCTCCATGGCACAAGCAACACATGTTCCAGATACATTTTTGGGACGACCTGAGAGTAACATACTTGATGGGTTTTCGACCTCGACAAGACCAACATCGGTCATTTGGAATACACCGATTTCATTAGTCGAACCGTATCTGTTCTTAACAGCACGAAGTATTCGATAAGACATCTGCTTGTCGCCTTCAAAATGTAGAACAGCATCAACTACGTGTTCGAGTACCTTCGGTCCTGCTATAGAGCCTTCTTTGTTGACGTGACCTACAATAATAAGAGGGATATCAAGGCTTTTGGCTACACGCATTAGATAATTAGTACATTCTCTGACTTGTGTTATACTACCAGGAGATGATTGTAATTCATTTAAAGACATTGTCTGAATCGAGTCAATCATAACAAGGTCAGGTTTATCTTGTCTTATAGTTTCGCTGATAAGTTCAACGTCGGTTTGTGTCTGGATAAACAAGTTATCGTTATTAACGTTTAGTCTGTCTGCTCTTAGTTTTAGCTGACGCTTGGATTCCTCGCCTGAAACGTATAAAATCTTATTGTTTTTTCCTAAATACTCACAAATTTGTAGTAAAATAGTGGATTTTCCGATACCAGGATCACCGCCTAGTAATACTAAACTTCCTTTTACAATACCGCCGCCGAGAACTCGATCTAATTCCGATAATCCGGTTTTGTATCGAATTTCGTCGGTAGTAGAAATATCTTTTATTTGTACAGGCGGAGCGTAGCTAGATACACGGGTTTTAGTTAAAGATGCGTTTGATTTCTCTTTGATTTCTTCATTCATCGTATTCCATTCGCCACATGATGGACATTTTCCGTACCACTTAGGGCTTTCATATCCACACTCAGAACAAATGTATACACTTTTAATTTTACTTGCCATTTTTAATCATTCCTGTTTAATAATTTGTGTAATAGAATTCAAGAAAACCCAGATAAATACTATAAGCTAACTTATTCTGGTATTCATCGTCTGTAAGATTATTCAATTCGTTAACATTAGACATAAAACCGCATTCAACCATTACAGCAGGTACAGTAGAATTATCTAATACAAAAATCTCACTACCTGCTTTTTTACACTGTCGCTTATTTTCTGGTTGTATCAGTGTAACTACACTGTTTCTTATGCATTCAGCTAAATAAGAGCTTTCTGCGTTGTTGTTTGAAAAGAAAACCTGAGTTCCAGAGTATCTGCAGTCAGTGAACATATTTTGGTGGATACTGATAACAATATTATTTTCGTTTGAGTTGAACAGTTTTACTCTTGTGTTTAAATCAGAGCGTTTTTTGTTATCATTTTGAGTATATAATGCAATATCTTTATTTCTTGTCATAACTACTTTAATACCATTTGACAAAAATAAATCTTTTAGTTTTAACGAAATCTGCATATTAATATTCTTTTCCAGAATATTATTTGCAACTGCTCCGCTATCAAACCCTCCGTGACCAGGATCGATGATAATTGTCTTTCGAACGTCGCTTGTATTTGTAGATGTTGATATACTATTAACTGATGTTAACGAATATGTGATTACTATAATAATACATAAAGAAACTGAACTTAGTAATATGGCTTTAAGATTATGCTTCATAATACACCTCCACACATAAATATATGCGCAGAGATTATGTGGTAAAACTTAGTGCTTGTCTTCTTCTATGAGAATTTTTAGAGCTTCAATAGCAGTTTTAATAGCTAAAGTTGTATCAGTGATATGGTTTTCCTGAGGCATACCGCAACCAGCTTGTTCCTGATTCCATACGCAATGAAATACGCTTCCTGCTCGTAATCTTCTTACGGATGAAACGATAAAAAGAGCTGCACTTTCCATCTCTGAAGCAAGACAGCCGCCTTTTATCCACGCTTTCCATTTTGAGTTTAGTTCATCGCATACTCCCATACTTTCTGGACTATGCTGACTATAGAAACTGTCTTTAGCCTGAACAACACCAACGTGGTGTTTGTAATGAAGTTTTCTAGCTGCCTTTTTCAAAGCTGAAGTAACCTGAAAATCAGCAACAGCAGGAAACTCAATTGGGAGGTATTCTCTGGAAGTGCCTTCCATTCTTATTGCTCCATTTGCTATAATAATGTCGCCAGGATCAACGTTTAACTGCATTCCACCACAAGTACCAACTCTGATGAAAGTGTCAACTCCTATTTTAGCAAGTTCTTCAACACATATTGCTGTTGATGGACCACCAATACCTGTAGAAACAACAAGAATCTTCTCACCATTCAAATAACCCTCGTACGTGTTATATTCACGATTGGTTGTGATATGTTTTGGATTGTCTAAAAATGATGCAATCTTTTCAACACGTCCTGGATCTCCTGGAATAATAGCGTATTTAGCTTTGTTTTCTTCAGATAAATTAATATGATATTGTAATGTATCACCCATGATTAGTCTCCAAATTTACACTTGAAAAGCTTAATGGTAAAATTTCACTAAGCTTGTATTCAATATATTCGTTTTCTGATTTTGCAAGAATTATTTTAAAATCGGGTTTACAGAATTCGCTCATAACTTGTCTGCAAATACCGCAGGGTGGAGTATAATCGGAAACAATTCCATTTAAACCACCAACAATTGCGATTTTTTCAAAATTCCTCTCCCCTTCGCTTATTGCCTTAAAAAAAGCAGTACGTTCAGCGCAGTTTGTAGCAGAAAAAGAAGCGTTTTCAATGTTGCATCCAGTGTAAATCTTCCCACTTTCTGTTAACAAAGCTGCTCCTACTTTGAAATTTGAATAAGAACTGTAAGAGCAACTCATTGCCCTGATTGCTTCCTTAATTAAAGATTCATTTTTCATATATTTCCTCTAAAAAGCTATTTCCATCAAGATTATTATCGACTTCTAAATAATCACATATTGTTTTACCTATATCGCAAAAACCGGCTCTGGTGCCTAAATTAATAGATTTAATATTTTTTCCAAAAACAATAAGTGGCACATACTCTCGTGTGTGATCAGTAGATTTTATAAATCCCGGATCACAACCATGGTCAGCTGTAATTATCAAAACATCTTCATCATTAAGTTTACTAATAAAACCATCGAGCCAAGCGTCGAAATCTGATATCGCTTTAGCGTATCCGTCAACATTTCGTCTATGTCCATAAGTCATATCAAAGTCAACTAAATTAATAAAGCATAAGCCGTTGAAATTCTTTAAGATATATTCATCGGCTTTTTTCATGCCATCGGTGTTGTCTTTTGTGTAACTGTATTCTGTAATACCGCATCCTGCAAAAATGTCGTATATTTTTCCTATTGAAATTGTATCAAAACCACTTTCATTCAAATAATCAAGCATCGTTTTTTTTACAGGCTGCAAAGAAAAATCGTGCCTATTTGATGTTCTTTTGAAATCACCAATATTTCCAACAAACGGACGAGCTATAACTCGTCCTACAGCGTGTTCACCCGATAGAATTTCTCTGGCGATTTTACAGTATTCATAAAGTTTATCAACTGGTACTATATCTTCGTGTGCGGCAATCTGAAACACACTATCTGCTGAAGTATAAACAATCAGATCTCCTGTTTCTAAATGCTGAGCGCCATAGTCGTTAATAACCTTTGTACCTGAATACGGTTTATTGCATAATACTTTTTTATTTGTGCGTTTTTCAAATTCAGAAATCACATCATTCGGAAAACCATTAGGGTAAGTAGGTAACGGCGATTGTGACACAATACCACTAATTTCCCAATGACCAATTGTGGTATCTTTTCCACATGATAATTCAGAAAGTCTACCATAAGCGCCGATTGTATTTTTGTATGATTTAAGATAATCAACAGAATCAATATTGCAAAGTCCGAGCTTAGATAGTGTATTAATTCGAAATTCTTTAGAGTTTGTTATTGTTTTTAAAGTGTTTGAACCTATATCACCGAATTTATCGGCATCAGGCATCTCACCTATTCCAAAACTATCTAGAACTATTAAAAACACACGTTTAGACATAGAATCACCTTAGTTTTGAGGAGTTAAATGTGGCAAATCTTCAAGTTTTACTGCAGTATCGAGAGCTAATTCCATCATCTGCGTAAATGATTGTTCTCTTTCTGTAGCGGATAGAGAATCATAAGGTTCGTAAACTAAGTCGGATATTGTACAAATTGCAAGCGCTCTCATTTTTAGCCTCATAGCTGTCAAGTATAACCCTGCAGCCTCCATTTCTACAGCCAAACAGCCGATTTTACGATACTCTACAGACGCAGTAGTGTCGTCATAAAATGTGTCAGAAGAATAAAGATTTCCTACTGGCATATTGACACCTAGTTCATCTGCAGTTTCTTTAGTGATTTTTAGCATTTCGTAAGAACAAATTGGAGAAAGATGTCCCCTAAGAGCGTACTGTTCCTGAAAATTTGAGTTAGTGCAAGCACCCATTCCTGCAACAATATCACGTAACTTAATATCTTCGCTAATGGCTCCGGCACTCCCGATCCTCATAATGTTTTGAACACCGAAGTTTTTATACAGCTCATAGCTGTAAATGCCAATAGATGGTATACCCATACCGCTTGCCATAACAGAAACTTTTATACCCTTGTAAAAACCTGTATAACCGTTTACGCCTCTAACGTTATTTACAAGTACAGGGTTAACAAGAAAATTCTCAGCAATAAACTTTGCTCGCAGTGGATCGCCGGGCATTAAAACTGTTTTGCCAAAACCTATGCTTTCATCAAGCAAATTAATATGTGGAGTTTTTACAGCACTCATTATTTTCACCTTCGTTTTTGACGATTTTAACAATTCTGCTTGTGCCTAGTCTTTCAGCCCCAAGATTAATGAAATCTTCGGCATCATTTATACTTGCTATACCTCCAGCAGCTTTGATTTTAAGATTACCAAAAATATTATTTGCAAATAATTCTATATCATTCTTAGTTGCACCGCCGCTCGAAAAACCGGTTGAAGTTTTAATGAAATCAGCATTTGATTTAGATACAATTTTGCAAAGTTCGACTTTTTCGTCATCGGTTAATAGACACGTTTCGATGATTACTTTAAGAAGCTTTCCGTTGCACGATGCTTTTACTGCATTTATCTCATTAAGAATTGCATCATACTTCTTGTCTTTGACAAATCCGATATTAATAACCATATCAATTTCATCTGCTCCATCATTGACCGCGTTTTTTGTTTCAAAGCATTTAACAACGGTAGTGTTGTAACCATTCGGAAAGCCGATAACGGTACAGATTTTCAATTTCTCCCCTACATAGTTTTTTACAAAACTAACGTATGATGGTGGTATGCAAACTGATGCGGTTTTATATTTAATTGCATCATCACAAATAGCTTTGATTTCATCTTCTGTAGCTGTTTGTGAAAGTAAGGTGTGATCAACCTTTGATAAAATATCATTTATGTTCATAATAATCTCTCCTACCCTTTAATTATATTGTAAATAACAAATACAGTCAATAAAAACTCTCACACTGTAATCGTTATTTCATAAGTTAATAGTGAGAAATATTAGGGATGGTAATATGAATAATTCTGAAGTGATGACACTAAATAATGTACCAATCGGTGGCAGATGCTACTTGAATAATATCGTTAATATTGATACAGATAGAATTAAACGATTGTATGATTTAGGATTTGTTAATAACGCTGAAATTAAAGTGCTATTTAAAAGTATGTCAAATAACGCAGTAGCCTATAAAATAAGAGGAAGTGTAATAGCTTTAAGAGATAATGACGCAAAGAAAATTATAGTGAGTTTGCGGAGGTAATTATGTTCAGTATCCGTGATTTTCTGAGTATTAATAATAGAAGTACTGAATATGACTATGAAATTGCATTAGCAGGAAATCCTAATGTCGGTAAAAGTACTGTATTCAATGCGCTAACAGGTTTGAAACAGCATACTGGCAACTGGACAGGTAAAACGGTAAATAATGCACAAGGAAATTGCAAATATAAAGATACGAGCATTAAAATTGTTGATTTACCAGGTATTTACTCTTTATTTTCACAATCTAAAGAAGAAGTTGTTGCAAATGAGTACCTTGAAAACAATTATGCTGATTGTGTTGTAGTGGTCGTTGACGCAACAAATTTAGAAAGAAATCTTGCTCTGACGTTACAGATTCTGAATATTACTCAAAAGGTTGTTGTATGTTTAAATCTTTGTGACGAAGCAGAAAAATATGGCATTGAAATTGACACAGATGAATTATCATTACAACTTGGTGTTCCGGTAGTCAGTACGTCTGCTTCTAAAAAGATTGGATTGAATAACTTAATTGATAAAGTAATTGAGGTCATAAACGGTAAAGTTAATACATTTGAAATCAAATCAATATTACAGTGTTTTTCTGAGGATTACAGTACCTATGTAAGTAATATATATAATAAATGTACAGATATTTGCCGCGTGTGTGTGAAAAAGAATATTGGTTATGATTTATCATATAAAATTGATAAGATAGTGACTTCCAAAAAGTTCGGCATACCTATTATGCTTTTGTTACTTGGAGTTGTTTTTTGGATAACAATAGTTGGAGCAAATTATTTAAGTGAAGGATTAAGTTTGTTTTTTGAACTTATAAAAGATAAACTTAATTTATTTTTATACTCGATAAATTTGAATTTAACACTTATTGATTTTATTGTTAATGGTGTATATGCAACTTTAAGCTGGGTGGTTGCGGTGATGCTTCCACCAATGGCAATCTTCTTCCCTATGTTTTCAATACTAGAAGATTCGGGTTTACTACCAAGAATTGCATTTAATCTTGATAATTGTTATTACAAATCAGGAGCGCATTCTAAACAGGCTCTGACTATGGCCATGGGTTTTGGATGTAATGCTTGCGGAGTTATGGGATGTAGAATTATCGATTCAGAGAGAGAAAAAAACATTGCTATTATGACAAATAGCTTTATTCCTTGTAACGGTAAGTTACCTACATTAATTGCGATTATATCAATCTTTTTTGCTGATTCAGTATATAAATTAGCAGGTTCAATTATAACAACTGTTGCACTAGTTATTCTGATAATGTTCTCAATAGCTATAACTTTATTTACTTCAAAGTTGTTATCATTAACTATTTTAAAAGGTCAACAATCATCATTTGTTTTAGAATTACCGCCATACAGAAAACCAAAAATTCTAAGCACTATCGTTTACTCTTTGAAAGACAGAGCGTGGTTTGTGCTTTTGAGAGCTATAACTGTTGCTGTTCCCGCCGGTGCAATAATTTGGTGTATGGGTAATCTCACGATAAATGATATTACATTATTAAATTACTGTACTGACTTCTTTGATGCGTTCGGTAAGGTTTTAGGACTTGATGGTGTAATAATTATGGCGTTTATTTTGGGATTGCCAGCAAATGAGATTGTTATTCCACTAATATTGATGTCGTATAGTGCAGGTGGTTCTCTAACAGGATATAGTAGCATAACAGATTTATCACAAATTTTGATAAGCAACGGTTGGACAATTACAACCGCTTTATGTTTTATTATGTTATGCTTGTTGCATTCCCCGTGCTCCACAACATTAATAACAACTTATAAAGAAACAAAGAGTATAAAATACACTGTACTATCAGCATTGATACCAACTTTATTTGGCGTGTTTTTTTGCTTATTGATAAATCTTATCAGTCACGTTCATATCTTTTTCTGAGCAGTTCTAGAGCTTTTTTCTCTATTCTTGAAACATAAGATCGGGATATATTAAGTTTCTTTGCAATTTCTCTTTGTGTAAGTGGTTTAATATTATTTAGACCAAATCTGTAATTTAGTATTTCTATTTCCCTTTGAGTCAGTACCTCTTTCATATATGTGTTTAATTTTTCAAGATTTATCTTTGTGCTTATATCCTCTAGAATGTTGTCTTCTACTGACATTATATCCATTAACGTTAGAGGATTTCCGTCTTTATCTGAATCAATAGCTTCATTAAGGGATATATCTTGAGCTGATTTTTTTGTGTTGCGAAAGTGCATCAGTATTTCATTTTCGATACAGCGAGAAGCATAGCTTGATAGTTTGATGTTTCTTTCAGGATTATACGTGTTTACAGCTTTTATAAGACCGATAGTGCCTATTGAAACAAGATCGTCTTGATCGCTTACACAATGATAGTATTTTTTTATTATATGAGCGACTAATCGTAGATTGTGTTCTACAAGTTTATTTCTGGCATTTATATCACCTTTATGAGCTAAATCTATAAACATTTCTTCTTCTTTTTTAGTTAATGGTTTTGGGAAAGTTTCACTATGGCAGATATGGAGTACAAATAAAAACAGATATTCGCTAACAAAACTCAAAAATTCAAACATAAAAAACACTCCGTATAAAGAATTACTAGAATTCTATTCACGGAGTGTTTCTTTTTTGCAAGTCCCAAATTATTCGTTTGTACCAAATTCTTCTAAAGTGAGATCTTTGTTATGTTCTAAAGCCCAGTTAATACTCCAGAAACTTCTGAATAACAGAAGTTTTCTATCTTTAAAGTCAGCAACTACTTTAGTATCAGAAGCTAAGTCTAATGACTTAATATCACAATCAGAAGTTATCCAACGAATAAACTGATATGGTGTTGGTGTCATAACTATGTCGCAGTTATACTCATTTTCAAGTCTATGCTTTAAAACATCAAACTGGAGTACACCAACAACGCCAACTATAACCTCTTCCATACCTGAATCTGGTTCATGGAAAATCTGAATTGCACCTTCCTGTGCAATCTGATTAATACCCTTTACAAACTGCTTGCGTTTCATGGTGTCTTTTTGTCTTACCAAAGCAAAATGTTCAGGAGCAAATGTTGGGATACCTTTAAATTTGAATTTTTGACCTGGTGTTACTATAGTATCTCCAATTGAGAAAAGACCCGGATCAAATACACCGATAATATCACCTGCATACGCTTCATCGACGATTTCACGTTCCTGTGCCATAATTTGCTGAGGCTGTGAAAGACGCATCTTGCGATCGCTTTGTGCATGATAAACTTCCATATTCTTATCGAATTTACCTGAGCAAATTCTCATAAACGCTACTCTGTCTCTGTGAGCTTTATTCATATTAGCCTGAATTTTGAAGACAAATGCAGAGAAAAAATCCGATTCAGGTTCTATTATCATATCTGAAGTTTCGCGTGGTAATGGACTAGTGGTAAGATTTAAAAATTCTTTCAAGAAAGGTTCAACACCAAAATTAGTAAGAGCAGAACCAAAGAAAACCGGAGTCAAATTACCCTTTCTGACTTCGTCTAAATCAAATTCGTTACCTGCTCCATCTAGAAGTTCTATATCCTCAATTAATTGGCCTTTTTGACCATAAAAGAGCTTGGAATCGAGTTCAGGATCATCGAGAGTCAATTCTTCTTTCTCTACTTCCTTTTGCCCGTTATTCGCTGTAAATGAAAGAATTTTGTTTTCTTTTCGATCATAAACACCCTTGAATTCCTTACCTGAACCAATCGGCCAATTCATTGGACAAGTGTTTATACCAAGAACGTTTTCAATGTCTTCGAGAAGTTCAAAAGGATTTTTAGAATCTCTGTCCATCTTATTGATGAAAGTAATGATAGGAATGTGTCGCATAACACAGACCTTAAAGAGTTTTATCGTCTGATTTTCTACACCTTTCGAAGCATCTATTACCATTACAGCACTATCTGCTGCCATAAGTGTTCTGTAAGTATCTTCTGAGAAGTCCTGGTGACCGGGAGTATCAAGAATATTGATGCAGTAACCATCATACTTAAACTGCATTACAGAAGAAGTAACAGAAATACCACGCTGCTTTTCGATTTCCATCCAGTCAGAAACTGCATGCTTTGCTGTTTTTTTACCTTTAACGGAACCGGCTAAGTTTATGGCTCCACCGTACAATAAGAGTTTCTCGGTTAATGTTGTTTTACCTGCGTCAGGGTGCGAAATTATCGCGAACGTTCTGCGCTTGTTTATTTCATCATGAAAATTACTCAAGCTATTCCCCTCCAATCAATATCCTAAATATTTTACTATTATTGTACCTATAAAGTCAACACATAATTAGTACGAATATTGATATAAGATATCTGAAAAGTATGTGAATAATAGCGCAATTATCTTGACAGATTTAAATTGAGAGTATAATATTAGTTCAAGAGATTATTCCTATTTTTTCATATACCTTCCAAGCTGAGGCAGGAGCTTATGTTCCTGCCTCAACTCATTGTTTCAGGAGTTATTATGGATAAACTTAGTATTTATATTCACATTCCATTTTGTGAGCAAAAATGTCCTTACTGCGATTTCTATAGTAAGAGTAATAAAAATGAATATGACAACTATGTAAAAAAACTAATTGAAAGTATTGAAACCTATTCTAAAATATATCCGCGTGATATTACTACAGTATATTTTGGAGGAGGTACTCCATCAGTTTTAGGTACAAAACGTTTATGTGAAATACTTTTGGCAGTTAAAAATAACTTCCTTGTTTTAGAAGATGCTGAAGTAACAGTCGAAGTTAATCCATGCTCTGCAGATAATCTTGATTTTTCATTAATGAAATCAACTGGTTTTAACAGATTATCAATTGGTCTTCAAAGTGCTAACGATAATGAACTTAAAACTCTCGGTAGAAGGCATACTGCTTCAGATGCTAGAAATATAATAGAGAGAGCAAGAGAAGGTGGCTTTGATAACATTTCTCTGGATTTAATGCTATGTGTACCACATCAAACAAAAAGCAGCCTCACAGATTCTATCAGATTCTGTAAAGACTGCGGTGTTGAACATATTTCAGCTTATATTTTAAAGTTTGAAGAAAACACTCTTTTTTATAAATTACGTAAAGAACTTGATACTTTCGATGATGAATCTCAGGCTGATTTGTATATTCATGCTGTAAATGAACTCGAAAAGTCAGGGTACTATCAATATGAGATTAGTAATTTTTCAAAATCGGGTTTCGAAGGAAAACATAATATTAGATACTGGCACGATGAAGAATATATTGGTATAGGTCCTTCTGCACATTCTTATGTTGACGGAAAAAGATTTTATTTTGAAAGAAGTTTTGAAAGTTTTTATAATAACATAACAGTAGATGATGGTACTGGCGGAGATATTGAAGAATATATCATGCTCGCTTTACGTCTTAAAGAAGGATTGAATCTTGATAATTTAAAAAGCAGATATAATTTTACTGTCTCAAAGAAACTTGAATACAAACTACACCAGTTAAAAGCTGAGAAACTAATCACCTATGACAAGAATATTGTATCACTTACAAAAGAAGGTTTCCTAGTTTCAAATACAATAATCAATTATATTATAGACTCTCTTTAATAATAAAAGCGTATGAATTTAATATTGTAGAAATCGCAGGCTGTTAGGTCGTTTGTGTCAAGTTCGTTTATTAAAATGTAGTTAGCTCCGACTCCTAGTAAAAAGCCTGTTTTTTCTTCTATAAGATTGCTTCCTACTAAAAATGTTACAGTTACTCGACGCCCTATTTGTGTTCTTATGAATCCGTTTAAATATTGAATTGATTCTGGAGTTACAGGATACGGGTTCGAAAAGTCAGTGATTTGCAGATTTCCTGCCTGATTAATATCAGTAGTTGGAGTCATATTCATTGACGCGTTGAGAGTAGTAGTTGGTGTTGAAACAAAAGAGTTACTTGATGGCGGAATACTTAGATTGTAGTCAGCGTCATAAGGTACACCCGTAGGGTAATCATCATAATTCTGATTCAGACCATTTTGTGATGTACCAAGTGGATTATCAGGGTTTATTCCTCGTGAAGCTAGGTTGTATTCAGCAATCTGTTCAAGTGATGGTATATTAGGACTTTGTATGAAATTTCTTGGTTCAAGACCACTTGCGTCTGCAATACCGCCTTCAATACCGTATATTCTACCTAAATCAATTTGA
Organism: Clostridia bacterium; assembly: GCA_045540815.1. GTDB lineage: Bacteria > Bacillota > Clostridia > UMGS1810 > UMGS1810 > JAZQHR01. The sequence continues at coordinate 8,279 of JAZQHY010000047.1, read as the reverse complement.
TTATTCAAAATATTACCTCCGTTACGTGTTTGCATATTGTGACGTAGGCGCATAAAAACAATGCGCCCCTACCCTATTATAAATGACACCGATTCTTGTAGGAAAATATGTCGGACATGACTGTGAATATGGATTAAAGAAAAACAAAGAGTTTCCTACTGCACTTGATGTATTTCCTGCTAGCGCCCAGTCAGCTATCTGATAATGTATTTCTTCGGGATTCATATTATATATATTTTGACTGTTATAATTACCACGGACACTAGTTTTAAGACAAGTGAATTGATTTGGTTGCTCAATTATTGCACGAACATCTCCACCATTGCTAATTCGGGAAAACTCACCATTTTCAACTGTTGAACGGTTTATAACTACCGATGCAACCGCCGCCATTCCATCATATCCCTCTCCACCTGCTTCGCACTGTATAAGTCTTGCCAGCAGTTCTCGGGTATCATAAGCCATTTTCTCACCACCTTAACAGTAATTATTTTATGCAAATAAAAACTTACTGTGTTTGTCCTTGACATAATAACAAAAAGAAAGTAAAATATCTTTTGGAATAAATACGGAGACGTATCGAAGTGGTCATAACGGGGCTGACTCGAAATCAGTTAGGGAGAAATCCCCCGCGGGTTCGAATCCCGCCGTCTCCGCCAAAGAGCAACCGCAACATCATTTAAAGTTGCGGTTGCTCTCTTTTTATGGTACAATATTAAAGGTGATAATATTGAAATCTAACAAGTATAGTGATATGTATAAAAGGATATTCAAAATAATTGGAGATTTAACTCCGCTTAAATCCGATTGTGGTGTTATCTGTGGCGGTGCATGTTGCAAAGGCGATAAGAATACAGGTATGAGATTATTTCCGCATGAAGAATCATTATTAGATGTTACTGAAAAAGAAAACGTTCGTTTAGCTGTTTGTAAAGGCAAATGTGATAGAAACCATAGACCATTAGCATGCAGAATCTTTCCTTTCTTCCCTACCATTGATGAAAAAGGAAGAGTTTTCGTGGAACTTGACTATAGAGCTACAAGACTTTGTCCAATGGTCGAACACTACGAAGAGATTATTTTTGATAAAAAGTTTTTAAAAGCTGTGAGAAAGGTTGGCAAGATATTAGTTAAAGATCATGAGTGTAAAGAATTTTTATATGATTCAACAAAAGAAATTGATACTTTTTATGAATTCCTAAAATAAAAGGTCGTAGCGTTTGCTACGACCTTTTTGCATAATCTTAGATTTTAGCGTCCCAAAGACCACAGAAACTATCTATTGGATCTTGTCCTTTAAAAGCATCAGGACCACTTGTTAGATTATCGACCAAAGCGTCTAGAGTGTGTGGTTTTGAGTCATAGGCATTGATATATGTTCTGAACTGTGGAACATCAGCAAGCATTGTAGGAGCGTTAACGCTAATGCCTATTACAGGAAGTTCGAATACATACCAAGGAATTTCTCCTCCACCCTTTGACATACCAAAACTTGGTCTACCATTCATAACGTCACAAACTGTTATAACTAAATCCTGTGCCGATTTAAAGTCTTCGATTGAGTTCTTACCTGCAAAATAAAGATTAAGGCTTGGTTTTTCGCCCTGAGCGATAGCCTGCTTGATTTTTTCGAGCGGGCTTTCGTAAATAAAAGCGTCAAAGCCTTTTTCTAGAAGTCTATCTCTGAGTTCTTCAGCAGGATTCTTTCTGCCAGCGCCACCGCCCATAGCCATCTGGATAAGTGCATCCATAGGACCTGCAGCACCTTTAACGTAAACAATCATAATCCTCTTATACTTTTCTGGTGTTATAGGAAGAACATCATTATCCTTATACTTAACAAGAGTAATAGCATCCTTGCTTATATTAGCTGAAGCTTCTTTATACTCTTCTTTACCTAAGCCAACGAGAGCTTCTTGTGGAGGAACCAATTCATCGAGAGATTTTTTGTGTAACCCTAGATGAGCTTTTAATCCAAGAATACGAGTGAGAGCTTCTACCATTCTACATTCAGGAATAGTTCCGTTACGATAAGCCTCTAGCATAGTATTATAATCTTCATCAGGATCGTTGAAGAACAAGAACATATCACAACCTGCGTTTATAGAAAGTGGAAGCATTTCTTTTCTTGTCATGCGATCTGTCATAGCTACCATATGGCTTGCATCTGTAACTACCATACCGTTAAATCCAAGCTTATCACGTAAAAGTCCTGTCATAATCTCATGGCAAAGAGTAGCAGGAAGCATTTCTTCGTCCTTAATATCAGGATTGATTTCACGCATATAGTTAGGCATCATAATGTGACCGCCCATAACAGCATCAAGACCATTGTCAAACAAGGTTTTGTATACCATACCGTAAGTATTCATCCATTCTTCTTCTGAAAACTCATTAGTATTGTTAGCAATATGTGCATCTCTGAAATCCTGACCATTACCAGGAAAATGCTTAGCTGCACAAGCAAAACCGTCAATAGTATGAGCGCCGTCTAAATAAGCCTTACTCATTTTAGCTACTCTTTCAGGGTCATTACCGAAAGCGCGAGCTACAACCTCGGTATTCAACCAGTTATAATGAATATCACAAACAGGAGCAAAAGCCATATTGCAACCAATAAGCGCTGCTTCTTCGTTAGACATACGTCCCAAATCATGCGCGTACTGTTCGTTTCTTGTTGCGCCGATTTTGATACTACTACTAATAAAAGTACCATCAGAACAAGCACCATCACCACCGTTTTCGGTGTTACAGGCTATGAACACAGGGATTTTTGCATACTTTTGTAAAATACGATTCTGCATCTGCACAGCAGCACCTGGCATACCATTGTAACGGCAGCCACCAAGATGGTACTTCTCCATAAGCTCTTTGAGGTATTCTTCATCAATGCCTGCTGTGAGCTGGAAAAATAGCTGGCCAACCTTTTCTTCATCGGTCATATTAGCAATTGTATCTTCAACCCATTTTATATCTTCATCTGAAAGATTATAGGGTTTAACTCTTAAATCAACCATAGTTGTCTCTCCTTATTCTCCGAGATTTTTATAAAACTCGCTGATTTTTAAATCCTGATATACACCTGCGTAGCTATTATTTAAAAGTCTATCAACAGCTACATCAATAAATTCCTGCCATGATTCTTTTTCTTTTTTAACAAGAATCGGATAGTAGTTAACTTCGTTAGATTTTGCTGACTGTAAATCGCCGGGAGCGTCGCCACACATAAGGACATTTTCTTTTTCATATCCCTTTTTAAGCAGTTCGGAAATACAATAAGCTTTACTTCCTGAGTCCTGAGCTAAAACAACGTCAACGTGATTGAGCAGTCCGTGTTTCTCCCATTCTTCGAGAACAGCACCTAAGTTAGCACTTGATACAATAGCTATATCTGCTTTTTTATGGGCATATCTAAGGGCATCTAAAACTAGATCAAAAGGCTTTATATCACTTTCTGGAAGTAGTTTTATATTATCATTAACAGCAATACTCCAAGAAAGAGCTTTCCTTAGTGATACGCTTTCACATTCAGTGATTGCTCTTTCTAAAGCGTCATTAGACAGCTCATCTGAATTTTCAACCCACTCAACGAGCGTTTCTAAATCCTCGATTTTTATATACTGTTTGTCGATTTCTTGTAAGGCAAGAGATAGCCCTTTAAAGCGGTTAATACCTCTGGTTAATGTGTAGAGATTAATTTCGTTCCAACGAGAAAGAATAGACTCTTTCCATTCGCCTAAGTCCCATTCATCGACCATACAAGGACCAAAACATCGTATGTGCTTTATATCCATTGTGTCCATGGCACAACCATCACTATCAACACAAACTAGGAAACCTTTCGTTTTATTGAAAGTTTTAAACGCAGACATATATTCACCTTATCTCTGAACTCGTCCTGATCCGTCGCCACCAGCGAGTTTCTCAACCTCAGCAACAGAAACTCTGTTATAGTCACCTTCAATAGAGTGTTTAAGCGCTGAAGCGGCAACCGCAAATTCAATAGCACTCTGGGTATCTTTCCCTGAGAGTAAAGAATAGATAAGCCCACCGCCAAATGAGTCACCACCACCAACACGGTCAACAATTCGTAGATGATATGACTTTGAGAAACAGTAATTCTCACCATCATAAAGCATTCCTGCCCAATCGTTATCGCTCGCAGAAATAGATGTTCTAAGCGTAATAGCAACCTTTTCAAAATTGAATTTATCAGCAAGCTGTTTAGCAACAGACTTGTAGCCTTCATGGTTTAATTTACCGCCGTAGATATCTGTATCTTCTGCTTCGATACCAAATACGTCTTTTGCGTCTTCTTCGTTAGATATACAGACATCAACGTATTGACATAAATCAGTCATAGCAACTCTAGCTTCATCTCTTGTCCAGAGCTTGCCTCTATAATTTAAGTCGCAAGAAATTTTAACGCCCTTAGCTTTCGCAGCCATACAAGCTTCTCGACAGATTTCTACAACGTTAGGACCTAAGGCAGGAGTGATACCTGTGAAGTGGAACCAATCAGCACCCTCAAAAATAGAATCCCAATCAAAGTCAGAAGCGCTTGCCTGCTGAATTGCTGAATAAGCACGGTCGTAAATACAAACAGAACCACGCTGAGATGCACCTTTTTCTAAGAAATAAATACCGACTCTATCTCCCCCACGAACGATTTTTGATGTATCAACACCGAAAGCTCTAAGAGAATCAACTGCAGCCTGTCCGATAGCGTGTTTAGGTAGTTTTGTTACATAAACACTATCCATTCCATAGTTAGCAAGAGATACAGCGACATTAGCTTCACCACCGCCGAAAGTTGCTTGCATTTGGTCATTCTGAAAGAATCTATAATATCCGTTTGGAGCGAGTCTAAGCATTATCTCGCCAAATGTAACTACTCTTTTCATTTGTTTTCTGCCTCCAGTTTATCTAGTGATTCTTTGACAAAGAAGCTTCCGCCGATTGCCTCAATCTTATCGAAAGCTAAAAACTCATCGATGTTGCTTCTGTCAACTCCGCCAGTTGGAATGAACTTAATCTGTGGGAACGGTGCTGAAAGAGCTTTTAGAGCCTTAAGTCCGCCATAAATATTAGCCGGGAAGAACTTTACTGTTGTAATTCCTAATTCTAATGCTTGCATAATTTCTGTTGGGGTAACACAGCCAGGATAGTAAGGAATATTATTCTCTTGACACACTTTTGCAACAGAGACAGAAAGCCCAGGAGATACAATAAATTGCGCTCCCGCATCAAGAGCATCTTTACACTGCTGTTCGTTTATAACAGTACCTGCACCAATGCTCATTTCAGGATAGTTTTTCACTGCGTATTCAATCGCTTCCTTTGCGCATGCTGTACGGAAGGTGATTTCGGCAGTATTGATGCCGTTGTTTTTCAACGCTGTTAAGATTTTATCTGTTTCTGATAGTTCTTTTATTACTACTACTGGTACGAATTTTTCCATAATCATCTTCTCCTTTATACACCTGAATAAGCTGCAAAGCCTGCATCAACTGGGAGAACAACTCCTGTGATAGCAGATGCAGAGTTATCGTCACATAAGAATAATGTAGCACCTAAAAGCTCGTCACTGTCAACAAAGCGATGCGTTGGTGTACCGTTTAAAATTTTTGCACTTCTTGCGGTTGGTGTTCCATCATCGTTAAAGAGCAACGCTTTATTCTGAGCGGATACCAAGAAACCGGGTGCGATAGCATTACAACGGATTCCTGTTCCAGCAAAATGTGTAGCAAGCCACTGGGTGAAGTTTGAAATGCCAGCTTTGGCTGCTGAATACGCAGGAATCTTAGTAAGCGGAATATACGCATTCATTGAGGAAATATTAAGGATACAACCTTTTCCCTTTTCAACCATATCTTTAGCGAACACCTGTGTTGGTAGAAGTGTTCCCTGGAAGTTCAGTTTAAATACAAAGTCAACGCCATTCTGATCTAAATCGAAGAAGGATTTCCCACCTTCTTTTGCTTCGTGATGATACTCGTTGTCAGTTGTGGCTCGTGGATTATTTCCGCCCGCTCCATTTACTAGAATATCACAAGGTCCTAAATCAGCAAGCACCTTACTATGAACTTCTTCTAAAGCTACAGTTTCAAGAACATTTGCTTTATAGCCTTCACATACAAATCCCTCAGATTTTAATTCGTCCGCTAAAGCTTTAACAGCTTCTTCGTTTAAATCAAGCGCAGCTACCTTGGCACCGCTTTTAGCAAAAGCTCGTGCCATATCTCCACAGATAAGACCACCAGCGCCAGTAACTACAACCACTTTTCCGCTGTAATCAATATTTAAGGGTAATCTATTCATTTTTTTGCCTCCTATTATTTACCTTGTAATTTATCAAGCATATCCCAAACACCGAGCATATACATAATTCCAAGAGCTCTGTCGTACAAACCGTAACCAGGTCTTACATTGCCCGGGCCTTCGTCCCAAAGATGTCTACCGTGGTCAGGACGAATATATCCCTCATATCCACAATCGTGGTAAGCTTTCAGAATATCTAGGATACCTGTATCGCCATCGCAGTCACGATGACTCGCTTCTGAGAAATCTCCATTTTCAAAGTGCTTGACATTTCTAATATGAGCAAATGCGATACGGTCACAATGTTTTTTAACTATTTCTGCAACATTATTGTCAGGGTCAGCACCAAGAGAACCCGAACAAAGGGTTAGGCAATTATAAGGATTATCAACCATCTTTAAGAAACGTTCAATGTTTTCTTCGTTAATTAGAAGTCGAGGAAGTCCGAAAATATCCCATGGCGGATCGTCCATATGTATCGCCATCTTGATATCGCATTCCTCACAGGTTGGCATTATAGCTTCTAAGAAGTATTTGAGATTAGCCCAGAGTGTTTCGTGGTCTACATCCTTATAATCCTTAAAAAGTTGGTCGAGTTTTGCCATTCTTTCGGGTTCCCAACCAGGAAAAGACATATTGTATTTTTCAGTAAAATCCAGGATATACTGCGCCATTGCGTTGTAATCATCCTGAATCATATTCTTTTCATAGAATAGAGCAGTTGAACCGTCACCTACAGGATGGAATAAATCAGAGCGTGTCCAGTCAAAGATAGGCATAAAATTGTAACAAATAACTTTAACACCAAACTTTGAGAGGTTGCGGATACATTGTTTATAGTTTTCGATATACTTATCGCGTGTAGGTTTTCCGATTTTAATATCATCGTGAACATTGACGGATTCAACAACGTCCATATTAAATCCGTATTTATCAAGCTGAGTTTTAACTTCAGCGATTTCATCAATCTCCCAAATTTCACCCGGCATTTTATGGTGTAATGCCCAGACTATACTTGTAACACCTGGAATTTGCTTTATGTCACTCAAACTGATTTTATCATTTCCTTCGCCGTACCAGCGAAATCCCATTTGCATTGGCATTTTTAAACCTCCAATTTATATATTGAAATAGCGCTTCGCGTTATTAGTACAAATATCTTCAACTAAACTTCCGACAAACTCGATATCGCTTGGATATTCACTGTTTTCTACCCATGTACCGAGCAAGTTACACAGAATTCTTCTGAAATACTCGTGTCTGGCGTAACTTAAGAAACTGCGACTATCGGTAAGCATACCAATAAAGTTTCCGAGAATCCCTAAATTTGCTAGGCTCGTAAGTTGGTTCTGCATACCAACCTTATTGTCGTTAAACCACCACGCACTTCCGTGCTGAATTTTCCCAGCAATCTGTGACGATTGAAAAGCACCGATCAATGTATCCAACCATTCATCATCTGCAGGGTTAAGACTATAGAGAATGGTTTTAGGAAGAGCATTTTCCCTTTCTAGTGCATCCATCAACTTATATGTTGAAGCACAGCTATCAGTAACAGCTATGCAGTCAAATCCTGTATCAGGTCCCAAAGCAGAAAGCATCTTACTATTTGGATTTCTCATACAACTGAAATGGAGCTGCATAGCCCAATCGTATTTAGCGTACTCCTTCGCACAATGAATCAAAAGTGCCGTCTGGTATACTTCAGCTTGCTCCTTGTTAATAGGTTTACCTGATAATGCATTTTTAAAAATAGCGTTGATTTCGCTATCCGATGCCTCTCTATACATCACATAATCAAGTCCATGGTCGGAAGCTGTACATCCATTTTTATCAAAGTACTCAATACGGTCAGATAGAGCATTTTTAATATCTTCAAGGGTTGTGATTTCGTATCCTACAGCATCAGAAAGCTATTTAATATAAGATAAGTCGGAGGCCAAGCGGTCTTAGGAAGA
>JAZQHY010000046.1:0-19723 GCA_045540815.1 Clostridia bacterium | reverse complement strand
TTTCAAGTCATTTTTTAAAATATTTTGTATTTTTATTACAAATAGCGAAAATTTGCAAGAATTGTATACATTTAATGTGAATATTTATTACATTTATGCAAATAATATCACTGTGACAAAATTAATTTTTAAAATTACATTGCTGTCACGCTATTAAAATTTAAACAAAAGGAGATATTTAAAATGGAAAAAACTATTCCCGGTATCAAATGCGAAGTAAAAAATTGTATCCACCATACAGAAAACAATGAGTGCAAAGCTTCTTCTATTCTTGTGGCAGACTCTACTGCAAGAACAGAGGAAGAAACAGCTTGCATGACATTTTCTAACTGTTGTAAATAAGAGGTAAATAACAAACAGGACGCTGTCCTATACACAAAAAAAGACTTTCTTTTTTAAGAAAGTCTTTTTTGTAATTATACTAAAATTATTGTATCATTTCGGTTAACGCTGTGCATAGCGGAGTCATTGTCTCAAAATCAGACCAACAAAAAACTTTTAATTCATATTTATAGGCAGGCAAAAGCTTTTCAAACGTATGTGATACCAAGACATTTGCCTCTTCTCGATGCACGCCTATCATCCTGTCGCCGTTATATAGCGCGATAATAACATAACCTTTTTGCTCCTCTAAACTTTCATCTACATTAACTGTAACATCAAGCTTTTTTTCGTCAACTGAATATGTGTAGCTTTCAACAATTAAAGGTTGCGCCCACTTTGCATATAATGTTTGATCTGCGTTAATTGTAACAATCGTGTCGCTAGTTATCTGAGTTCCTTCATTTGCCTCGGTATACCATCCTTTAAATATATAACCTTCTCTATTTTTAGGAATTGGTAATTTACCGTAAGGATTACCTGGAGAAACCATTTTACTTAATGTTAAAAATGTATTTTCTGAACGCAATATTATTTTATCAATATTGCTATTATAAAACAGCCAATCACCCACTTCAACATTACTGTTTATCCATGCCGCAGCCGTACCATGTCCCGAAACAACAACACCTCCAGATGGAACAGTTGCATTGCCTTTTCTATACTCTATAGATACAACTCTATGATTGGAATCCACCAACACCTCACTGCCGTATTCGTTGGTACCTGTTGTTGTACCGCCGCCATCAAATACAACCATGCTATTTGCACCTCTTGTTGTATTAACTAAATCTGTATAATATCCTGCTTTATCAGCAGTATCCGTCTCTCCGCCATTCCCATCAAAAGTTATATAATATTCCGGTATTGACCAATGAGCATAAAGAGTTTGATTTGTATTAGCTGTAAATTTAGAGCTACTTATAATTTTTGTTCCGCCACTCACCGCCGTATACCAACCGTCAAAAACATATCCTTCTCTACTTAAAGGCACTGGTAAGTCGCCATATGTAGAATTACTTTGAACGGATATTCCACGAGTTAACCACTGATTTTTATCCCAAACAGTTAGCTTTGTAATACCTTCATTATAAAAAGCAAAATCACCTATTTCAATATTATCCAAAATCCATTGTCTTGCTTTTCCGTTTCCAGATATAACAAAGCCACCGTTTGGAATAGAAGAATTTCCAACACCATCAATAATATTTGTAACTTTATAATTAGAATCAACAATTGCTTCCACTCCATACATATTATGTCCGGTTGTTGAGCCGTTATTGCATATCACCATACAATCTGGTCCCCTAGCTACATTTACCAAATCTGTATAATACGCAGTTTTATAGCCTGAATCTAGTGTTCCTCCATTTGCATCAAAGCTAATTTGGTATGTAGGAGAGGTAGTTAATTCTTTTATATTGTTATCAGGATAATGTACTATATGGCCATAAGACCGCCCACTAGTTGAATAATTTAATTTTTTATTTACCATTATCTGCAAATCTGTTATAGTTGTCTGCCTGTCCCATTGTATTTTTCCATCCAATTTAAGATTACAATCCGTATAATATACTGTGTTATTAACTATATTAGTTACAAGTATAGAATGGTCTAAACTTCCTGCATTATATCTAACATAATCACCCACACAAAGATTTGATGTATTTGAATGAAATTCGCCATTAGACACGCTTGCTCCCCACAATGAGTCATATACTTTGCGTGCCCATGCCATACATTCCCAACTGAAATGCTGAGATAAATCTTTATAGCAGGCTGTACCATCATGCGGATATATAGAATTATAAAATTTTGTTTGATGTGTGCCGTTAGGATATTGTAATTTCAAAGCTTGCAGTTTATGTAACAGTTCATCTGCAGTCATTGCATCAGCAGAAACAACAACTATCATAGATATTATTATGCTCACAATGATTATAATGCTACAAAATTTCTTCATTTTCAAAAACCTCCAAAATAAAAAATTTTTATAAAAATACTGTTATTAACTTAGTATTTTCTAAAGAAATAGTAAAATACTAAAATATTAGTATTTTACTATTATAATCGAATATTTTTAGTAAGTCAAGGTTTTCCACTAATTAAATAGTATAATGGAATAAAAAAAGGGTGTTTTTACTATGAAATCTAGAAAAAACAAAATCCGTGATTTGAGAGAAGATTTGGATTTAAGACAGATAGATGTAGCAAAAGCAACAGGCATTGACCAAAAAACATTATCAAATTACGAAACAGGGAAAACAAATCCTGATAGCTACTCGATTATAAAGCTCGCGGATTTCTTTCAAGTAACCACAGATTATCTTCTTGGATATGCTGATTCAAATATCAAAACAACCAAGGACATATACAATACTCTTGACAATATTGAAAAAGAAATAAAGGAACTCAAACGACATTTAGCTAAATAAATCTAAAGACCTCACCGCACAAATTTGCAGTAAGGTCTTTTTTTTACATAATTTTATTTCTATAATCCAAAATAAATTTTGACATAAGTGCCAGCACTACCACTGTGATGACAAGCTCAAGTCCCATATAAGAGCCGTTATAGGTAAGCGAGTATAGGTACACGCTTTGACCTTCGGGCGCCCACACGTCCCAGATGATGACACCTGACAAAAAGTGGCATACAAATCTTATAATTACAACTATTGCGCCTGAAAGCGTGATGGCAATTTTATTTTTGCCGAGCATTTTGAAAAATACTCCTGCAAGGCCGAGGCATCCGAATGCTATTATGTAGTCAAGCATTACCACCAAAAAATACGAAAGTATATCGTTTGTCGGCGGTGGATAAAACCCCATTATCATCTGTATTATGGCATAAACAAGTGCAGTCAGTACCGACCACTTCACATCATACAGATATGCTATTAAAATTATCGGCACCATACTTGCAAGAGTTACCGACCCGCCGTTTGCAAGGCGGTATACCGATATAAACGACAGTACAGTTGCAAGTGCGACCATTATGGCGCTAAGCGTAAGTTTTTTTGTGTTTGAAATTTTCATGACGTATCATCCTTTCAGAAATATTAAAGGGATACGCCAACATTTTGAGCGTATCCCTAAAAATTTTCTTTAAGAACATTCCCTACGTTGGCATTATCCAAATCAGGTTAAGGGTCGAAACCGCATAAGGTTTCCTCTCAGCCTGCTATGCGCAAGCTCCCCTGTGGATTTATAATATCACAAATTGTATAATATTGTCAATATTACTCATACAGCTTTTTATACGTTTTCTTGCGTGAAAACACGCGTTTAACATATTTTTCAGTTTCTACAAACGGAATTTTTGAAAGCGTTTTGCCGTCCTCTGAATACTCGGCATTTTCAAGCCATTTTCTTACATTGCCAAGGCCTGCGTTATATGCGGCAACGGCAGTTTCTTCATTTTCAAAAAGTCCTACCAAATAGTCAAGATACGCACAGCCGATATGTATGTTTACATCTACATCTGATAGGTTTGAAAAATCTTCCTTTATATCCAGTCTTTCCACGCACCATTTAGCAGTTTCTTCTTTTATCTGCATAAGTCCTACCGCATTTTTACTGCTTACTGCGCTTTCGTCAAACCCGCTTTCAGCGCTTATTATGCCCATAACAAGATGCTTATCAAGTCCAAACTCTTCTGAATATTTTACTATCTCATCTTCGTATTCCAAAGGATATATAAGCCTTAATACGCTGTTCACTGAAAGCAGTGCCACCGCAAGCAGTATAATGGCTATAAACCTTACAAATTTCTTTTTATTTACTATTACTACCATTTATTTTAACCCTTTCAAACTTTCTATTACATCGAGCGACTGTTTTCGAAGCTCGTCTATGCTGCCGTTATTCTCTATGACGTAATTCGATTTTTCTATGTATTCTTCATTTGACATCTGCGCTTTTATTCTGGCAAGAGCACTTTCTTCGTCAATGCCGTCACGAGATATTATTCTATCTATGCGGTTTTTATCGTCACTCACCACACACACTATTTTATCACACATACTGTCAAGTCCTGCGCTAAAAAGCAGCGGTGCATCTATAACAACGTCTTTTTCGCCTGCGTTTTTTATCTTATCATTCATACGCTCTATAACATATTTATGCGTGATTTTATTTAATATATCAAGTTTTTCTTTATTTGAAAACACAAGCTCAGCCATTTTCTTTCGGTTAAGATTCCCGTCAGGAAGGATATAAGCCTTTCCAAATACATTCTCTATCTCGCCTATACACTCACCCTTAGGCGATATAACCTCAGCGTATATTTTATCAGGGTCGATAACAATATACCCTAATTTCAAAAATATTTCAGTTACTGTGCTTTTGCCCGTTCCCGAGCCACCTGTAAGGCCTATAATCATAAACATATGCCCCTTATTATATTACTATTTTGCATCAAACCACGTTTTGCCGACATTAGCATCAGCAGATAGCGGAACACTCAAAGTCGCTGCATCCGCCATACACTCGCAAAGAAGTTTCTTAACCTGTTCAACCTCGTCTTTGTGCGTTTCAATGATAAGCTCGTCGTGCACCTGAAGTATTAGCTTTGATTTTAGATTATTCTCGCAAAGCGCACGATACACCTTAACCATAGCTATTTTAATAACATCTGCGGCTGTACCCTGAATAGGCGTGTTCATAGCAACCCTTTCGCCAAACGAACGCTGAATAAAGTTTGACGAACTTAGCTCGGGCACATATCTGCGTCTGCCAAAAAGCGTGGTTACATATCCATCAGCCTTTGCTTTTTCTATAGTTTCGTCAAGATATTTTTTAACATTTGAGAATTTTTCAAAATAGCTTTCTATATAGTCCTTCGCTTCTTTTTTGGTGATTTTAAGCTCCTGCGAAAGGCCGAAATCGCTCTGACCATATACTATACCAAAGTTTACGGCTTTTGCACGGCTTCGAAGGAGCGGTGTCATTTCCTCGTCAGTTACACCAAATACTTTTTTAGCAGTTGACGAGTGGATATCTTCTCCACTTTTAAATGCGTTTATCATAGTTTCGTCATTTGCAACGTGCGCAAGTATTCTAAGCTCTATCTGCGAATAGTCAGCATCCACAAGTACGTAATCCTCGCCTTTTGACACGAACATCTTTCGGATTTCGCGACCAAGTTCTGTTCTAACAGGGATATTTTGAAGATTAGGCTCGGTTGAGCTTATTCTGCCTGTAACTGTAACCGTCTGGTTAAACTTTGAATGGATTTTGCCGTCCTTAGCATCTATAACCGCCAAAAGTCCGTCACCGTAGGTCGATTTAAGCTTTGCAAGTTGGCGGTATTCGATGACATTTTCTACAACAGGATGGTCATAGCGTAATTTCTCAAGCACATCGGCATTTGTAGAATATCCCGTCTTGGTCTTTTTTGCGCCAAATAACCCAAGCTTTTCAAAAAGTATCACACCAAGCTGTTTTGGTGAATTTATATTAAATTCCTCACCCGCAAGAGTATAAATACTCTTTTCAAGCTCGGCAATTCTCTCTGCAAGCATCTCATTAAACGCTTTAAGACTTTCTTTGTCAACAGTAAAGCCTTCAATTTCCATTGATGCAAGCACCTTCACAAGCGGAAGCTCTATATCATACAAAAGTTTTCCCTGTCCGTTTTTCTCTATTTCATTTTTCTGGTATGCGTATATATCCTTTATCGCACTTACCTGTGCGTTTATAAACTCTGTCTGCCTAGCATACTCAACCTCTGAAATTTCCTTTCGCGATTTGCCTGTACCGAGAATCTCATCTTTAGAAAGAATAGTTCTTGCAAGGTATTCATTTGCCATATGGCTTATCTCATAATCCGAGTGTGACGGGTTTATAATATATCCGCCTATCGCTATATCAAAGTAATTGTCACTAAACTCAATACCATACGAAGAAAGAAGAACGATATCTTCCTTGATATCTGCAGAAATCTTGTATATGTTTTCATTTTCAAACACACCTTTAACTGCATCTGCTATGGCATACGCAGGGCTTTCAAGTCCCGACAATACAGCATAAACTGTATCGTTTTCCAAAAATGAAACTGCATATATATCGCCGTACGACTGATATATTTTGTACACAAACTCGCCATTTACATTTGCAAGCTTTTCTTTTAATTCTGATAAATTTATTTCCTTAAACTGCGTTTTGGCCTCATCGGTTTTGCCGTTAGAGATTTTCTTTAGAAATACGCTAAACTCCAAATTCCTGAAAAGCTCCGAAAGTCTTTCGCTATCGTACTCTTTTTTCTTTGCATCGTCAAACGATAAATCCATAGGCACATTTCTGTCGATAGTGCAAAGGGTTTTGCTTAAATCAGCCATTTCTCTGCCTTCTAGAAGCTTTGTGCGTGCGGCAGGCTTTATGGTTTCGTCGTCTAAGTTTTCGTACAAATTTTCTATGCTTTTAAACTTAGCTATAAGTGAAAACGCACTTTTTTCGCCTATGCCCTTTACACCAGGAACATTGTCCGAGGTATCGCCCATAAGCGCCTTTACATCTATAAATTCAGTCGGTGTAACGCCGTATTTTTCGAAAACTGCTTTATCGTCATAAATATCAGTGGTAGTCGAGCCCATTTTGGTGATTGTAAGCATTACTTTTGTTTTATCGCTTGCAAGCTGAAGGTCGTCCTTATCGCCTGTAAGAATAAGGCATTCTACGTTATTTTCTTCACAGGTTTTACTTACAGTACCAATAATATCGTCTGCCTCGTAGCCTTCTTTTTCATATATGGCGATGTTCATTGCAGAAAGTATTTCTTTTAAAATTGGCATCTGCATACGAAGTTCTTCGGGCATACCCTTTCTTTGCGCCTTGTAGCCTGAATACATCTTGTGCCTGAAGGTTGGCGCTCGAAGGTCAAACGCTACTGCTACATACTCGGGGTTAATTTCTTCGAGATTTTTAAAAAGTATATTAAGAAAGCCGTATATACCGTTTGTATACACGCCGTCCTTATTTGTAAGCATTTTTATAGCGTAAAATGCTCTGTTTATTATACTGTTTCCGTCAATTATCAAAAATTTTTCCATAAACGCATAAACCCCGATTTTAAATTATCAATTCCATTATACTATATCTCGCACCAAAATTCCACATAATTTTTAAAAAATTAATATATATTTTCTATCCCTTCTGCAATCTCCTTGAAAATCGGCGCTGCAGCAGTATTACCCTGATGACCGTCCTCTACAAAAACCGCCATCGCATATTTAGGCTTTTCATAAGGATAAAATCCGCAAAACCATGCGTGGGTGTTAAGATTTCCGTCGTCGCCCATCCATCCTGTTTCAGCACTGCCTGTTTTTCCGCATATATATCCTACCTCAGACGAAAATGCGTTCATACCCGTGCCGTCAATGGTTACCTCAAGCATCATTTCTTTTATCTTATCGGCGGTAGCACGGCTTATAACCTCGTTTTCGCCTTCTTTTCTAAGGAACTCTATTATGTGCCCTTCTTCGTCTACAATAGCGTCTATAATATTCACCTTTTTTGCTACTCCACCGTTTGCAATGATACACGCCATATTTGCAGCCTGAAGCGGAGTAATGAGTATACTCCCCTGACCGATTGATATATTTGCCGCGTCAGCTTTGGTTGCGTCACCCGAAGGAATATTTCCCGCACATTCGCCTATATCTGTTTCAAGAATTTTTCTTCCAAAGCCGAACCTTCGCGCCATATCACACACAGGCTCTGCGCCCATAATTATACCAAGGTCTAAAAAACAACAGTTGCACGAAAGTGCAAATGCCCTTTTCATACTGAGCACTCCGTGACCTTCGGTATTTAGACAGTTAAACCTTACGCCGTCAGTTTCGCTAAATCCACAACAAAGAAAGTCATGGTCTATATCTGCAAGACCGGTTTCAAGTGCCGCTGCAGAGGTGATTATCTTAAAAATACTGCCTGCGTTATACTCTGAAACCGCGCGGTTTATAAGGTAAGTTCCGTCAGATTTTACGTAGTCTGTCACATTATACTGCGTAAAATTTGGCCTGCTCGCCATAGCAAGCACGTCAAAAGTGTTTACATCAAGCACCACCACCGAGCTGTTTTTGTCCGATTTATCCATAGCCTCTTCAACGACTTTTTGTATGTGGTAGTCAAGTGTGGTGCGTACATTTTTATCATTTACATAATCGGCATTTTTGGCACGTGTACCATACTCGGTTATGCTTTTGTCCAGTGCGTCATTTATTGTGTTTATCCTATATATTTGGTCACTTTTAAGCTTTTCATCAAATGTCTTTTCAAGCCCCGAAACACCTGTGTTTTCCGCATCAGTATAGCCTATAAGGTGCCTTGCAATGCTTAAATCATCATAACGGTCTGTAGCGTTAAACACTACCTTTTTTTCGTTATCATCTTCAGAATACGACTGTTTGTCCTCCCCTTGCTTTAGCTGATATATATAGCTTCTGCCGTCTACAAACGGAATGTCATTTCTGTCTGTAATAAGTCCGCGGTATTCTTTTACATCCACACCACCCGAGCGCTGATTTATAACCGCATTTGTAAAAGATATATGCTTTAAAACTGATATTTTAAAAAGGACTCCTGAAAGTGTCAAAAATAAAGCAGATATTATGATAAATGTAAAAGAATGTCTTTTCATAAAATCCTCCGTAAAAAATGCGCAGGTGTATATTTTCAAAAAACAATCTGCAGGCATTTATTGCCGAAGCCGTTTTTTAAAATATATGCCTGCGCGTTTATGGAATTTTTGGATTATGCGCAAAAAAATCCTTCACAGGTAGATTGCCCCGTGAAGGATTTTATATCCATATTATTTTTTCTTGCGAAGAATTGTATACTCTCCGACTTTTCTTTCAATTTTCATTTTAACTGTCATCTGCGCGTGCGGTGCAACATCTATTTCATTTCCGTCGCCGTCTGTCATTTCATCCACGATAAACGCAAAATTCTCTGTATCAGGACTTAACACCTCTATTTCGTCGCCTTTGAAAAATCTGTTTCGCTGTTCTATGGTGGCAATGCCCGTCTTTTCGTCATACTCTTTTACCACACCTACGATGGTATAATCCTGAATATAGGTACTGCTTCCGTATACCTGCTCGTCGCCTGTAGGGCGGTCATTGAAAAAACCTGTGGTATATTCGCGGTAGCTTACTTTCTTAAGCTCATCGAGTAAACTTTCGTCAAATTTATACCCGTCAGGGTCAGCATAGTATGCATCTATAGCCTGTCTGTACGCCTTTACAACAGTTGCAACATACAATTCGTTTTTCACTCTGCCTTCTATCTTGAAGCTGTTTATGCCCGATTTAACAAGCTCGGGGATATACGCTATCATACATAAATCTTTTGAATTAAATATAAATGTGCCTCTGTCATTTTCCACTACAGGCATATACTCACCTGGTCTTTGCTCTTCCACCAAATGATATTTCCATCTGCACGGATGTGCGCACGCACCCATATTGGCATCGCGCTTTGTAAGGTAGTTGCTAAGTAGACACCTTCCCGAATATGATATACACATAGCTCCGTGAACAAACGCCTCAAGTTCTTCATCTGCCGATATATTTTCGCGTATTTCCTTTATCTCGTCAAACGACAAGTCGCGGGCAAGTATTACCCTCTTTGCACCTAGTCTGTACCACGCTTTTACTGTGCCGTAGTTTACGTTGTTTGCCTGTGTACTTATATGAATTTCAAGGTTTGGTGCGACCTCTTTTACTATATCCATCATGCCAAGGTCAGACACAATTATAGCATCTGCACCCATTTTATCAACTTCACGGACAAACTCAGGGAACTCTTTCAAATCGCGGTTGTGCGCGATAATATTTGCAGTGATATACACCTTCTTTCCCATATTATGCGCAAACTCGATGCCTTCTTTTATTTCCTCGTTTGTAAAGTTTTTTGATGCTGTGCGAAGGGAAAATTCCTCACCGCCTATATATACCGCGTCTGCTCCGTACATAAGCGCGTATTTAAGTTTATTTAAACTGCCCGCAGGAGCAAGTAATTCTACTTTATTTTTCATCTTTAGTTTCCTTTCTTACCGACAATGCCACACCATCGCCTATTGGGATTATCGACGTTACAAGCTCTGTATGATTTGTAAGAATGTTTAAGTATTCTCTTAAGTTTTTCACTATGGTTTTCTGGCGTTTGGTCACAAGCTCGTCGTTTGCAACCATTCCCTTGTACAAGATGTTGTCCGACACGACAACACCGCCGTCAGAAAGATTTCTTAATATATCAGGAAGGTAATCTTTGTAATGCGATTTGTTTGCATCTAAAAACACAAAGTCAAATTTATCGTCTATGCCTTTTATGCTCTCCATAGCATCACCGACTATTACCTGTATTCTGTCAGATAAGCCTGCCCTTTCGATGTTTTTCTTTGCAACAAGCGCAGTTTCCTCATCTTTTTCAAGGGTAACGATACTTGCATCTGAATACTTTGCAAATAAAATTGCAGAATACCCTATCGCCGTGCCTATTTCAAGGATTTTTTTTGGCTTTTGCATACACATAAGGCTACGAAGTAGCCACGCTGTATCCTTGGTCACTATCGGTACGTGATTTTCTTCGGCATATGCCTCAAGCTCAGCTAAAAAGCCATCGCTATCACCAAGTGTATTATTTATATAATCTGTAACATAGTCAAATATTATATCTTTTGTCATAACAAATCTCCAAATAAATTACTACACAAAATTTTATCATTAAACCACTACTTTGTCAAACCAATAAGTCCTTCATCGGTATAGAAGTCGGGCACTTGACCCGATATAACCGTTTGAGCTACCAATACGTCTGTACTGACAGCTTTTTTGCAGTTTATACCCGTCATCATCATTGACATATCCGCCTTTACGTTTAAATATACCACGTGCTTTACCTGATTTATGCCAACGCTTACAAACTCATCTTTAAACTCTATGTTTACAAATCCGTAAGGTGCTATGTACGCAGGAATATCAGGTCCGAGTCCTGCTAAAAATTCATTGCCCAGAAGGCTACCGAGAGGAATATTTACTTTGTCTTTTGATATAGCCTCTATCCTTTTGTTTATATCCAGCACAAGATGAGATTTCACCCTGTTTACATCTACCGAGTTTAGCGAGATGCTCGTTACATAACCTGAGTCTGTGTATTTGGTATACATCAAATCATCATACGAAACATCTTTTAAAATCTCTGCCACACTCTTATTTATTTCACTAACGGCAATGGTATTAAGCCTGTTTCCCATAACCCCCACAATTGTGGGGCGAATGCATACAAAAAATACGGCATTAAAAAAAGCCGTTAAACTTAAAATAAATATTATAACAAAGGCATTAAAGGAAATCTTCCTCCTTCTTCGCACTCGTCCGTTATATGCCCTTCCAAATTTCATAGTCATAACCATCACCTATATATATTATGAATTTATTATAAATTAGTTTCGTAATGTGTTGTTTTTTATGGCTTAATATGGTATAATATTTTAAATTAAATATATACGGAGAATACACTATGGGAAAATTCGAAGGACTACTTATATGTACCGACCTCGACGGTACACTATTCAAAAACGACAAAACAATTTCAAAAGAAAACCTTGATGCAATAGAATATTTTAAAAATGAAGGCGGATACTTTACCTTTATCACAGGACGTATGCCATTTTTTTCTCACGATGCATTTAACACAATAAATCCAAACTGCCCGTTTGGTTGCATAAACGGTGGTGGTATATATGATCATCGAAAAATGGAATACGTGTGGAAAATGCCTATTTCACCTGATGCGTTAGAGATTGCAAAATACATACATCAAAAGATGGACTGCATAGGAATACAGATAAGCTCGTTCGATGAGATTTTCTTTACAAAGGACAACGAGGCTACACAGTGGTTCAGAGGTATCACAGGTGTTCCTCACCTAAAATGCAGTTATGACGAAGTACCGCTTCCAATAGCAAAAATTATTTTTGCCGACACAGATGACGATAATATAACAAAACTCGAAAAGGTACTTTCATCTCACAGCGAGGCTCACAAATATGACTTTGTCCGCTCGGAGGAATACCTTTATGAAATGCTTCCAAAGGGTTCAAACAAAGGTATCGCTATCAAAAAGCTATCAGAAATTTTAAACATTGATATAAAAAAGACCATCGCAATAGGCGATTATTACAATGATGTTCAAATGCTGAAAACAGCAGGTCTTGGCGTTGCGGTTGCAAATGCAACAGACGAGGCAAAGGCAGCAGCCGACCGTATTACTGTAAGCAATGAAGATAACGCAATTGCAAAAATTATAAGTGAGCTTGACGAGGGAAAGATTATACTCTAAAGAGGTGAGTGGTATGAAACTTATAAAAAAAGGCGCAGTTTTAATTGCACTTATCATAATAGCAATTTTTATTGCATCATCATTTGGAAAAGGGCAAAATGTTGTTGTAACAGTTGAAAAAGGACAGTCACTTATGCAGATTGCCGAAACACTAAAGGAAAACGATGTAATAATAAGCAAATATCTGTTCGTTTTAAAAGCAAAGCTTTCAGGCGAGGCTGCTAACCTTAAATACGGCGACTTTATCTTAAACAGCGATATGTCATATGATGCGATAATAGAAAAGCTTACTACAGAGGGTGCTAAAAAAGAAACCGTTACTCTAACCATTCCAGAGGGTTATTCTGCTGAAATGATAGGGGTAAAATGCGAAGAGGCAGGTCTTTGTACAAAAGATGAATTTTTAAACGCACTCGGTGATGATTATGATTATAAATTTATAAAGGAAATACCAAAAAAAGATGTAAACTATACCCTTCAGGGATTTTTATTTCCAAGCACATACGAGGTATATGCAGACTCTTCGGCGCACGACATTATAGATACCATGCTTTCGGAATTTGAAAAGCAGTACCCGAAAGACTACGACGGCATATATGATGTTATCACCAAGGCATCTTTAATTGAACGCGAAACAAAGCTTGACTTAGAGAGAAGAACCATTTCAGGTGTAATACAAAACCGAATTGAAAAAGGTATGCTTCTTCAAATAGATGCAAGCGTAGTATATGCAAAAACTAACGGTATGTATGATGCAGACAAGGTGTATTACAAAGATTTGGAAACAAAATCAAAGTACAATACTTACAAATACACCGGTCTTCCTATAGGTCCTATATGCAACCCCGGACTTGAATCGATTAAGGCTGCATTAAATCCTGAAAAACATTCGTATCTTTACTATCACACAGATGAGGTAAAAAAAGACGGAAGCCATATATTTACCGAAACTTTTGAAGCGCACACAAGCACTATGAACTAATATCAGGGGGAAATACTATGAACAACAAAGAGTGGCAAGACCCGCATTTTTTGCATATGGGCACAGATGCTCCAAGGAGCTATTTTGTACCATATGCTGACAGAAAAAGTGCACTTACTATGGATAAATCAAAATCAGAATTCTACACACTTTTAAATGGTGTGTGGGATTTTGCTTTTTTTGAAAAATATTACGAAATGCCAAGGGTAATAAAGAAATGGGATAAAATACCTGTTCCATCTTGTTGGCAGATGCACGGTTACGAAAAACCATATTACTCAAATACAAACTACCCTTATCCTGTCGACCCGCCGTATGTACCCGATGACAACTCATGCGGTGTATACAGAAGATTTTTTGAGGTGAATGGCAAAGACCGCGACACTTACATAGTATTCGAAGGCGTAAGCTCTTGCTTCTATCTGTACATAAACGGAATGGAGGTCGGTTACAATCAGGGAAGCCACAATCAATCGGAATTTAATATTACCGACTACCTTATAGACGGCAAGAACGAGGTAATGGTAAAGGTCCTTAAGTGGTGTGACGGAAGTTATTTGGAAAAGCAAGGAATCTTTAGCTTTTCAGGAATTTTCAGAGATGTTTATCTGCTTTCACGTTCAAAGAAAAAGATAAGAGACATAAAGCTATGCACAAATCTTGACACGCTTAAAATATCGGTTGACTGCGAAACCTCTGTTACCGCATCGCTTTACGAAGGCAAGAAAAAATTATTTGATAAAAAGTTTGAAAAAGAAACTGAAATAATTTTTAAAAACGCAAAGATTTGGACAGCGGAAACACCAAATCTGTATAAGCTTATACTCAAGGCAGAGGGAGAATACATACCGCAATATGTTGGATTCAGAACCATTGAGGCATCTGATAACGGTGATATTATGGTAAATGGTGTATCGGTTACACTAAAAGGCGTAAACCGCCACGATACTCACCCTGTGACGGGACACGTTATGACAGATGCTGATATTAAAAAGGATTTTAAGCTTATGAAAAGGCTTAATATTAATTGCGTAAAAGCATCGTATTATCCGCCTACACCTGAATTTTTCAATATGGCAGACAGATACGGATTTTATGTAATAGATGAAGCGGACATAGGAATGCTTAGTTCAGAACATCGTGCAAAAAATAAATGTGTATCACACGATTCACTCTTCCTAACAGACCATCACGACTGGAATGATGCTATTTGGGACAGAGTAGACCGTATGATAGAGCGTGATAAAAACCACCCAAGTATCATAATGTGGTCATCAGGGATTGAACCGGATTACGGGAAAGTCTACGATATAGTGAAAGATAAAATGCAAAAGAAGGATACCGCTCCTCTTGTTAATTACAATGGTGCAAGCACGTTTTGTAATTGGGCTGACCAAGTTATAATAGAAGACGGCATACCAAAATATGAAAATGACCAGAGCGAATATGCATACGCATCAGACTTTGACACAGACGGACTTGTATTTGCCGACCGTTCATTTAAAGCAGATTCCCTCAATGCAAAATACATATATCAGTATGTTAAAATTGATGCGTCAAATGTCAACAAAGGTAAGTTTACTGTTACAAATCTATATGATTTTATAAATCTTAAAGATTATAAGCTAAAATGGGAGTTTGTGTGCGACAAAGAAATTGTGGCAAGGGGAATGATGATACTTGACATTGCTCCTAAAGAAAAAAAGGAAATAGAAATCAAATACGATATTCCTGAAACTTGCCATTTAGGTTGTTATGTAAACTTTTCTTGCGTTTCGCTAAATAAAACAAGGCTTGTACCGAAGGATTATGAATTTGCTATGGCGCAGTTTGAGGCAGATGTTCCTAAGATAGGCATAGAGGTAATTCCGGGAAAGGTACTTTCTACTGAAACGGAAAACGAAATAATAATCAACGGAAACGGATTTGTATATGTATTTGACAAGATGTTTGGAAATTTCAAATCTATGAAGGTCAAGCACAAAGAACTTCTGCTTGATAAAGTTCGTTTAACAACGTGGAGAGCACCTGCAGACAATGACAGAAGGATAAATTCTTTTTTGAAAACACTTGATAATAACAAAAACATTGGAATTTCAAACAAGATTTTCAACAAGGTTTACTCGGTAGAATGCACCGCTGACGAAACTATAAAAATAAAGGTTAAGGGAAGCCTTGCGTGCGTTTCACAATCGCCTTTTTCAAAATTTACTACGCATTTTGAAATATTCCCGTCAGGCAGAGTAAATATAGCACTAGATGCTGACATAATTTCCGAGTGCATATACCTTTCAAGGTTTGGATTTGAATTTATGCTTTCCGACAAAATGTCAAAGCTTGAATATTTCGGTATGGGCCCTATGGAAAACTATGTAGATATGTGCACACACGCAAAAGTCGGATACTATACTTCAAGAGTAAAAGATGAGTATGTAGCATATCCAAAGCCACAGGAACACGGAAATCATACACACACAAATTATCTATCGGTATGCGACAGGCATCAACACACAGGACTTATTTTTACAAGCGATGATGCATTTGAATTTAATGCGTCAAACTATTCGTCAGACCAGCTTACGTATGCTACTCATACAAATGACATTGGCGATAAGGGTAAAACGATAGTGAGAATAGACTACAAGGTTTCAGGCATAAGTTCAAACAGTTGCGACTCTGAGCTTTCGCGAAAGTATCAGCTAAACGAAAAGAAGATACATTACAGTTTCAACATAAAACCTATTCTATAAAAAAGAAAACACCCTTACGGGTGTAAACAGCGAAATTTAAAGTTTAACCCCATATCTAATCAAGTTGATATGGGGTTATTTTTATATATTGTAATTGTATTATTTAAAATTATTTATAAGCTTCCAATTATCTTTTAGGTACACAACACCTGAATAAATAGTGAACATTGTAGCTATAAACATTGCTATATAACCTATGCTAAATCCCATTATAGCAAACTTATCGTTGTATAAAAGAAGCGCACAAATGATAGCTATAATCTGTATAACTGTTTTTATCTTGCCTGTCATATTTGCAGCAAGCACTACGCCATTTGACATAGCAACTATTCTAAGGCTTGTTACTATAAATTCTCTTGCTATGATTATTACAGGCATCCACGCGGGAATTCTGCCAAGCTCAACTAATGATATAAGTGCAGTTGCAACAAGCAGTTTATCTGCAAGCGGGTCGACAAATTTACCAAAATCGGTTATCTGATTGTACTTTCTTGCAATGTGTCCATCAAGTCCGTCAGTAAGTGATGCCACTGCAAATATAATGGTTGCTACAATATCACATACTACAGTATATCCTGTAAAAACCGTCTGTAGCATAAGCGCTATCATAAACAGCGGTATCATAAGTATTCTTACCAGTGTAATCTTGTTTGCTAAATTCATAATCGTCTCCATTTCTGCCGTTTTCGGCGTGTTACGATGAAATCAGTTTACAACCTCACCTATTACGTCATAGTTTTCCGCATTTAATATTTTAATTTTTACTATGCTTCCTATTTCAAGCTCATCAGCTGAATATATATAAGCATTTCCGTCTACATCTATAGTATCGGCATACGTTCTTCCAACGTACGAAAGTTCTTCTTCGTCATAATCCTCAACGATTGCCTCTGTAATACTACCAATTTTAGACTCATTTATTGAAAGTGAAATTTCACTTTGAAGGCTCATAAGAGCATTGTATCTGTCTTCCTTCACATCGTCGTCTATCTGGTCATCAAAGGAATATGCAGGTGTATCTTCCTCTCTTGAGTAGGTAAACACACCTACTTTTTCAAGTCTTGCAATTTTTAAAAACTCGTACAGCTCTTTAAAATCTTCCTCGGTTTCACCAGGGAAACCCACTATGATAGATGTTCTTATAGAAAGATTTTCTATTTTATTTCTTAATTTCTCCACAAGTGTGTAAATTTCCTCTTTTCTGCTGCGTCTACCCATTTTCTTTAGCACATTATCGCTTACGTGCTGAAGGGGCATATCAAGGTATTTTACTATCTTTTTGTTAGATGCAATCTCATCTATAAGCTCGTCTGTGATGTTTTCGGGATAGCAGTACTGAAGTCTTATCCACTCTATGCCGTCTATGGCTGATATATCTTTAAGTAGCTTTACAAGGCTGTAGTCACACCCTTTTTCTCTGCCGTAATACGCAGTATCCTGCGCAACAAGTATTAGCTCCTTTACTCCGCTTTGCGCAAGGCTTTTCGCCTCGTTTATAATGCTTTCGGGATTTCTGGACTTATATTTTCCGCGTAGCTTTGGTATGATACAGTATGTGCAAAAATTATCGCAACCGTCGGCAATTTTTAAATACGCCGTATGCGAAGGTGTGGAAAGCACGCGCGGTAAGTCAGATGTAATATGCTCATTTGCATCGCTTACCTGAGAAGCTTTTTTACCTTTTTCGTAGAAATCGCAAATAGCATCCGCTATTAAATTATAGTCATTTACACCGAGAATTATATCCACCTCGGGAAGTTCCTTTAATATCTCGTCTTTGTATCTTTGTGCCATACAGCCTGTTACAATTAAAAGTGAGCACTTGTCCTCTTTATACTCGGCCATCTCAAGAATTGCTGAAATAGACTCTTCCTTTGCGCTGTCGATAAACGCACAGGTGTTTACTACTATAACGTCCGCCTCGGATTCGTTGTTTGTAATCTCAAACCCTCTGTCCGACACAAGTGCAAGCATTGTTTCGGTATCTGTCTGATTTTTTGCACAGCCAAGCGATACAAAACCTATTTTTTTATTCAATATTTTCCCTACTTTCAACGGCATATCTTATAGCGTCATTTATCTCGGAAAACGAAAATCCTCTCGATGCAAGATATGCGGTGATTTTCTGTTTTATCTTGTAATCAGTAATATCCATCGATGCGTATTTTGTGTTTATGATGCCTGCTATCTCGTCAAGCTCCACGCTTTCGCATTCGTCTAAAGCCTCGCGTACAATACGTTCACCGATACCTTTAAGCGAAAGCTCATAGAGAATCTTTTTATCTCCCTTTAGCTTACACCTTGCATCTTCAATATACATTTTTGCATATTCAAAGTCATTTAGGTAGCCAAGGTCCGAAAATTCGTCTGCAATCGCCTCTACTATCACATCATCAAAGCCTTTGTCAAGTAACTTTGACTTAAACTCGTGTAGTGAATATGGTCTGCGCGATAACATATCTCCCGCCTTTGCACGCGCTTTACCAAGGTTTGACTCGATATTGTATTTATTTATATCCTCGTTGGTTATTTCCATACCAATTTTAAGTGATAGCCTTAATGCGTCTATCTGCTCAAGCGAAAACGAATACTCGCCATCCACAAACACAGAAACTCTGTTTTTATTCTTTTTTTGAACATCGATGTCTGTAATCTTCATAAAAATTACTTCTTACCTGAAGGTAATTTTGCTCCTTCATCGATTTTTTGCATTATTTTAGCATAGATTTCTTCCATAACCTCAGGGTTTTCGATTAAATATTCTTTAGCCTTATCTCTGCCCTGACCTATGCGCTCGCCCTCGTATGAGTACCACGCGCCCGATTTATTTACTATGTCAAACATAGCCGCAATATCAAGGATATTGCCTTCTTTTGATATACCCTTACCAAACAGGATATCAAATTCAACCTCTTTAAACGGAGGTGCCATTTTGTTTTTAACAATCTTTACTCTTGTTCTGTTACCGATTATCTCGGAACCGTCCTTTATAGCCTCGCCTTTTCTAACGTCCATACGTACAGATGAATAGAACTTAAGCGCTCTACCGCCTGTAGTAACCTCAGGTGAGCCGTATATAACGCCAACCTTTTCACGAATCTGGTTGATAAAGATTGCCGCTGTGTTTGATTTATTAAGCACGCCTGTAAGTTTTCTAAGTGCCTGTGACATTAGTCTTGCGTGAAGACCAACGTGCGAGTCACCCATAACACCTGCAATTTCTGCCTTTGGCACTAGTGCCGCAACAGAGTCGATAACGATAACG